>NZ_JAJENU010000278.1:0-37821 GCF_035615495.1 Lyngbya sp. CCY1209 | reverse complement strand
AAGTCCCCATCCCCCCCTACCCCCCCTTTGTAAGGGGGGAGATCAGGGGGGATAATGGCGGATCGAACCGTATCGCACCAGATAGAAAACTGCTATAGAATTAAAGAAACAGGGCATCGGGACGCTATCATCTGCGAAATCTGCGAAATCTGCGGAAGAAATAGATCATCAATAAGCAAATTCCGCCAACCAAGAAATCGCGATACCCAAACTCAACCCCACAATCACCTGAAACGGCGTGTGCCCCAGCAACTCCTTCAAACGATCTTCATTAAACTGGGGATGCTCCTGAAACAACTCGTCGAGAATCTGATTGAGAATCCGGGCCTGCTGCCCCGCCGCCTGCCGCACCCCGGCCGCATCGTACATGACAATAATCGCGAACACCAGGGCGATCGCAAATTCCGGAGAGCCCCACCCCATCACCTGGCCGACGCTGGCCGCCAGCGCCCCCACAAACGCCGAATGGGAGCTCGGCATCCCCCCCGTCGTCACCAGCACCCGAAAATTCACCTTTCCGTGCTGGATCAATTCGATCGCCAATTTAGAAGCTTGGGCGAAAAGACAGGCAAACAGGGCCACCAACAGCACCCGGTTGTCCAAGATATGGCCGAAATCTTGCATGGGGTCGAACACCTCTCGTGACTGCTAGTTCGTGCGGCGGGTGATAAAATCCGCGATCGCCGACAGGGGCGCGGCACCTTCCCCAAACGGGGCCAGTTCCGCCTTCGCCTGCTCCACCAATCGTTGAGCCTGCCGTCGCGATTCCTCCAACCCCCACAAACTGGGATAGGTCGCCTTGTTAGCCTGCAGGTCTTTCCCTGCCGTCTTGCCCAACTCCTCCTGGGTGGCGGTAATGTCGAGAATATCATCGACAATCTGAAACGCCAAGCCGATATTTTGGGCGTACCGAGACAACCGCTCCACCTGCTCCGGCGAAGCCCCGGCTAAAATCGCCCCGCAGACGACACAAGCCTCCAACAGCGCCCCGGTTTTGTGGGTGTGGATGTACGTCAGCGTCCGTTCCGACACATCCGGCGACCCCTCCGACTCCAAATCCACCACCTGGCCCCCCACCAGTCCGGCCGCGCCCACGGCCCGACCCAAACGGGCGATCGCTTCCAGAACTCTTTGCGGCGGCACATCCCGGGTTTCCCGCGCCACGAACTCGAAGGCATAAGCCAGCAACCCGTCCCCGGCCAAGATCGCGATCTCCTCGCCGTAAACCTTATGATTGGTCAATTTCCCCCGCCGGTAGTCGTCATTATCCATCGCCGGCAGGTCGTCGTGGATCAGGGACATGGTGTGGATCATCTCCAGGGCGCAGGCCGTCGGCATCGCCATCGGTTCGGTCCCCCCCAGCAGTTCGCACGTCGCCAAACACAAAATCGGGCGCAGCCGCTTTCCCCCAGCCATCAGGGAATAGCGCATCGACTCGTAAATTTTTTCCGGATAGGTGACTGTGATGGAAGCGTCCAAAGCCGCCTCGACCCGCGCCTTTTGCCGGGTCAGATAGGCGGACAGGTCAAAAGCCGTTTCTCGGACGACCGTGGTTTGTTCGTTGGTATCTGTCATGTTGTTTCCCGTACACCCCTTCACTCACTGCATTGCCCGACCGAGCGGCGCCGGCTGTTCGGGGGTGAGGTGGACTCAAACAAGGGTTCTCCCCCATTCAAACCCCCTCGCGCACCCGTCCCAAACCGCGCGGGCTGAGGGTGGAAATTTTCAACTCCAAATTTCATTGTACGGGTCTTGTGGCATCCGACGATCGCCAAAAAAAAACCGGATTGAATTTCACCCCTCCCCGAAAACCCGTTTTTGATAACTCTCGACGGTATTTTTCAGCAGCATCGCCACCGTCATCGGCCCGACGCCGCCCGGGACGGGGCTGATATAATCGACCTGGGGTTCTACGGCCTTAAAATCGACATCGCCGACAATCTGCGATCGCCCTTCGTAGTCCATAATGCGGTTGATTCCGACATCCACGACCACCGCGCCCGGTTTGACCATGTCGCCCCGGATCAACTTGGGATAACCGGCCGCGACCACCAAAATTTCAGCTTCGCGGGTGAGTTTTGCCAGATCTCGGGTTTTGATGTGGGCGACGGACACGGTACTTTCAGCCTCCAACAGCATCAACGCCATCGGTTTGCCCACCAAAATACTCGCGCCGACGACCACCGCATCTTTACCCTCGACCTCAATTTCGTATTCCCGCAACAGCCGCATCACTCCCGCCGGCGTGCAACTGCGGAGGCCCGATTCTCCGCGCACCAGCCGCCCCATATTCGCCGGATGCAGGCCGTCCACATCTTTATCGGGGTCGATCTCGTAGAGCAATTTCACCGCGTCCAGATGGTCGGGGAGGGGCAGTTGCAGCAAAATCCCGTCCACGCGATCGTCTTCATTCAAAGCCCGAATCGCCCCGGCGAGTTCCTCCGGGCCGGTTTCGGCGGGAAAGTGCTCTCCGAAGGAGGCGATCCCCACCCGTTCGCAGGCCCGCTGTTTGTTGCGGACGTAAACCGCACTCGCCGGGTTGTCCCCCACCATCAACACCGCCAAACCGGGGGGCCGTCCCGCTTTGGGCTCCAGGGACTGAACCCGCTCTTTCAACTCGGATTGAATTTTTTTGGCTATTGCCTTACCGTCTAGTAGATTCGCCATAATTGAAAATCAGTGGAAATGTGCGATCGCCCCCGGGTCGGGAACACCGGAGGCCACAGAAACGATCAATACTATCTGGGAAGGATCGACAATTGACAATCATTCATCGGGTGTCGTCCGATCGGAAACCGAATTTCTCGCCCTGTCCGCCGACTCCCGACTCCCGACTCCCGACTCCCGCTCCTTCCCTCGCCTGTCGGAGAAAATTTTACCCCGCCTTTACAACTCCATGTGTATTTTCACCTGGCCATCCCCAGCAAAATTCGTTCACGTCGCATCGGTCCTGCTGCTGGCCGGCGGGATGGTGGGCTGCCGCCAGATCGCCGACTCCACGGCCAAATTGAACCTCAACACCACCAAAATTGAGGCGATCGCGCAAAATCGCAAAGTCGGCGCCAAGGTTTACCTGCGGGGGACCGTGGAAAATCGCGCCCCATTTTTGGGGGCCGGGGCCTACAAATTGGCCGATCGCACCGGGACGGTTTGGGTGTTCACCACCGAACCCCTCCCCCCCGTCGGCGAGAAAATGTTACTCCGGGGCCGGGTGAATTACGAGGCGATCGAAGTCTCGGGGGCGGAACAGTTGGATATCGGCGATTTTTATATCGAAGAATTGGAACGCATCACCGAGGAACAACCCGAGTCCGAACTCCCCGAAAATTCCTAAAAAATTATTTCAATCCCAACCGCTTCCGCAATGCCGTCGCCCCCATAAATAACAGCGGCGTGACCGCCAAACCAACCCCGATAAAATGGGCGGGAAACTGAAAATAAAAATACCACAAAATCAACACCCCATAGGTCGAATCAACGTGATCGACCACATAAAAAATTGGGTTGCTCTCGTCCCCCGGCGGAATCTGCAACCGACGCTTGATGTAGGAATTGGGCAACTCGGAAAGGTTGAAGACGAACCCGGTCAATAACCCGAACTGAATCGCATTTAAATCCCGAAAATGAACGGGAAAATTGGCGTTTAAATTCCCCACCCCTTCAATTTGTTGAAATAAGATGACGCCGACCAAAAATGTGAGCGGCAGGCTGACGAGCCCCCGCCAGCGTTTGTTGGCACCGAACCAGTCCCGTTGGATGGGAAAGTTGAGCCACTGAAAAGGCGGCATTTTCCACAAAAACGCTTCTAAAACCCCCGCCAAAAAGAGTGCAGAAGCGATCCAGATTAAATTCAGGGTATCTAGCGTCAGAGTTGACAACCAGCCGACTTCCCGCATGGCAGCCTCCATTGATATTGCCATCCCTCATCCTATCGCACTTTTCGGACGAAATCATACCCCCTTTTTCTTGACAGTTTTTTAAACTCGTGTTAAATTTTTTTAATCTCAAGTTAACCCCAAATTTGTAATTCTCAACGTGACTTCGTGAATGCTAAAAATTTTACCCCTTATTTTTCCGGGTATTGATCCCATTAATTCCCCTCCAGTTGAATCCGCTGTCATTTCGACCGATCGCCTTTCGCTGACCGAAAAAGACTTGATTTGGACGGAAAAAAACGAGAAAAAAAATATCAAAATTGATGATATTGTCGGCGCATTTGTCTGCGATCGCGATCGGTTCCAAAACGGCATCGGATTCATCGTCAACACTTATCCAAAATCTCCGAACCAACCCCGGCGAATCCTCCGACAATACCGATTCACCTGTCCGGATCTCGAAACGCGATCGCGCTGGATAACCACAATCAATAACCACATTCTCAGCCTTTCCGATTCCCATGATTTCACCCCCCCGCGACGGCTGCAAATTTTTATCAATCCCACCAGTGGCACCAAAAAAGGCGAACGGTTGTTCCGGGAAGCCAGACAAGTTTTAGAAAACAGTTACGTCAAATTTTCCGTCGCGGAAACCACCCACCCCGGCGACATCCAAAACCAAGTTAAATGGATGGATTTATCCCAAGTTGACGGGTTGGTTGTCGTGGGGGGAGACGGAACCGTTTACGAAGTCATCAACGGCTTGATGAACCGTCCCGATTGGAAGACGGCAATTCAAACCCCCATCGGCGTGATTCCGGCGGGAACCAGCAACGGACTGTGCAAAACTCTGTTGCAAGAGGCGGGGGAACCCTACGATTCGATCAACGCCACGATCGCGATCGCCAAAGGCAAAATACAACCCGTCGATCTGATCCACATCAAACAGGGCGATCGCCAATATTTCGGGGTTCTCTCCGTTTCTTGGGGATTGATCGCCGACGTGGATATCGAATCCGACAAACTGCGGTTTTTGGGTTCCCTCAAAACCGATACTTACGCCTTGTTTAAAATTTTAACCCTCCGCAGCTACCGGGGAAAAATATCCCTGATTCCCATCGATCCAGATGAGGCTATACCGGACGCGATCGCCGGCGATTGGCTGCTGCTGTGGGCGATGAACCTCCCCTGGGCAGCTTACAACCTCAACACCGCCCCCGACTCCCAAATATCCGACGGCAAAATGACGGTATTGTTGGTGCGGAAAGGAATGTCGAAATTGCAGTTATTGAAAGCCTTCTCAGCCTGCGAAACGGGACGGCATCTCAACATCCCCGGAATCGAATCTTATCGAGTGCGTGGCTTTCGGTTGGAACCCCGGGATGGAGAACGATTGGCGATCGACGGCGAACCCGTTCCGTCCGCCCCCGTCGAGGTGGAAATTCTCCCCGGTTTGGCGCGGGTTTTTTATCCTTAATTAGTGCGATCATCCGCAGATTACGCAGATTTCACAGATTCAAGAGAGTCCGATAATCCTTGACTTTTAGCGCAAATTATGGTAATTTATTTTTGGTCGGAGAAGTTCTATAATCATCATGTCGGATATTTCGGGCAATCAATCTTTGCAGTCTGATCTGAATGCGATCGCAGTCCCCCAGTCTCCCATCGATAAAATCCTGCAATTGTTCACGTCAAAACTCGCGAAACGCCTGGTCGAGGTTTCTTGGATCACCCCCAACGGAATCACCCTGTTTTCCCTGGCGATCGGCGGATTTTTGGCCGCATTTTTAATTATTCAACATCAATATTTCTGGGCGGTGGGCGCGATTATCTTCAGCGGGTTACTCGACTGTCTGGACGGGGATTTGGCGCGGGCAAGGGGTGTGGCATCGGACACCGGAAATCTCCTCGACAGCGTTTTAGATCGCTATGTAGACTTTTTTATGATTTCGGCTTTAATATTGACATCTCCCGATCGCAATTTAATCCCCGGATTGATCGCCCTGTTGGGGGCAGCGATGGTTCCCTACATCCGGGCGAAAAGCGAATCTTTGGGACGCAGCAGCATCGCCAGCATCGGCAGCCGCGCCGTGCGGACGATCCTGATTATTTTGGGATTGCTGACGGGGCAGATTTTTCCCTTATTAATCCTGTTGGGCGCGATCGCCAATATTGCCGCCCTGCACCGCTTCATCCACGCCCTCGGTTGGGGAGAAAGTCAAGCTCAATAAGCGATCTTTCCCCTACACCCTACACCCTACCCCCTACACCCAAAATTCAATCTTTCTCTTTCACCACCCACACCGAACAATTGGCGTCGGCGACGACTTGGGAACTCACCGAACCCTGGACGATGCGGTTGACTCCCGTCAGTCCGCGACTGCCGATGAGAATCAGATCCGTTTGATAGATATTGGCGAGGCGGATAATTTCCTCGGCGGGATCTCCCCGGACGATCTCCACATCACTCGGACCGTCCAACTCCTGTTGATAGCTTTTCAGATGCTTCTCGATATCCCAATAAGCCAACTCTTCCGATGTATTGGGATGGGGGCGATCGGCGATCGGATCGATCTCCGGCATTGTCGTGGGAATGACGTGGGAGAAGATGACGTGGGTTGTGGGTTGCAATTGCAGTTGCTTTAACGCCTCGATCATCAGCTCTATTGAAGGGGAACCATCAACAGCAACCAAAATTGTCCTTAACACAGAAACTTCTCCTCACAGCTCAGGGATCGTTTGCGATCGGCGAACCTTCACCTTAAAAATCCCCCTCTCCTTTCTTTTCAGTCCGCAGGCGAACCGAATCGGCATGGGACGGAAGCCCTTCAGCCGTAGCCAAGATATTAACAGCATTCGCGACTTTTTGCAGCGCTTGAGGCGAATATTGAATCAAGCTCGAATGCTTCATGAACACCTCCACCCCCAAGGCCGAAGCGTAGCGGGCTGCGCCGGACGTCGGCAGGGTGTGGTTGGGGCCGGCCAGATAGTCACCGACGGCCTCCGGGGTGGAACAGCCCAGGAAAATGGCCCCGGCGTGGCGGACGCGATCGAGCAGGGCCCAGGGGTCGTCAACTTCGAGCTCCAGGTGTTCCGGGGCGAATTCGTTGGACAGTTGCGCCGCCGCGTCGAGGGAGTCCACCACCACCACCAATCCGTAGTGGGCGATCGCTTTTTCGGTGAGGGTGCGGCGGGGGTGATGTTCCAGTTGCCGCTCCACCTCGGCCACCACCTGGCGGGCCAGGGCCGAATCCGTCGTCAGCAAAATCGCCGCGGCCAGGGGATCGTGTTCAGCCTGGGCCAACAAGTCGGTGGCGACGTGGACCGGGTTGGCGGTGCTGTCGGCGACGATCAGCACTTCCGACGGTCCGGCCAGGGAGTCGATGCCCACCGTGCCGTAGACCAATTTTTTCGCCAGGGTGACGTATATATTACCCGGTCCAGTGATCACGTCCACCTTGGGGACCGTTTCCGTCCCGTAGGCCAGAGCCGCGATCGCCTGGGCGCCCCCCACCCGATAAATTTCTTGAATCCCCGCCTCCTGGGCTGCCACCAACACCGCCGGGTTGATTTTGTTGTCGATACTCGGGGGAGTGACCATCACGATGCGGGGGACCTGGGCCACCCGAGCCGGAATGGCATTCATCATCACCGTGCTCGGGTAGGATGCCCTCCCACCCGGGACGTACAAACCGGCGCGATCGACGGGGGTGTAGCGTTTTCCCAGCACCACGTCATCGCCCTCGAACTGAACCCAGGACTTGGGAACCCGCTGGCGGTGAAACGCTTCGATCTGCTTGCAGGCCAGCCGGATAGCATCCAGGAGTTCTTTGGAAACTTGCTGGTAAGCCGCATCCAACTCGGAACCGCTGACCCGCAACTCTTCGGGCGTCAGGGTCTTGTGGTCAAATTCTTGGGTGTAATGCAGGAGTGCTTTGTCTCCCTGTCGCTTGACGGTTTGCAGCACTTCCCGCACCGTTGCTTCTTTGTGGATAACCGTGTCATCATGGGTGCGACTGGCGATCCGTCGCAGTTCTGATTGTGCTTCAACCCACTGAGTAATGATTCGCAGCATGGTGATTCGGAGTGCCAACCTTTAGGAGTTACCAGCCAAAATACGGGCGAGAATTGGAGACATGGAGTGAAAAACCGATCGGATTTGGACTCCGGCTCTATTCTAGAGTGTCCCTCAAACCTGCCGACAGTCTGCCACAGATTTCTAGGATCACCCGTATTTGTTGATATATAGTTTAACGCGAATTCTTAGCTCCCATCGTCGATTTGCCGATCTTCGCTGCCAATTTTTGGATGGAGAGCGCAGGGAGCGACCGGGAGCGGAGGGAGCGGAGGGAGCAGGCGGGAATCAATTCCCTAGGGGGCAAGCCGTCGCGCCCCGACTCGCAAAAATCATCTGAAAATGCTTGGGGAGTTTGTACGGATCTGATATCAGCTTGCCCCCGGTCGCCCCCGGTCGCCCCCGGTCGCCCCCATGCCCCCTCCGCCCCCACATCCCGGGGACTTCCAAATTGATCTCGAAAGGTGTTATGCTAGTATTTCTGTAAATCTTGATATTCAAAAACCCGCGACGACCTCAACCGGAAGCTATGGCCAACATCAAATCTGCCATCAAACGAGTTCAAATTGCCGAACGCAATCGGCTCCGCAATAAATCTTACAAGTCAGCCGTCCGCACCCTGATGAAAAAATATTTTGCCACGGTGGAGCAATATGCGGCTTCACCGAGCGACGAAGCGCTTCAGGAAGTGCATCAGCGGATGTCGGCCACCTACAGTAAAATTGATAAGGCGGTCAAAAAGGGAGTCCTTCACAAAAACAACGGAGCCCGGAAAAAAGCCAGATTGGCTCGGTTTTTGAAGCGACACCAAGAAAACCTGAATCAAACGGGCGCAGCCGCATCTTAACATCGAACGATGTTGCGTGTGGATGTCAGCAAGGGGAGGAGCGAGACTCGAACTCAGATCCGGCCCTTGATCTCCGTGTTTGTTTGAGGGATGTGACCGCTCAACTCAAGACCCATACCGGATGACGAATCGCACCCGATGCAGCTAATTGATACTCACGTTCATCTTAACTTTGACGTCCTCGCGACCGACCTGGAAGCGATCCGATCGCGGTGGCGGGAGGCCGGAGTCGTGCGCCTGGTTCACTCCTGCGTCCATCCGGGGGAATTTCAGGAGATCCGGGCGATCGCCGATCGCGTCGAAGAACTCTCCTTCGCCGTCGGTTTGCACCCCCTGGATACGGAAAAGTGGACCGACGGCAGCGCCGGGGAAATTTTGGAGTTAGCCCGGTCTGATGGGAGGGTGGTGGCGATCGGGGAAATGGGGCTGGACTTCTACAAAGCTGACGATGAAGCCCGTCAGAAACAGGTCTTCACCGCCCAACTCGAAATCGCCCGACAACTCGACAAACCCGTAATCATCCACTGCCGGGACGCAGCCGCCCCGATGGCGGAACTGTTGCGGGACTTTTGCGATCGCTCGGGAGCGGTGCGGGGAGTCATGCACTGCTGGGGGGGGACGCCCGAAGAAACCCAATGGTTCTTAGATCTGGGATTTTACATCAGCTTCAGCGGCACCGTCACCTTTAAAAAAGCGACGCCAATTCAAGAATCCGCCCGGATAGTTCCGAGCGATCGCCTGCTGGTCGAAACCGACTGTCCCTTCCTCGCCCCCGTCCCGAAGCGGGGAAAACGCAACGAACCCGCCCATGTCAAATACGTCGCCGAACGGGTCGCCGAATTGCGGGACACCTCCCCGGAGTCCCTGAGTCAACAGACCACCCGAAACGCCTGCCAACTCTTCGGCCTGTCCCTCCCCGAAGAAAGTCAAACGTCAAAAGTCGAAAAATCAAAAGTCAAAACAAGTTTTTAACTGGATGCCCGATCCGACCCCCCGAGGGTGGGGGTCAGGCGGAGAACCCGATCGCACCTGTCCGACCACCGCATTGCCACTCAGATCCCCCTCCGTCCGACCCCCAATTCAACGGATCGGCCAGACCACAGTAGCCCGGATTTTGGACGATACCCATGACAACTCAAACCCAATACGAATCCGCATTCCTGCTCCCCGACCTAATCGAGATCCAGCGGTCGAGCTTCCGCTGGTTTCTCGAAACCGGCCTGATCGAAGAACTGGAAAGCTTCTCGCCCATCAGCGACTACACCGGCAAACTCGAACTGCACTTTTTGGCCCAAAACTACAAACTCAAAGAGCCGAAATACGACGTCGATGAAGCCAAACGGCGGGACAGCACCTACGCCGTCCAGATGTACGTCCCCACCCGACTCATCAACAAAGAAACCGGGGAAATCAAAGAGCAGGAAGTCTTCATCGGCGACCTGCCCCTGATGACCGAACGCGGCACCTTCATCATCAACGGGGCCGAACGGGTGATCGTCAACCAAATCGTCCGCTCTCCCGGCGTCTACTACAAATCCGAGATCGACAAAAACCAGCGGCGCACCTACAGCGCCTCTTTGATCCCCAACCGGGGCGCCTGGTTGAAATTTGAAACCGACAAAAACGACCTGGTCTGGGTGCGGATTGACAAAACCCGCAAACTCTCCGCCCAGGTTCTCCTCAAAGCCCTCGGACTCACCAACAACGAGATCTTCGACGCCCTGCGGCACCCCGACTACTTCCAAAAAACCATCGAAAAAGAAGGAGAATTCACCGAAGAAGACGCCCTGATGGAGCTCTACCGCAAACTGCGGCCCGGGGAACCCCCCACCGTCGCCGGCGGGGAACAACTGCTCAACAACCGCTTCTTCGACGGCAAGCGCTACGACCTCGGCCGGGTGGGGCGCTACAAAATCAACCGCAAACTGCGCCTGAGTATTCCCGACAGCACCCGCGTCCTGACACCCACCGACATTCTCTCGGCGATCGACTACCTGATCAACTTAGAGTACGACATCGGCGAAACCGACGACATCGACCACCTCGGAAACCGCCGGGTGCGCTCCGTCGGCGAACTGCTGCAAAACCAAGTCCGAGTCGGCCTCAACCGCCTCGAACGCATCATCCGGGAACGGATGACCGTCGGCGACGCCGACACCCTCACTCCCGCCTCCCTGGTCAACCCCAAACCCCTCGTCGCCGCCATCAAAGAGTTCTTCGGCTCCAGCCAACTCTCCCAGTTCATGGACCAGACCAACCCCCTGGCCGAACTGACCCACAAACGGCGCCTGTCCGCCCTCGGCCCCGGCGGTCTAACCCGGGAGCGAGCCGGGTTCGCCGTCCGCGACATCCACCCCTCCCACTACGGGCGCATCTGCCCCATCGAAACCCCGGAAGGTCCCAACGCCGGACTGATCGGCTCCCTGGCCACCCACGCCCGGGTCAACCCCTACGGCTTCATCGAAACCCCCTACTGCCCCGTCGAAAACGGCCGGGTGCGGCGGGATCTCCCCCCGGTCTACATGACCGCCGACGAAGAAGACGACCTGCGCGTCGCCCCGGGAGATATCAGCTACGACGAAAACGGCCAAATCCTCGGCGACCTCGTACCCGTGCGCTACCGCCAGGACTTCACCAAAACGGCCCCCGACCAGGTGGACTACGTGGCCGTTTCCCCCGTCCAGATCGTCTCCGTCGCCACCTCCCTCATCCCCTTCCTGGAACACGACGACGCCAACCGCGCCCTGATGGGGTCAAACATGCAGCGGCAGGCCGTCCCCCTGCTGCGCCCCGAGCGCCCCTTGGTGGGAACCGGACTCGAAGCCCAAGCCGCCCGGGACTCCGGGATGGTGATCGTGTCCCGCACCGACGGCGAAGTCAGCTATGTGGACGGCGCCAAAATTCGGGTCATGGACCTCGACGGCCGGGAATGGGAGTACGAACTTCAGAAGTACAGCCGCTCCAACCAAGACACCTGTCTGAACCAGCGGCCCCTCGTTTATGAGGGAGACCAGGTGGTGACCGGCCAGGTGTTGGCGGACGGCTCCTCCACGGAAGGGGCGGAACTGGCCCTCGGCCATAATATCGTCGTCGCCTATATGCCCTGGGAGGGATACAACTACGAAGACGCGATCCTGATCAGCGAGCGCCTGGTTTACCAGGACGTCTACACCTCCATCCACATCGAAAAATTCGAGATCGAGGCGCGGCAGACCAAACTCGGCCCCGAAGAAATCACCCGGGAAATTCCCAACGTCGGGGAAGATTCCCTGCGGCAACTCGACGCCAACGGCATCATCCGCATCGGCGCCTGGGTGGAGTCGGGGGATATCCTGGTCGGGAAAGTCACCCCCAAAGGGGAATCCGACCAGCCCCCGGAAGAAAAGCTGCTGCGGGCGATCTTCGGCGAGAAGGCCCGGGACGTGCGGGATAATTCCCTGCGAGTTCCCAACGGTGAAAAAGGCCGGGTCGTGGACGTGCGGGTATTTACTCGGGAACAGGGGGACGAACTGCCCCCCGGCGCCAACATGGTGGTGCGGGTTTACGTCGCCCAAAAGCGGAAAATTCAGGTGGGCGACAAAATGGCCGGACGTCACGGAAATAAGGGGATCGTCTCCCGCATCCTGCCCATCGAAGATATGCCCTACCTCCCCGACGGGCGCCCGGTGGATATCGTCCTGAATCCCCTGGGGGTGCCGTCCCGGATGAACGTCGGACAGATCTTTGAATGTCTGATGGGGTGGGCCGGAGAAAACCTGAAACGGCGGTTCAAGGTCGTCCCCTTCGATGAAATGTTCGGGGGCGAAATGTCCCGGGAAACGGTCCACGGCAAGCTGCAAGAGGCCCGGGATAAGAAGAAACAGGACTGGCTGTTCAACCCGGAGTATCCCGGCAAAACCATCGTTTACGACGGGCGGACGGGCGAGCCCTTTGACCAGCCGGTGACGGTGGGGGTGGCCTATATGTTGAAACTGGTCCACCTGGTGGACGACAAGATCCACGCCCGTTCGACCGGACCCTACTCCCTGGTGACGCAGCAGCCTTTGGGCGGAAAGGCGCAGCAGGGCGGACAGCGATTCGGAGAAATGGAGGTGTGGGCCCTGGAGGCCTTCGGCGCCGCCTACACCCTGCAGGAATTGCTGACGGTGAAATCCGACGATATGCAGGGGCGCAACGAGGCCCTGAATGCGATCGTGAAGGGGAAGGCCATCCCCCGGCCGGGGACACCGGAATCCTTCAAAGTGTTGATGCGGGAGTTGCAGTCCCTGTGCTTGGATATTGCCGTGCACAAGGTGGAAACCGCCGAAGACGGCAGCAGCAAGGATGCCGAGGTGGATCTGATGGCCGACGAGTCCGGCCGGGGACGCCCGCCGTCCAAACCCACCTACGAGTTGAGTTCGGTCGATGAAGACGATCGCGAAAGTTAAATCCGAATTCTGACCGGGGAAATTGGGGAAAACTCGCCCCATTTCCCCCCTCTCACCGTCCCAGGTGTCAATCTTGATCTGTGAACTGGAATTATGACGAACTCAAAGTCGAACTCAAGCAAGCGTTTAGAACAGCGTTTCGATTACGTCAAAATCGGGTTGGCGTCCCCCGAGCGGATTCGCCAGTGGGGGGAGCGCACCCTGCCGAACGGCCAAGTCGTGGGGGAAGTGACCAAACCGGAAACGATCAACTACCGGACGCTCAAACCGGAAATGGACGGGCTATTTTGCGAGCGGATTTTCGGACCCGCGAAGGACTGGGAATGTCACTGCGGAAAGTACAAGCGGGTGCGGCACCGGGGCATCGTCTGCGAGCGCTGCGGCGTGGAAGTGACCGAATCTCGGGTGCGGCGGCACCGGATGGGGTACATCAAACTCGCGGCTCCCGTCACCCACGTCTGGTATTTGAAGGGGATTCCCAGCTACATGGCGATTTTGCTGGACATGCCCCTGCGGGACGTGGAGCAGGTGGTTTATTTTAACGCCTACGTCGTGTTGAATCCCGGCAACGCCGACAATCTGTCCTACAAACAGCTACTGATGGAAGAGCAGTGGCTGGAAATCGAAGAGCAGATGTACAGCGAAGAGGCGGAACTCATCGGCGTGGAAGTGGGCATCGGGGCCGAGGCGATCGCCCGACTGCTGGCCGATATCCCCCTGGAAGAAGAGGCAGAGCGCCTGCGGGAAGAAATCGCCAACTCCAAGGGACAGAAGCGAGCCAAGCTGATCAAGCGCCTGCGGGTGATCGACAACTTCATCGCCACCAGCTCCCTACCCGAATGGATGGTCCTCAACGTCATCCCCGTCATCCCCCCGGATTTGCGCCCGATGGTGCAGTTAGACGGGGGCCGGTTCGCCACCAGCGACCTGAACGATTTGTACCGGCGGGTGATCAACCGCAACAACCGCCTGGCGCGATTGCAGGAAATTTTGGCACCGGAAATTATTATCCGCAACGAAAAGCGAATGCTTCAAGAGGCGGTGGATGCCTTAATTGACAACGGACGCCGGGGCCGGACCGTGGTGGGAGCCAACAACCGCCCCTTGAAATCCCTCTCCGACATCATCGAGGGGAAACAGGGCCGCTTCCGGCAGAACCTGCTCGGAAAGCGGGTGGACTACTCCGGCCGTTCCGTGATCGTCGTCGGTCCGAAATTGAAGATGCACCAGTGCGGACTGCCCCGGGAGATGGCGATCGAGCTGTTCCAGCCCTTCGTGATTCACCGCCTGATCCGCCAGGGTTTGGTCAACAATATCAAAGCCGCCAAAAAGTTGATCCAGCGCAACGATCCCAGCGTGTGGGACGTGTTGGAAGAGGTCATTTCCGGACACCCCGTCATGCTCAACCGCGCCCCGACACTGCACCGCCTGGGGATTCAGGCCTTTGAACCCATACTGGTGGAGGGGCGAGCCATCCAACTGCACCCCCTGGTCTGTCCGGCCTTCAACGCCGACTTCGACGGCGACCAGATGGCCGTCCACGTCCCCCTGTCCATCGAGTCTCAAGCCGAGGCGAGGCTGCTGATGCTGGCGTCCAACAACATCCTCTCCCCGGCGACGGGGCGGCCGATCGTGACGCCGAGTCAGGATATGGTTTTGGGCTGCTACTACCTGACGGCGGAAAACCCGAAGGCGACCCGGGGGGTCGATCACTACTTCAGCGACTTGGAGGATGCCATCATCGCCTACACCCAAGGTCAGGTAGACCTGCACGCCTCGGTTTGGGTGCGGTTCGAGGGCGAAGTGCACGCGGGCGAACCCGAACAACTCAAAGATGAAGAAACCGCGGCGGATGGGAGCGTCACCAAAGTCTATATCGGTCAAAAAACGGGCCACCTGCTGCGCCGTCGCCGGGTCGATAAAGAGGGAAATCTCATTTCCCAGTACGTCCGGACAACTCCGGGCCGGATCATCTTCAACAAAACGGTGCAAGATGCCCTGGTCTAACGGGAATTGGTCATTAATAATTGATCATTATTAATGACCGCTTTCCTTCGCCATTTCTAATATCAAGTTCGGATCGTCAGCGATCGCATGAAGTTCTGATGATTGAATGAAAAATAGTGGTCAGAACAACGATTTTAGCGAACTTGATCGGACATCTGCTTTCCAGCGCAATTCAACACAAAATAGATATGACTGAGACTCAAAAAATCTTCCGGAACCGGGTGATTGACAAAGGGCAATTGAAAAAATTGATCGCCTGGGCGTTTATGAACCACGGCACGGCGCGGACGGCCCAGATCGCCGACCAATTGAAAGATTTGGGTTTCCGCTACGCCACCAAAGCCGGGGTTTCGATCAGCGTCGATGACCTGCAGGTTCCCCCCTCCAAGCGAGAATTGCTCGAAGCGGCGGAAGAGGAAATTCGGCGCACGGAGAACCGCTATTCCAAGGGGGAAATTACCGAGGTGGAGCGGTTCCAAAAGGTGATCGACACCTGGAACGGCACCAGCGAAGCCCTCAAGGACGAGGTGGTGCGGAACTTCAAATCCACCAACCCTTTGAACTCGGTGTACATGATGGCGTTCTCTGGGGCGCGGGGTAACATTTCCCAGGTGCGCCAGTTGGTGGGGATGCGGGGTTTGATGGCTGACCCGCAGGGGGAAATCATCGACCAGCCGATCAAGACCAACTTCCGGGAGGGGCTGACCGTCACCGAGTATATCATCTCCTCCTACGGCGCCCGGAAGGGGTTGGTGGACACGGCGCTGCGGACGGCAGATTCGGGGTATTTGACCCGCCGTCTAGTGGACGTGTCCCAGGACGTGATCCTGCGAGAAATTGACTGCGGGACGACCCGGGGAATCCGGCTGAAAAACATGACCGACGGCGATCGCATCCTGATCCCCCTCAAGGACCGCCTCATGGGCCGGGTGTTGGGGGAAGATGTCAAACATCCCGAAACCGGGGAGATCGTGTCCTGGAACGGCAAAAAAGCCGTCCGCAACCAGGTGATCTGCGAAGACCTGGCCGCGGCCATCTGCGATGCGGGGGTGAACGAGCTCCTGGTGCGATCGCCCCTCACCTGCGAGGCCAACCGCTCCGTGTGCCGCCACTGCTACGGGTGGAGTCTGGCCCACGCCGACATGGTAGACCTCGGGGAGGCGATCGGGATCATCGCGGCCCAGTCCATCGGCGAACCGGGCACCCAGCTCACGATGCGGACCTTCCACACCGGGGGGGTGTTCACGGCCGAGGCAGCGGCGGTGCTGCGCGCCCCCTTCGACGGCGTGGTTCGCTTCCCCAAATCCCTGCGCCTGCGGGCGTTCCGCACCCGTCACGGGGACGATTCCTTCTACGCCGAAAGCAACGGCCATTTAGCCGTGGAGAGCGAAAGCGGGAAATCCGAGCGGGTCGCCATCTCCCAGGGGGTGACGGTGGTCGTCCAGAACGGGCAGGCCGTCAAAGCCGACCAGATTTTGGCGGAAATTCCCGCCGGAGGCCGGACGGCCCGGAAGACCACGGAAAAGGCCACCAAAGACGTGGCGACGGACCTGGCCGGGGAAGTCAAATTCGCCGACGTCATCCCCGAAGAAAAAATGGACCGCCAGGGCAACATGACCCGCATCGCCCAGCGCGGGGGGCTGCTGTGGGTGCTGGCTGGGGAAGTGTACAACCTGCCCCCCGGCGCCGAGCCGGCCGTCAAAAACGGCGATCGCGTCGAACCGGGCAGCGTCCTGGCCCAGACCAAACTGGTGTCCGAACACGGGGGCATCGTCCGCATCGCTCAAAATACCGAATACGCCACCCAGGAGGTCACGACCCCCAGCACCGACATCAGCAACTTGGAAGCCCTGGCCGGCCAGGAGGAAGGGGACGCCCCGGAACTGCCCCGGGAACTGGAAATTATCACCGCCTCCGTCCTGCTCGACCAGGCCCTGGTGCGGCTGCAAACCCTGCAAGGCCGGGAACAGTACGTCATCGAAACCAACAGCAACCACCGATTCCTGCTGAAGGTGACGCCGGGGAGCAAGGTAGAAAATCACGAGGTGATCGCCGAGCTGATGGACGACAGCTACCGCACCACTACCGGCGGCATCATCAAATACGCCGGGGTGGAAGTCGCCAAGCGCTCCAAAGCCAAACAGGGCTACGAAGTCACCCAGGGCGGCACCCTGCTGTGGATTCCCGAGGAGTGCCACGAGGTCAACAAAGATATTTCCCTGCTGCTGGCCGAAGACGGGCAGTATGTGGAAGCCGGGACGGAAGTGGTCAAAGACATCTTCTGCCAGAGTAAAGGGGCGATCGAAGTCACCCAGAAAAACGACATTTTGCGGGAAATCGTCATCAAACCCGGGGAACTGCACCTGGTGGACGACCCCGAGATGGTCATGGCCCTCGACGGCCAGATCGTCAACGCCGGGGAAGAGGTGATCCCGGGCATCACCGCCACCGAACTCAACTACGTGGAATACGTCGAGACACCGGAAGGTCCGGCCCTGCTGCTGCGCCCCGTGGTGGAATTCAAGGTCCCCGAAACCCCGCCGATCCCCTCCCAGGAGTCCCTGAACCAGTCCATCTCCCTGCAAGCCGTGCAGCGCCTGTCCTATAAAGATGGGGAGCGGGTGCGATCGGTGGAAGGGGTGGAACTGCTGCGGACGCAGTTGGTGATCAACATCGGCTCCGAAGCCCCGCAGTTAGCCGCCGACATCGAGCTGATCCCCGACGAGAACGACCCCGAGATCCTGCGGTTGCAGTTGGTGATTTTGGAATCCCTGGTGATCCGCCGCGACATCGTGGCCGATTCCACCCAGGGCAGCACCCGGACGCGGTTGCTGGTGGAAGACGGCCAGGAAATCGAACCGGGCGCGGTGGTGACGCGGACAGAAATTCTCGGCAAGGACGGCGGCGTGGTCGGCGGCATCCGCTCCGGGGCCGAAGTGCTGCGCCGGATTCTGCTGGTCCGCCACGCCGACATGGTGACGATCGCCGTGCCCCCCGGCGCGACCCCCGGCGTGAAAGTGGGAGATTTGGTCGTGGAAGGGTCGGAAATTGCCCCGGGCGTGACTTTGGAAGAGTCCGGTCAGGTCGTCGAAATCAAAGCCGGGACGGCAACCGGGGAGAGTTCGGAAGCCGCGGGCGGGAGTTCCGAACTCTCCACCACCTCCCCGACTCAAATCGTCCTGCGCCTCGGCCGGCCCTACCGGGTGTCTTCCGGCGCAGTCCTGCACCTCAACGACGGCGACCTGGTGCAGCGGGGTGACAACTTGGTGCTGCTGGTGTTTGAACGGGCGAAAACCGGGGACATCATCCAGGGTCTGCCCCGGATCGAGGAACTCCTGGAAGCCCGGAAGCCGAAGGAGGCCTGCATTTTGGCCCGCCAGCCCGGAACCGCCCAGGTGGAGGTGAACGATGAACTCGTCGAATTGCGGGTCGTGGAGGAGAGCGGCGCGATCACCGACTACCCCCTCAGCCCCGGCCAGACGGCGATCGTCTCCGACGGCCAGACCGTGGATGTGGGACAGCACCTCACCGACGGGCCTGCCAATCCCCACGAGATTTTGGAGGTGTTCTTCAACTACCACCTGGAACGGGACGGGTTGGTTTACGAATCGGCCCTCAAGAGTTTCCAACAGTGCCAGACCTTCTTGGTGAACGAGGTGCAGTCGGTGTATCAGTCCCAGGGGATCGATATTTCCGACAAGCACATCGAGGTGATCGTCCGCCAGATGACCTCTAAAGTCCGGGTGGACGACGGCGGCGATACGACGATGCTGCCCGGGGAATTGGTGGAACTGCGTCAGGTGGAACAGGTGAACGAGGCGATGTCCATTACCGGGGGCGCCCCCGCCCGATACACGCCGGTACTGCTGGGGATTACCAAGGCATCCCTGAACACCGATAGCTTCATCTCGGCGGCCAGTTTCCAGGAGACGACCCGGGTGCTTACCGAGGCGGCGATCGAAGGGAAGTCCGACTGGCTGCGGGGTTTGAAAGAAAACGTGATCATCGGGCGCCTGATCCCGGCCGGAAGCGGATTCAACGCCTACGAAGAGGGCGGAATCGAGGGCACCAGCTTCGACGGGGATACGAATGACATCGACGAGGACAGCGATGAACTCACGGATGTAGTCCTCGACGATCGCACCGCCCGGGCCTACGGCAAGGGTCAGTTCTCGGAGGACGGCGATTCGGACGACGACGATTTCAGCGAGTTCGCCATCCGCGAAGAGAAGGACAATTTGCCGGGAATGGACGACGAAGAACCGTTTTCGGCTTCTATCCTCGGAGAGGACATCATCGACGATGATTTCGAGGACGACGAAGACGAAGACTGATGTCCGGTCTGGTTTGTGAAAAGAGCGGGTGTGAGGGTTTAAGAAGCGGAGGAAGCAGGGGAAATCATCCTCCTCTGCCTCCTGGGGGATCTCTGCTCCCCTACTGCTCACACCCGACACCGGACAGGCCGCGCCATAACTCATTTCAAATCCTGATAATTAACCGCAAAACATCTGCGATGGAGGGAGCCAGGTGTCTGGATTTGACATCCATTTTCTATCAGAGTTTTAAGCTAGAATCAGAAGCTTTTTTAACTCAAAATATTTGAGGAGAAAACCAGATGATAGAGTGATTTTTTGATCTCCCCCCAGCTCCCATTCTTGGCCGAAACCATTACCGGATAAGAGTTTGAGCTGATTCGCCCCGAACGACGCCTCCCCCGAAATTTCCCCCTCCGCTAAAATATTGAATATTGTTCTCCACCCCAAGTTTAAAAACAAACATAATGATCGGATCAGATTCCTCCACCACACCCCTGCCCCACCCTCACCAGCACCTTCACCCGGAGGAACATCCCTCGTCGGCACACCCCCACGTCCATAGCGAAGAATCCCTGCGTCGCATCGTGAACCGACTCTCCCGCATCGAAGGACACATCCGCGGCGTCAAAACCATGGTGCAGGAAAGCCGCCCCTGTCCCGATGTCCTGGTGCAGCTCGCCGCTGTCCGGGGGGCAGTCGATCGCGTTTCCCGGATGATTCTGGACGAACACTTGACCGAATGTGTGGCCCGAGCCGCCCAAGAAGGCAATATTGATGTTGAAATCGAAGAACTCAAAGCCGCTTTAGACCGATTTTTGCCATGAGTGTCGCATCTCTCAAAATCGCCTTGGGGCTGGTTTGGGTGGGATTTCTCACCTACGCTTTTCTGTTCGCCCCCCCCGACCATCCCCAGGAAACCTTCGCCCTGATTCAAAACCTCTCTTTCGGCAACTGGGAGGGTATCAACCCTCTGATTGTCGCCCTGTTCAATTTGATGGGTATCTGGCCGCTGGTTTACAGTTGCGTGCTATTTGCCGACGGCCGCGGCCAGAAGATTCCGGCCTGGCCCTTTGTGGCTTTATCCTTCGGCGTGGGAGCCTTCGCCCTGCTGCCCTATTTGGCATTGCGTCAACCCAACCCCGATTTTCCCGGAAAGCGCGATCGCTTCATCCGCCTCTGGGATTCGAGATTCACGGGAATTATTTTAACCGCCGGGGCGATCGCATTGGTGAGTTATGGCATCACCCAGGGGAACTGGGGCGATTTTGTCCAACAGTGGCAGACCAGCCGCTTCATCCACGTCATGAGCCTGGATTTTTGCCTGCTGTCGGTGCTGTTTCCCGCCCTCCTCGGGGATGATATGGCGCGGCGGGGCATGGATAACACCAGCTTATTTTGGATTTTCGCTTTAATTCCGCTGTTCGGGCCGCTATCCTATTTGTGCCGGCGTCCGCCCTTATCCGAGTCCGGAGCGATCGCCGAAGCGAGTGCGATCGCGCCTTGAGGGGCGACGGAACTTAAAACTTCATAACATTTTGATGACAATTGATAACAATTGCCGTCAAATTCACCCATTTTTCACAGCCATTACCTATACTGTAAACTGTCATTTTTGGCAAGTGTGGTTTTCTATCGGTGAGGAAGTTGGGTAGAATGCCAGTCGTTCCAGCATGACCGATGCCCTTGTCTCCCCAGTCATCAATGGACAACATTTCCCCCAATCGCTTCGAGTGGAGAGCGATTCAGAGTCCCTGGCGTGCCGGAACTCACCGTCAATCCGCTAGATTGGGGCATCCAAATGATCTCTAGACTCAACGATTCACCAAACAACTGATGAACAAAACACCGTCAAAAGCCATAGGTGCGCTGTCGCGGATCGCGTCCTTACCCCTACTAGCAGCCGTGGCACTGCTGAGTGCCTGTTCCGGGCAACCCCAGGCGGCTGGCCCCCCTCCCGTTCCCGTGGAAATCGAAAAAATCGACGCCCGGGATGTCAAAGACAGCAGCGAATACAACGCCAGAGTCGAGGGGGTGGAAAATTCCATCATCAGGCCCCGGGTGAGCGGGTGGGTGAAACAGGTCTACGTCCGCTTGGGCCAGCGGGTGGAAGCCGGCGACCCCCTCATGCAGATCGACTCCTCCCAGCAGCAGGCTAACTTCGAGAACCGACTGGCGACAGTGGAAGGCAGACGGGCCGCACTCAAGGGAGCCGAAGCCGAATTAGAAGCCCTGAGAGCCAACTTGACCCGCACCCGGGCCGAATTGGAATTTCAGTCCCAGGGGGCGAATTTGCAGCGAGCCGAGCGGGAATTGGACGCCCAGATCGACGAACGGCAGCGACTCGAATTCGAGTTGGAAAATTCCCAAGAAAACTTGCAGGCCGCCGTGCGGGAGTTGGAACGGCGGCAGGCGATCCGGCAACAGCGACAGGCCGCCTACGAGCGCTATGAAAAGCTGTGGGAGGAGGGGGTGATTTCCTCGGAACTCTACGACGAGAAACTACGGGACCGACAAACCAGCGAAGCCGAGGTCGCCAACCAGGAAAAAGAAGTGCTCGCGGCCCGGGCGCGGGTGGAAGCGGCCCGGGCGAACCTGTCCCGCCAGGGGCGCACCATCGAGGCTTCGCGGGCCCAGGTGGAAAGCGCCGGCAGGGATCTCGATCGCCAAATTGCCACCCTGGAAGCAGATATCGCCCGTCAAGAGAAGGCGATCGAAGCCCAGGAAGCCCAACTCGCCCTGTTGGAGCGGGAAATCCAGGGGGCGAGGGCGAACGCGGTGGCCGAACAGGTGCAGTTGGACTACTACACCATCAACGCCCCCATCGGCGGCATCGTGGGCGACATCCCGGTCAAGGTAGGGGATCTTGTGGACAGCCAGACCACCCTCACCAGCATCCGCCAGAACCAGAATTTGGAGGTCAACATCGACATTCCCATCGGTTTCTTACCCCAATTGCGGGTGGGGACGCCGGTAGAATTGATCGCCCAGGAGACGGGGGAGGCGATCGGCACCAGTCGGATTTCTTACATCGCCCCCAACGCCGGGACCGGAACTCAAACCATCTTGGTGAAGGCGATTTATCCCAACCAAAATAACGAATTGCGGACCGATCAAATTGTCCGCGCCCGGGTAATTTGGGAACAGGCATCAGGGGTAACAGTTCCCACCACGGCGATCACCCGCATCGGGGCGCAGAGTTTCGTGTTTCGGGTCGAAGAACAGCAGACGGACGCCGGAGAAACGATGCTGGTCGCCAAACAAGTTCCCGTCCAACTCGGCAGCATTCAGGGTCAGAGTTTCGAGGTCATTTCCGGGGTCAAAGCCGGCGATCGCATCGTCAGCGAAGGGGTGATCAAATTGCGGAACGGCGTTCCCATCGTCGATCGCACCAACGATCGAGAAGCCGCTTCCACCCCTCAACAATAGGGCGATCGTACCTCCGGACTCGGAGCGCAATCAAGACTGGCTAAATTTCGAGAATCCGGTATCATGAACCTGACCGGATTCACCATCAGAAATTGGCAGCGGGGGAATGCTCTCTGGCCGGCCGCACCCCGTGGATATCGAGCGGATTCCCTCCGAGAATGCCTCCCGAACGGCCGACCCCACTACCCGTCCCCAACCGCTTATGCTCTTATTTGTCAGCACCTTCATCAAGCGCCCCGTCCTGACGACGGTCTGCACCATTTTGATCATTTTGGTGGGCGTCATCTGCATCCCGCTGCTGCCCATCTCCCAACTGCCGCAGCTCGCCAACACCCAAATCAACGTCACCGCCGTCAACATCGGAGCGGACGCGGAGACCACCGAGACGACCGTGACGACGCTCTTGGAGCGGGAGATCAACGGCGTCGAAAACATGAAATACATCTCCTCCAACACGGGAAATAACGGCGTCTCCAACATTTCCGTCGCCTTTCCCGTGGACGTGGACCGGGATATCGCCCAAGTCAACGTCAACAACCGGGTTTCCCAGGCCGAACCGGGCTTGCCGGATATCGTCCAACAGACGGGCGTCACGGTCCGGGCCTCTTCCCCCAATATCTTGTTGGTGCTGGCGTTTTACTCCGAAACGGACGACCAGGGGCGGGATTTGTATGATGAAATTTTTATCAGCAACTATCTCGATCTGAGCGTCACCGACGAACTGACCCGGGCGCCGGGGGTGGGGGAGGTGACACTGTTGGGGGAACGAACCTATGCGATGCGAATTTGGCTCAACCCCCAAAAAATGGCGGCGAGGGGGTTGGTGGCCCAGGATGTGGTCGCCGCCCTGCGGGAACAAAACATCCAGGTGGGGGCGGGAAAAATCGGCCAATCCCCCACACCCCCCGGACAGCGGTTTGAAATTCCGCTGCAGGCCGTGAGTCGGCTGCGGGATGAAAAAGAATTTGAAAATTTGGTACTCAGCGTCGGGGAGGGCGGCAGCCTCGTCACGCTCAAAGATGTGGGCCGGGCGGAACTCGGGGCCCAGGATTACAACGTCGATGCCCGGTTCAGGGACCGGCCGGCGGTGGGGATCGCGATTTACCAGCGTCCGGGGAGCAACGCCTTGGAAACGGCGGCGGCGGTGAAATCCAAGGTGGCGGAGTTGAGCGCATCCTTTCCGCCGGGATTGAAATATGAGACGGCCTTCGACACGACTTTATTTATCAACGCCTCCCTGCAGGAAGTGGTGATCACGCTGTTTCAGGCGATCGCGCTGGTGATTTTGGTGATCTTTATTTTCCTACAAGATTGGCGAACCACCCTGATCCCGGCGATCGCGATTCCGGTGGCCCTGATCGGGGCGATGGCCGGGTTGATGGTGATGGGATTCCAACTCAACACCCTGACGCTGTTCGCCTGCACCCTGGCGACGGGTCTGGTGGTGGACGATGCGATCGTGATCGTGGAGGCGGTTTCCACCAAAATCAACCAGGGGATGAAACCCCGGCAGGCGGCCCTCGACGCCATGCAGGAACTCACCGGGGCCACCATCGCCACCTCCCTGGTGCTGATGGCGGTGTTCATCCCGGTGTCCTTCTTCCCGGGCACGACGGGAATTATCTTCAAACAGTTCGCCCTCACCATCGCCTTCGCGGTGCTGTGTTCGACGTTCAACGCCCTCACCTTCTCCCCCACGATGGCCGGGGTGCTGTTGCGCCCCCAAAGGGAAACCCAGGGACCCCTGGGATTGCTGTTCCGGAACTTCAACCGGGGCTTCAATTGGCTGCAAAATCAATATGGCAAGGCGATCCGATTTCTCGTCCGCATCAATACCCTGGTGATGGGACTGTTCGTCGGCGGGTTGGTGCTGACGGTGCTGATGTACGGCTGGGTGCCGAGCGGCTTCGTCCCGGAAGAAGACCAGGGATACTTTTTGATCGTCTTTCAGACGCCGGACGGGGTGTCCCTCAACTACACGGCCGAGGCGGCGGAAGACGTGATCGAGGCGGTTTTGGAGCAGCCGGAGGTGCAATCGACGTTCAGCGCCGCCGGGTTCGGCTTCGAGGGGCAGAACCCGTCCCAGGGGGTGATGTTCGTCGGCCTGAAACCGTGGGACGAACGGCCCGGGCAAGATGGATCGGTTTACGGGGTGCTGCGGCGGGTCAACGGCGCCCTGCGGGAAATCCCGAGGTTGCAGGCCTTCGCCCTCAACGCCCCCCCGGTGCAGGGGATGAGCAATACCGGCGGGGTGGAAATGCAGATCCAAGACCGCAGTGGCAACCTGCCGATTTCGCAACTGGTGGAGAACGGCAACCGGCTGGTGGCGGCCCTGAATTCCGACCAATATCCGGCGGTGGGGGGGGCGTTCACCCAGTTTTCGGCGGCTAAGGCCCAGAAGAAGATCGAGGTGCTGCGCGATCGCGCCAAGGCCTTGAATGTCAACATCGGGGACGTGTTCAGCACCCTCCAGATCTATCTGGGGTCGTCCTACGTCAACGACTTCGTGTTGGGACAGCGCCAGTACCGGGTCACGGCCCAGGCGGAGGCGGAGTTTCGCGCCGACCCGTCGGACATCGATCGCCTCTATGTGCGATCGCGGAACGGCGATTTGGTTCCCCTGGGAAATTTGGTTCGATTTGAAGATTTCGTCGGGCCGGAAATTATCACCCACTTCAATATTTACCGCTCGATGCGGATTCAGGGCAACCCCGCCCCCGGATACAGTTCCGGACAGGCGATCGCTGCAATGGAAGAGGCGGCCCGGGAAGTCCTCGACCCCGGTTATGGCTTCGCTTGGCAGGGCAGCGCCCTGGAGGAAAAGGCGTCCGGCGGCGCGGCGCCCATCATCTTCGGCCTGGGCTTCGTGATGGTGTTCCTGGTGCTCTCGGCCCAATACGAAAGCTACATCGACCCCACGATCATCATGCTGGCAGTCCCCCTGGCGGTTCTGGGAGCCCTCGCCGCCATCTGGCTGCGGGCGAACGTGATCATGGCTGGGACTCTCTGGCCCGTCGTCACCAACGACGTTTACTGTCAGGTGGCGCTGGTGATGCTGATCGGTCTGGCTTCCAAAAACTCGATCCTGATCGTGGAATTCGCCAACCAACTGCGGGACAAAGGCCTCGACATCAAACAGGCGGCGACCCAGGCGGCGGAACAGCGCTTCCGCCCCATTCAGATGACGGCGATCTCCTCCCTGATCGGGTTCTGGCCCCTGGTGGTCGCCTCCGGCCCCGGAGCGTCGAGCCGCTGGTCTTTGGGAACGGCGATCTTCGGCGGGATGCTGGTGGGGACGCTGCTGAGTTTGCTGATCACCCCCAACCTCTACATCGCCATCAAGAACCTGGAGGCACGGTTCCTGAAAGGCGAGAAGGCCGACAAATCCGACGGTTCGGGTCCCAACGGCTCCAACGGCGGGGGATTGAAAAAACGCCTGCCCCGTCGTCGCAAAAAGGCGCAGTCGAACGGCTACCACGAGGATGAGGCGATCGGCGAGAACCCACCCATCGCCGAAGATCTCGAATCTGCCCCGGATGAAGTGTTGCGGATCGATCGCAACCCCCCCGAACCCCAAGGAGAAACGTAAATTTCTACTTTCTCAATTTCTCAATTTGTCGATCGCGAGTCACTTTAGATCATGTCCGAACACGCCCAGGAACTCAACCCCACCGAACCCCCGGCTTCCCTCGAAGAACGGGTCGCCCGACTCGAAAAAACCCTCGATCAGGTGGTGTTGCTGATGAGCGACACTTTCCGTTACGGGAAGTTGCGGGAGTTATTGGAGGCGAAAAATTGGCGGGAAGCCGACTTGGAAACAACCCGGGTGATGTTGGAAATCGCCAACCAACCCAAGCACGACAATCTCAAACCGGACGAGGTGATGTTGTTCCCATGCAGCGCCCTCCATTTGCTCGATCAATTGTGGTTGAAATACAGCAATAACCAGTTTGGATTCAGCGTCCAACGGCGGATTTACACCGAAGCGGGGGGGACGGACGACATCTCCAATATTGACCTGGATTTGTTGGCGCGGGTGGGCGATCGCTTGGGGTGGCGCGAAGAGAAGAAATGGCTCCCTTACGAACAACTCAATTTCAGCCTTTCCGCCCCTCCGGGATGCCATCCGTCGAACTGGTGGCGATCGGCCTACGGCGCGAAAATGGCGGTCTATTTCTTAGCGCGGCTGATGCGGTGCGGGGTTTAACAACACTCGCCCTCACCCCCAACCCCTCTCCCAATACTGGGCGAGGGGAGCCACTTTCTTGTTCCCCCCAAAATTGGGGGCTAGGGGGGCTTTAAAGACTTAGGCAAGGAAATGATGATTACCATTCCAAAAATAGAATATCTTAAAGTTACCAATTACCGAGCATTACACGATATAGAATTAAAAAAAATCACCCCACTGACCGTATTTTTGGGACCCAACGGCAGCGGAAAATCGACGATTTTCGATGTGTTTGCATTTCGGTCCGAATGCTTCACCGAAAGCCTCAGAAAAGCCTGGGATAGGCGGGGTAGATTTCGGGAACTCCGCACCCGAGATAGTGAAGGCTGCATTGTCATTGAATTCAAATATAAAGAAACCTCTCAATCACCTTTAATCACCTATCATCTCGCCATCAATGAAGAAAATAATCGCCCTTTCATTGCCGAAGAATGGCTGCACTGGCGGCGGGGAAAAACAGGCAAACCGTACTTGGGAAGCCTTAGAACGGGTTCTGAAAAGGGCGGGATATCATAAAGGAGGGCTGGAGAAATATAAAGCATCTGGCGATATTGCCCAACATATGACCCCTGAAGTCAATCGATCTCAGAGTTTTCAAGTTTTTTATCGTTCCCTATTAGAATTGACTGGAAATAATTGTAAACTTTTGTAAAAAATTCAATCAAATCCGGTTGAATGCCCGGAAAAAAATGGGTTGGATATCCGCACCGCTTGGGAATCAATTCCAGAGGGCGCAAGCCAGTCACCCCTACCCGATCAAATCATCTTCAAATGATTGGGGAGGTTGAGGAGGGGATAACCGGATTTGAGATGGCGAAGCGACGAAGCTCTATTGCCGATCGCGATAACCGTTCAATCCCCCAAAACCAAACCGGATCTGAGAATCGTGACGCGGCTGCTATCCACCACCAGAGGCCAAAATCCCCGCTCGTTGAGGGTTTCAAAGGTGTCGAGAATGTCCTCGGCTTCGGCACTGTATTCGACCAACAAATAGGGGCGCTGGCCGTAGGAAACCAGGGCGATTTGTTGGCCGATCGCCCGTTCGACTTGGGCGGCAATTTCCGGGCGGTTGAAATAGTCCACCAGCACCGCATAACCCGAGCCGAGGGGTTCCGGGTCGTATCGGGAACTAGGGGGCGATCGCCGCACCACCCGGCCGGCAGGGGGTCTGGGAGTTGCCGCCACGTCGGGCTCGATGACGTAGGCCGACAGTCCCGCCGTATCCTCGAAATAAGCGGCCCAGTCTTCCGCGATCAGCATATCCTCAAACCCGCCGACCCGCGTCACCACGTCATCGATGTAGCGACAGACATCGCTTTCGATATCGTCGGGGAGGGCATCGCGGGCGATCGCCTGTTTTTCCGCCGTTTCGCTGACGATCAGGAGCAAATATTCGCCCGCTTCCGGGGGTTCGCAGGCCGTCTGGGCCGGACTCGGTTGGGCGCCGAATCCCAAACCCAGCAGGGCGACCCCCAGCGAACCCATCCCGGCAAACCACTGTCTCACACCAATTTGACCTGTAGCCATAGTTTATGTTCGCGATCGCTTTTGCCCGCCATTGTATCGGAAGAAGGGTGTGGGGTGTAGGGTGTAGGGTGTAGGGAAAGTCAAAATTCCCCATTCCCCATTCCCCATTCCCCATTCCCTACGAAACCGTTGTCAGGGATGCGATCGGGTCCGGGATGCTCTCCGAGGGAGCTTGGAATTCTCCGGTGATGACGTGTTCCAACCGCAGTTTCAGCCAGGTGATGAATTGGGGGTTGGTGGAGACGACGGCGGCGGCGGGTTTCGGGCATTTCGCCTTAATTTCCGCCATTTGCGGCGCCTCTAAAAAGGCGGGTTCGACCACCAGCCAAAAGTCGATCGCCTTTTCCTGTTCCTGGTAGTTGCGGGTGCGTTCCCGCAGGACTTCTTCAAAGGGTTCCTCTTCGAGGAGGAAGTGTTTGCTGGCCAAGACGTAATGATAAGTTTGCATTTGAACCTGGAATAAATGGGTTGACTCAGGCGAGGATCGCCTGTTTCATTTCCCGCACGGCCCGATCGAGGCCGACGAGAACAGCGCGACTTATTATTGTATGGCCTATGTTGAGTTCTTCCATACCTTTTAGGCGGGCGACGGGGGTGACGTTCCAGTAGGTGAGGCCGTGACCCGCATTCACCCGCAGTCCGGCTTCGATCGCCAACCGGCATCCGTCGGCCAAAACGGTCAGTTCCTTTTCCCGTTCCGCCTCTCCGGAGGCTTCGGCGTAACATCCCGTATGCAGTTCGATGAATTTCGCCTTCACCGCCGCCGAGGCTTCGATTTGGGACGGGTTGGCGTCAATAAACAGGCTGACGGGAATTCCCGCCCCCTGCAAGGTGCCCACCACGTCCGTCATCCGGGCCAGTTGTCCGGCGATGTCCAGACCCCCTTCGGTGGTGACTTCCTCCCGCCGTTCGGGGACGAGGGTGATATAGTCGGGTTTGATATCGAGGGCGATCGCGACCATTTCATCCGTCGCGGCCATTTCTAGGTTGAGGTGGGTTCTCACGGTTTCCCGCAGCAGCCGCACGTCCCGATCTTGGATGTGGCGCCGGTCCTCCCGCAGGTGCACCGTGATGCCGTCGGCTCCCGCCAATTCGGCGATCGCGGCTGCGGCCACCGGATCGGGCTCCACCGTCCGCCGCGCCTGTCGGATCGTGGCAATGTGGTCGATATTGACTCCGAGAGTCGGCAATTTCGCTGTCTCCTGTAGAGTGGGTAGGGAAAAATTGACAATTTATGATTATAGCAGCAGCGATCGCGCATGACACGGATTAATTTTCCTGTTGCCGATTGTTGTTCTTTTTAAGCTGTGGTCAATGAAATGATGAACGATCGCGATCGGATCACCATCGAACCCGGAAAGCGCAGCGGTCAACCTTGCATTCGCGGAATGCGAATCACGGTTTATGATGTGTTGTCATATCTCGCATCGGGCATGACTTACGAAGAAGTCCTCGATGATTTTCCGTATTTGACCCGAGAAGATATTCTCGCTTGTTTGAGTTATATTGACAGATAAACGAATTGTCTGTTTAGGATAAATGATTCATCGATCGCCGGACTCGTTCGATTTGTAGGGGCGCATCAATTTTTTCCCAAAGTGCGATCGCTCTGTTAAAATAATCTTGGCTATTTGCGATTTCTCCCATTACTTGATAGGTTAAACCCAGTTGATAATACGCTTCAGCTAAGTCGCATTTTGCACCAATTTTCTCTAAAATTTTTGTCGCTTCATCGTGATAGTTTAATGCCGTTGACACATCGGATCTCATATAAATCTCGCCCAGTCCCATAAACCCTTTTGCTTTCACCTGTAAATAGTTGGTTTCATCAGCAAATGATATTGCTGTGTTATACTGAGTTTTGGCTCCGTCAATATCTTTTAAATTATAACAAGTCTTACCCGTAAAAATATAATAATAACTGGTGTACCATATTCCGGCTTGTATGGAGCTTATTCGGTCAAACTCCCGATCAAAATCATTCATTGATCGTTTTAAAAAAATTTGAGATTTTGCGCTTTCATTGATCGATGAATAACAAAATGACAACATAGAATAAACATCAGAAATTGGAAGACTTTTTGACCGATCTATCAATGATATATGAAATTCCAATAGCTCGATAGCTTCTTCAAATTCAAGTAATTCCAATTTGCACAATGCTTGACTCAAAAAAGAAACGATATAAAGCCTATAAATTTTGGGGTCTTTTTCGTCATTTTTGTAACTCTCTTCAAGTTTTTTAGCAATTTCTGCTAATTTTTTGTGAGCGAACAGAGAATCTTGAAGTCTTCCCATCATCCAATATGTGTCTCCCAAAACATTATAGAGTCTGCCCAAGGAGAAGCTCACTTTAACCTTATCTTTGATCGCGTTTATTGCTTGCTCTATTTGTATCAATAAACCCAATCTATAAAACGAGCAGCCTAACGGTTCACCCATTTCATAAATATGATCGCGTTCTGTAGCAATTACATCTGCCGCACCATTAAAATCTTCGATTTGCAAGTAATGATAGTACGCCTCAAGAGCCGTAATTGCATCCTTTCCTGTATCAATAGTATCAACAATTTGTGTCCAAAACCTTGCCACTGTTCGGTTTGCCTTTTCCCGATCTTCACTAATTTTTGATCGTTCAAACGCTTCTTGTCGAATCAAAGGATGTAACTTATACTCACGATTGACACGCTCAATTAAACCGCGCTTCCACAACCTCTCGATCGCACCTGAAGCGTCTCTTTTCGGCACATCCCATAATAGACACAATAACCCATCTCTGGGAACAGTTGGCACATCCTGATACCGAAAACACCCCATCCGGCAGAGTAATTGATAAGCCATCAGATCAACACTTTCTAGGCGTCCAAATTGTTCGACGAGCAAATTGTGAACTGCCGTTTCCACCGATACCCCTTCCTCGGTATAATGAATCTCCCAGTAATCTTCAATATCTCTCTCGTAATCTAAAGCAATCCGTTCACGCAAAATGTTCATCGCCAAAGCATTCCCACCATAAGCTTGATGGATTTCCGCTAAAACCGGAGAATCTGCATTTAACTCTTGTTGACTAAAATATTCCCGCCAAGCCTCCACACTCAGAACTTTTAACGGATAGAGTACGATATCCAAACTTTCGCAAACTCGTTCCCGACTGGTAATCAACGTTAGGGATTTGAGAGAGCGATCGCACAATACCCGCAACAATTCCACATAACTGCGATGATCGGCGATAAATTTCCCATCTTTATCTAACGCGGGTTCCAGGTTATCGACTAATATCCCGATCGCCTCAGACTGTAGCTTCTCCCGCAGGCGATCGCACGACACCAAAAATTCCCGTCCCGGTTCCTCCCCCAACTTCCGCAAATTTTGTTCGATCCAACCTTCCGCCGAGTTAATATTTTTGGCATCTTTTGCAATATCAAACCGCAGCGGAGGCTGACTGAAGCGTTGCGTCAAGTATCGCTCCGCCAAAACCGTTTTTCCCACACCCCCCGGACTTTGAATCAAGATACAGGTTGCACCCCTTTCCACCAAACGATCCAAGTCCGCGATCGCCTCTTCCCGTCCCACAAAATCCCGATCCGTCAACCGCTCAATATTTTGCGGTGGACTAATTGTCGGATGATCCGATATGTCGAGTTCTTGTTCTTGTTTCAGTCTCCATTGCTGTTCAACAATTCCCCTAAATTTTCTTTTCGTAACTTGTCCGTCTGGAAGATCAAATAAATTCCCAATTCGCTTCCAAAGTGCACTCCCAACCTTTCTAAATTCTGCATCATCATTATGTATTTTAAACTCATCCATTATTTTGTCATAGCTCAAATTTTCCCATGATCCTTTAAATATTTTTTGTTCGGTCTCAGTTAACTGATACGCAAATTGACGGATCAGCAAATCTTCTATAAATTTGAGAGCGGTTTCAGCATCCATAGCTTCTTGCACCCCGACTGGCTAAACTGTAACCCACAAATTCCCCACACGCACCCCACAAAAAATTGCCCACAAATTCCCCATGTTTTTTTCTTCGGATACGGGCGATAGTAAAAACATAGAGGAAGTAACGCCTCTCAAGTCAAAGTGAACTGTATAAGGAGAACATCTCATGGCTTCTGAAACTCTCAGAACGAGCAAAACCTGGTCTGGTAGCTACCGCGCCAGCGACTCCAAAGGCAATGAAGGCTATGGAAGCACCGAAGGCAAAGCCATCGAAGCGCTGAAAATGGCTCAAAACAAGAAGAACAAGTAGCGTGCTGATTCAGAAGATAGCTGTATTCTAGCACGGGTTCAATTCTTCTGTCACTCGGTATCGGATGGGGCGGGGATTCAGCCTCGCCCCCATCCCCATCGTGCCAAATCGTACCTGTCCGACAAATTGATAAGGAGTCAGTAAAGATGAAATCGAATTCCTCTCACCCCAGCAAACTCCAAAAGTCCGGCGTGAATTATGGTCGGACATTTATTCCCCCCTATTCTCACCGGCAACGCCCCTATTTCTCCATCTCGTCCTCCCATCGAGTTGAACGGGTAGAAACCCCCGACCAGCGACGACATCGCGAGGTTCAGGCGGAAGCGATCGCCACCCAAAAAAAACATTTGCGCGATCGCCTCTGTCAACGCCTCCTAAAAGCCCAACAACGGGGCGACACTCGCCTGGTTCGGGAACTCCGAAAAGAGTGGGAAGAACTGTTTCCTGACACGCCCAGCATCATTTGATCGGCGATATTTGCGTCAATTATCTTAATCCGAAATTGGGGCGAACAGTTCGCCCCAGAATTGACTCCCATCTCCAGATAATCCCAGGAGGAAAAAATGGTTACTAGCATCGCTCGACCTTCGACCACTTACAGCATCGACACGATCCGGGAAGATGTCCGTTATTTGGTGCAACAGGGAATCGTCAGCCGCCATCAATCGATTGATACCTTACTGGCTTATATTCCCGATCGCGATCGCACCGATTTCCGGCGGGAATTGGAATTGAATGACTATCTACTCCGCGATCGTATTGCAGATTTAATTCCCCAGGAACGTTGGCAAAATGACTGAGAACATCTCCGACTCAACTTTCCAATAAAACTATCCATATCACGAATCAAGCATCTCTTGTAATGAATCGGATTGAACCCTCATGCAACATTTATCCTCTCTTTCCAATCTCGTAGAAACTGACCTGCGACGGGTGCAGCGATCCTTGGGAATCGATCGCCCTCCCCAACTGTTTCCCAAACAATTGGAAGGACAAGATCTTCTGGCCGGATGTCTCGACCTGAATGGCTTAGAGTTATTATTGCTGTTCGGCGATTCCTATCCGACAACACCGCCAATTTTACTGGCGACTTTACTCGATCGCGATACCGAACAGTTGGAACTCCGTTGGTCTTTAAACACCCCGCCAGAAGAACGGTTGATAACGGCGATGCAACGGGTTCTTCACAGCCAGGGTTATCATCCCAAACTCGATCATCAAAAATTCACAAAACAACCCTCTAAAAATTGTCAAAAAAATCGCAGCTTCAGTTTTTGGGAATGGTTTTTATTTGGAGGTTAATTCATCAATATATCAAATTCGGTTATTCAGCCGCACTAACTCCCCAATCATCTTCAGATGATTTGAGCTGTTAGCTTGGGAATTGATTCCCAAGCGGTCTCGATATCCAACCCGTTTGGTTCCGAGCATTCAACCGGATTTGATATGAGATACGTAAGATCCCCCTAAATCCCCCTTAACAAGGGGGACTTTGAATGGGTAAGCGTGCCTCATGGAATTGAAAATTGCTACATTACCTATTCCCTATTCCCTATTCCCTATTCCCTATTCCCTATTCCCCCAAATAACAGTGACAGTCGGGTTTTTCGATCAAAGACGCCGCCAGGGAATTCAACGCCACGGCGGCCAGCAGTCCCCCTCCCAACGTTCCCTCGGTGGTGATGTAGGGAATTGACAGGGACATCAGGCGCCGCTTGGCGGCGGGGGCGTGGCTGAAGCCGAGGGGCATACCGATCGCCAGTGCGGGTTTGCAATGTCCGGCTTCGATGGATTCGCAGAGTTTCATCAAAATTGAGGGGGCGTATCCGCACACGAAAATATTGCCCTCGATCGCGCTCTGGATGCGATCGTACCATTCGGGAGTCCGCCAGAATTCCCGCTCCGCGTCCATCGCCGTTTCGACGTGGGGATCGGCGATCGCACTGGTCCATTTACAACCCAAATGGGTCAGCCGCACCGTATCCAACGCCGCCGCCACCGGCCGAACGTCCGCCACGACAGTACAACCGGCTTTCAAGGCGGAACGGGCCGCTTGGATGGCGTCGGGACTCAACCGGACAAAATAGGCCAAACTGACGTCGCCGCAGGCTAAAATCAGTTGCGAGATCAGGTCGATTTCGATCGCCGATCGCCCCGAGAGGTCGGGGAGCAACTGCTGCAACCCCTCCCGGAAGTTTTCGGGATGTCCGGCGACACCGGCATCGAAGTGGCACCAGAGGTCCTCGATGCGCGATCGCTCGGCCCGGGTTTCCGCTTCGAGCAACCGCAGTTGGGCCAAAGCCTCCGCCTGCCGTTCCTGACAGGAGCGATCGCGCCCCAGCAACCCCTCCAAAGCCGAGGCGGTCTGCCGCAGTTGGGCGAGTTGTTTCAACACGCTCTGATAGTGGTCCCGCAACTGTGCGGTCAGGTTTTCGGCCGATGAGGTGGGAGATTCCGCGTCGAGAATTTCTTTGATGTGGGAGAGTCGAAATCCCTGTTGTTTCAGGGCGACGATCCGCCGCAGCCGCCCGACATCGGCCCGGGTGTACAGGCGGTAATTGCTCGGCGATCGCGCCGGATTCGGCAGCAGGCCGATTTTGTGGTAGTGCCGGACCATCCGGGGGGTGACATTCCCCGGGACGGCTTTCGTCAGTTCCGTGATGGTCAATGCCGGCCCTTCGGGGGAGCGGGAGGAGGACATGGGCGAATCCTGACTCGATAGCTTGACATTAACATTAGTGTCAGGGTTTAGGGTGATGGGGTTAAAGACCGACAACCCCGATCATGGCTCACGAACTTTCCAATCAATATCACCGCACCTCCCCGACATTCCCGATCGCCTCCTGGCTGCGAACCTACCCCGACGCCGCCGCCGCGATCGCCTGCGCCCTCCTCACCCTCCTGGGTTGGGCCGCACTGCAAGGAAACTGGGTCGGGTTGGGGGTGTGGATACTCCTGGCGGGTTACGTCATCGGCGGGTACGAGAGCGCCCGGGAAGGGCTGACCACCCTCTGGGAGGAGCGGGAACTGGATGTCGATTTGCTGATGATCGTCGCCGCCCTGGGAGCCGCCGGACTGGGACTGTGGCAGCAAGACTATCATTTATTGGTGGACGGGTCGATCCTGATTTTGATCTTCGCGTTCAGCGGCGCCCTGGAAACCATCGCCACCCAACGCACCGCCAGCAACATCCGGGCCCTGATGCAGATCGCCCCGGACACGGCCCGGGTTCTCCGCGACAACCGGGAACAAATGATGTCTACCTCGGATTTGCAAGTGGGCGATCGCATTTTGGTGAAACCGGGGGAATTCGTCCCCACCGACGGCCTCATCGCCTCCGGTTCGAGTACCCTCAACGAGGCCCCCATCACCGGGGAATCCATGCCGGTGGAGAAAACCGCCGGGGACGAGGTGTTCGGCGGCACCGTCAACGGCGCGGGCGCCCTCACCCTCGAGATCCACAAATCCCCGGAAAGCAGCCTCATCCGCCGGGTGATCTCCCTGGTGGAACAGGCCCAAACCACCGAACCGCCCTCCCAGCAGTTTTTGGAGCGGTTCGAGCGGGGGTATGCCAGGGCGATCGTCGTCACCGGGATTTTGCTGGGGACGCTGCCGCCGGTTTTGCTGGGGTGGAATTGGGAAACGACCATTTATCGGGCCCTGGTGTTTCTGGTGGTGGCCTCCCCCTGCGCGTTGATGGCGGCGATCATGCCCGCTTTATTATCGGCGATCGCGAACGGGGCGCGAAACGGCATTTTATTCAAGGACGGGACGCAATTGGAACGGATGGCGAGGGTGCGGGCGATCGCATTCGACAAAACCGGAACCCTCACCACCGGACAGGTGCAGGTGGGGGCGGTGATTCCGGCGCCCGGAGTCCCGGAAGATCGGGTATTGCAATTGGCCGCATCTCTGGAGGTGTATTCGGAACATCCCATCGGCGAGGCGATCGTCAACCGGGCGAAAATGGGGGGTTTGGACTTGATTCCCGGCACCGACATCCAGGCGAAAGCGGGGTTGGGAATCGTGGGCAATTTGGAAGGAAAAACCGTCCGGGTGGGGAAGGTGGCTTTCGCCTGTCCGGAGGGGGTGGAGATTCCGGCAATTTTGCGCGATCGCGAGCGGGAGTTCCAGGCCGAGGGTCAGTCGGCGATCTGGGTGGTTTCTGACGACGAATTGCTCGGCATCGTCACGGTGGCCGACCAGATCCGCACCCAGGCCCCGGCGTTGCTGGACTCCCTCAGACAGATGGGAATCGAAAGTATCGTCATGCTGACGGGGGACCACACCGCCACGGCGAACAGCGTCGCGGATTCTCTGGGTATCGATCGCGTCTTCGCCGAATTGCTTCCGGAAGATAAAGTGGATGCGATCGCCGATCTCCAACGAACCTGCGGGACCGTGGCGATGGTGGGGGACGGCATCAACGACGCCCCGGCCCTGGCCCGGGCGGACGTGGGCATCGCGATGGGGGGTGCGGGGACGGACGTGGCCCTGGAAACGGCGGACGTGGTGCTGATGGCCGATCGCCTGGAAAAATTGGTGCAAGCCGTCGCGATCGGGCGCCGCTCCCAGCGGATTATCAAGCAAAATATCGCTTTCGCCCTGGCGTCCATCGCCGTGTTATTGTGCGTCAACTTTATCGCCGGGTTGACAATGCCGCTGGGGGTTTTGGGTCACGAGGGCTCGACCCTGTTGGTGACGCTCAACGGCCTGCGGATGTTGCGAGGTTGACACTCCCCGCCCTAAAGGGACAGGGATTCTTGGTTCACGTAAAATCTCCGATACGTTTGGAAGCTCTGTCTCTTTAGAGCAGGGAGGAAAAACGAACGGCGACTTGAGTC
>NZ_JAJENU010000277.1:0-267 GCF_035615495.1 Lyngbya sp. CCY1209 | reverse complement strand
GTATTTGACGACACAAAAGCCGGGACACCTCAAGGAGGGGTAATAAGTCCACTCCTCGCCAACATCGCACTGGATGGGATGGTAAGGCACATAGAAAAACTCTTCCCCAAACACAGAGTTAAAGGGAAAACTATCAACACAACGGTCGTTAGATATGCCGATGATTTTGTGGTCATATCGCAAAGCCGCAAAATCATTGAACAGTGCAAGATTGCTATTTCCGAATGGTTAAAACCTATTGGTCTCCAGCTTAAACCGGAAAAGACA
>NZ_JAJENU010000276.1:0-16730 GCF_035615495.1 Lyngbya sp. CCY1209 | reverse complement strand
AAACCCAACTTTACTCCCCTCCCCCAAAGTTGGGAGAGGGGCCGGGGGTGAGGGCTAAACCCAACTTTACTCCCCTCGCCCAAAGTTGGGAGAGGGGCCGGGGGTGAGGGCCAGAAAAAACTACCATTCAAACCGCCATGAACATCGACCTAAAACAAGCGGACACGATCGCCATCGCCGCCGCAATCAAAACCGGAGAAATCACAGCAAAAACCGTCTGCGAACAATTCCTGGAACAAATCCGAACCCGCAACCCGACCCTCAACTGTTTCACCGAAATCCTCGCCGAAAGCGCGATCGCCGACGCCGAAAAAATCGATCGCGCGATCGCCGCCGGAGACGATCCCGGACCCCTCGCCGGCGTCCCCTTCGGGGTCAAAAACCTCTTCGACATCGCCGGAATCCCCACCCTCGCCGGGTCGAAAATCAACCGGGACAACCCCCCCGCCGGACAAGACGCGATCGCCGTCTCCCGCCTCAAAAAAGCCGGCGCCGTCCTCATGGGCGCCCTGAATATGGACGAATACGCCTACGGATTCGTCACCGAAAACGCCCACTACGGCGCCACCCCCAACCCCCACGATCCCGCCCGAGTTTCCGGGGGCTCCTCCGGGGGATCGGCGGCATCAGTGGCGGCGGGACTCCTCCCCCTCACCTTGGGCACCGATACCAACGGTTCCATCCGGGTCCCCGCCTCCTTTTGCGGTGTCCTGGGACTCAAACCCACCTACGGGCGCCTGCCGCGGTCCGGTGTCGTCCTATTTTCCGCCAGTCTGGACCACATCGGCCCCTTCGCCCGATCGCTGCGGGACATCGCCCTGAGCTTCGACATCCTCCAGGGAAGCGATCGCGCCGATCCCGCCTGCACCGCCCGCCCCCCGGAACCCTGTTCGCCCCACTTGGAAGACGGCATCGGGGGATTGCGGATCGCCGTCGCGGACGGTTATTTTGCCCAAAAAGGCGATCCGGAAGTATTTGCAGCCGTGGAAACCGTCGCTAATGCCCTGGGAGTCACCCGCCGCGTCACCATCCCGGAAGCCCACCGCGCCCGGGCCGCGGCCTATTTGATCACCGCCAGCGAGGGCAGCAATTTGCACCTGCACAACCTGCGATCGCGCCCCCGAGACTTCGACCCCGCCACCCGCGATCGCTTCCTGGCCGGAGCCCTAATTCCGAGTCCCTGGACGATCCAAGCCCAGCGGTTCCGCCGCTGGTATCGACAACAGGCTTTAGACCTTTTCCGAACCGTCGATATCATACTAGCCCCCACCACCCCCTGCGTCGCCCCGCTTTTGGGCCAAAAAACGATGGCGATCGGCGGGGAAGAAATGCTGGTGCGTCCCAATCTAGGACTCTACACCCAACCCCTCTCCTTCGTCGGCCTGCCCGTCCTCTCCGTCCCCGTGCGACTTCCCGGACAACTGCCCCTGGGGGTACAAATTATCGCCGCCCCCTATCGAGAAGCGGCGGTTTTGCGAGTCGGGCGGCACCTCGAAAGGGCGGAAATCATCGATGCCGCCGTTGCGGATTAATGCGATCGGGTGATTCCCCCGTTGATATCCTCCGACAACTTTGATAATTTGATAGGCTAACAAAATAATAGTTTTGGGAACCTGTAAACAAGTGGATATTGTAATTGGACGCGGTAAGACCGCCCGCAGAGCCTACGGCATTGACGAAATTGCCCTCGTCCCCGGCCCGCGCACCCTCGACCCGAGTTTGGCGGATACCCACTGGGCGATCGGAAATATCGATCGCGAAATTCCCATCATCGCCAGCGCGATGGACAGCGTGGTGGACGTGGAAATGGCAGTCAAACTCAGCCAACTCGGGGCTCTGGGGGTTCTGAACCTCGAAGGCATCCAAACCCGCTATACTGATCCGAAACCCATCCTGGCCAAGATCGCATCCGTCGGGAAAACCGAGTTTGTGACGTTGATGCAGCAACTCTACGCCGAACCCATCAAACCCGAACTGATCAAAAAACGGATCGCGGAAATTAAAAGCCTTGGCGGTATCGCCGCCGTCAGTGCCACCCCCGCCGGGGCGAGTCAGTTCGGTTTCGCCGTTGCCGAAGCTGGGGCAGACCTGTTTTTCGTCCAAGCCACCGTCGTCTCGACTGCGTTTCTGTCCCCTGAGTCCGTGACTCCCCTGGATTTGGCGCACTTCTGCCAAGAAATGCCGGTTCCCGTGATTTTGGGCAACTGCGTCACCTATGATGTTGCCTTGAATTTGATGAAAGCTGGGGCCGCTGGCGTTTTAGTCGGTATCGGACCGGGGGCCGCTTGTACCTCCCGCGGCGTGTTGGGGGTGGGTGTTCCCCAGGCAACGGCCGTGGCCGACTGTGCGGCGGCTCGGTACGAGTTCTTGCAAGAAACGGGCCGCTACGTTCCTATTATTGCGGACGGCGGTCTGATCACGGGCGGGGATATCTGCAAGTGTATCGCCTGTGGTGCCGATGGGGTGATGATCGGCTCCCCCTTCGCCCGAGCTCAAGAGGCGCCGGGAAGTGGATTCCACTGGGGCATGGCCACGCCCAGCCCCGTACTGCCCCGAGGAACCCGCATCCAGGTGGGCAGCACGGGAACCCTGGAGCAAATTCTCCGGGGTCCGGCCCAGTTGGACGACGGCACCCACAACCTGCTTGGGGCCCTGCAAACCAGCATGGGGACCTTGGGGGCTAAGACCATCAAAGAAATGCAGCAGGTGGAAGTGGTGATCGCGCCGTCCCTGTTAACGGAAGGTAAAGTCTATCAAAAAGCCCAACAACTGGGGATGGGCAAGTAAATATCGGCGGCGGGGCGATCGCCCAAACCCAATCCAGACAAGGGTTCGGACGCGCAAAGACACCGACTCGCTTGTTAAGCCGTCGTAAAGATTGGTCTCACCCCTGGAATTATCGGACAGAAAATGTCAGAATAGAAACAGCGGAGACTTATGTTTCCGTTCACTCCTCACACCACACTCCGCCTGGACTTCGCGTTCGGGCGGTTTCTTTATGTTTCCGGACTGGCCATTCCGGGAGACGACGGCAAATCTGCCCTATAGCATAGGCAAATCTCACCACATCTGGCAAGCCCCCGGCCAAAAATGAAGCGCGATCGCCTGCGACGCGGTGGTTTGAGATGCTCTCTCCCCTATTACAGGGGAAAATTGACGCGATCGGGAAAAATTGCCAATTGCACTCCTCTGGCTGCGCGCCCCCCCATTCCTCTAAGAAGAAAATGTCGCCCCCGTGTTCCCTGTCGGTTTGATGGTAGAATCGGTTTAGGTGAAAATTCCTGAGCGTTAGATGATAGCCTGTCCCCAGGCTGAACAGAGCCGGAAACGCATTGGCGAAGCACCACTGTCAGTTCGGGTGGAGGATCTGCGAATCCCTACAGGGATGATTCGAGATCGTTCACATCCGCAGGTGGCGGTCAACAGGCTCCCGATGAGGAGCCAGTTGCGAACCCCGGGGCTGACTGGCTTGAGAGCAGTTGAGGTTAGGAAACCGTGGTTCGTCTGCCATTCCCTGGATCAACGTCTCAAGGAAGTACGATGTCATTAAGGAATGCAAGGTATGTCAACAGCCGTAGCCGAAGTTACCGATGCCAGCTTTAAACAGGACGTACTCGATAGCGAGCTTCCCGTTCTCGTCGATTTCTGGGCGCCGTGGTGCGGGCCGTGTCGCATGGTCGCGCCTGTGGTTGAAGAAATCGCAGATCATTACAACAGCCAAATTAAAGTGGTCAAGCTCAACACCGACGAGAATCCCAACGTTGCAAAGCAATACGGAATTCGCAGCATCCCCACCCTGATGATCTTCAAGGGGGGTCAGCAGGTGGATATGGTTGTGGGTGCAGTTCCCAAAAGTACCCTGTCTTTAACAATCGACAAGCACCTCGACAAGAGTGGCGACTGAGAATTACCCGAAATTGGGGCTCAAAAACCCCATTTCAGGGGAAACCGAAACCGGCAATCCGGCAACCCGTCTCGGCTCGGAGAGAAATCCCCAAGTGTTTCGATGAAGGGTCAATTAACCGTTGTCGCCAACTCGCTCAACCGAGCAAAGGTGAGTTTCGTGTCAGTCATGCTGAGGATGTCTGGGTTCCTATTCAAAGGCTCAGACCTCCGATTTCCCGCCGAGATCGTTGAGATGTCGCGCCTTGGACGCTCAAATCTGAGGCGTATTGTTGTCCGCTTTTCCATTTTATGAATCCTTCCGGAATCCGTGATGCGATCGCGTCCCTGCAAGCCGATATCGCCCAACTCATCGACGAACTCCCCCATTTAAAGCACGAAAAGTGGATTTCGCGCTCCCTGTCGAGTCTGGTGCGGATGGCCGGCTCGGAGTTTGAAACCCTGGATTGGAAGATCCTCTCCGCTTCCCTATTGGACATGGAGCGGGGATTTCAGGTCTTTTACCCCTACCGCCACGTTCGCAAAATCTGCATCTTCGGGTCGGCGAGAACCCCGCCGGAAGCCGGAGAATATCAACTGGCCGTGGAATTTGCCCGCCGCGTCACCGAACTGGGGTTCATGGTCCTCACCGGTGCCGGGGGCGGCATCATGGAGGCCGGAAACGAGGGAGCCGGGGCCGCGCGGTCCTTCGGCTTGAACATCCAACTCCCCTTCGAGCAGTTCTCCAACCCCCACATCGAGGGCGATTCCAAGCTGATCGATTTCAAATATTTTTTCACCCGGAAACTGTTTTTCCTGCGGGAGAGCGACGCCCTGGCGATGTTTCCCGGCGGTTTTGGAACCTTGGACGAAACCTTCGAGTGCCTGACCCTGGCCCAGACGGGAAAATTCGGGCCAGCCCCCCTGGTTTTGATCGATCGCCCCGGGGGAGATTACTGGTACGACTGGAAAGAATTCGTCGAAAAACAGCTCTTGAAGCGGGGGCTGATTTCTCCGGACGACCCGAGCATCTACACCCTCACCGATAACGTGGACGAAGCCTGCCGCGCGATCGCCGACTTTTACCGAGTTTACCACTCCAGCCGCTACGTCGGCGATCGCTTCGTCGTCCGCCTCAACTCCGAACTGACGGAAGAACAGGTCGAAACTCTCAATCGAGAATTTAACGATATTTTAGTCAAGGGTCGGATCGAAAAAAGCGCAGCCCTCCCCACAGAATACGGCGACGAAACCGAACACCTCCCCCGCCTGGTCTTGTATTTCAACCAGCGGGATGTCGGGCGTCTGTACCAAATGATCGCCACCATCAACCAAATGGGGGCCGAGTCGCCGGGAGCATCCCATCCGGAACAGAAATAGTTGAATACCCGGATCGCTTGGGAATCAATTCCCAAGCTAATAGCAAAAATCATCTGAAGATGATTGGAGAGTTTGTGCGGTTGATAGACGATCCAATCTTAAATTTTCTGTAAAACATCATTGATGGCATCCTGACAGTCTTGAATTCGAGCTTTTACAACTCTAACCGAGCGATTATAAACTTGATGTTCTCCTTGAGTTAATTTGGATAGTGGTTTGCCCAGGTGTGCCGCAACCACACCAGAAGTATTAAAATCTCGAAGTGGGACAGAGTAGTAATCGCGAAAATCTTGAATGGTCTGTATTATTTTGGACGGCGATGTAAAACGGTCTTGATTTTCTCGAAATTTTTGAAATAAAATATCTGCTGTTGCATCAGACACAAGAACCTTAGATGAAGGATTCTTTTCAGCATATGCTGTTGAAATATGAAATGTTATAGAACTTTTCCCAACTCCGCCTTTGTTATTCCAAATCGCATAGGTACTCTTGATGGGCATATTGATTGACTCCCACGGTTCGATTCATTGATTATATATGGCATTATAGACTAGGATTATTCCCCGAAGCGGTATCCCTTGCCGTAGACCGTATGGATAAGGGGGACTTCGCCGGAGATTTCAATTTTTCGCCGCAGGAGGCGGATTTGCGCGGCCAGGACGTTGCTGCTAGGTTTGTCCGTTTCCCCCCACAGGTGGCGGTGAATTTCCCCGTGGGTGAGGAGTTGTCCGGGGTGGCGCATCAGGTATTCCAGGAGGCGGCTTTCCTTTTCCGAAAGTTCGATCGCCCGGTTGCCCCGGTAAGCCAACTGTCCCTCGCAGTCCAACTCCAGATCCGCCACTTGCAGGCGGTTCGGATTGACTGCATCCGCCATCGGGGGGCGGCGCAGCAGCGCCCGCACCCGGGCCAGCAACTCCCGCAGTTCAAAGGGTTTCACCAAATAGTCATCCGCCCCGGCATCCAACCCTTCTACGCGGTCGTCGAGGGTGTCCTTGGCCGTCAAAAACAGGATCGGGGTGCAATTTTGGCGCGATCGCAACCCCTGACAGATCTCCAACCCCGACTTGTGGGGCAACATCCAGTCCAGAATCAGCAAATCGTAGGAATTCCGGGTGGCCAGGGCGTCCCCCGCCGCGCCGTCGTAGGCCACATCCACCGCGTACCCCTCCCGACTCAGGGCGCGATCGAGGGAATCGGCCAATTCCACTTCGTCATCGACAAGAAGAATCCGCATCAATCAACTGTTAGAAGAATGTATCGATGTGTTCCACTTCGTTGGCCGCCGCCTCCAGCCAGTCTTGCATAGCCGGGAGAGAAACGATCGCCTGCGCGTAGGCCGTCTCAATTTCCCCCAACTTGACATCGTAGGTGATGAACCGGGACACCACCGGGGCGAACATGGCGTCGGCGACGGTAAATTTCCCGAACAGGAAATCTCCATCCGCCCCGAATTGGGTGCGGCACTCTCGCAATATGGACGTGATGCGATCGATTTCCGCCCGCAATTCCGGCTTCATCCCCTCCCCCGGGTAGCGGGCACGGCAGTCCATCGGCATTTTTTGGCGCAGGTTGATGAAGTCCCCGTGCATTTCGTGGGCGATCGATCGCGCGATCGCCCGTTCCCGCCGACCTTGCGGCCACAATCCCGGCGCGAAGACTTCGGCGACGTACTCGCAAATGGCCAGGGACTCCCACACCGTCAGATCGCCGTGGAGGAGGACGGGAACCTGTCCCGAGGGAGAATAGCGGCGGATTTCTTGGTGGGAGGTGGGGGTGTCCAACGGAATTCGCATCTCCGCAAAGGTCACTCCGGCCTGTTTCATCGCCAACCAGGCCCGCAACGACCAAGATGAATAATTCTTATTGCCAATAACCAGGGTAAGCTGGGTCATAGTGTCAATGTTTGGATTGAGCTCTCACAATTGCCGATCGCGAACAGAATCGGAGCGGGGTGACGGTTGATCACTGATTTACCCGTTCCCGAGGTTGTATTCCCTAGTTCTTTCTTCCGCTTTATGATTACGGTTGCACTTCCCAAAGGCGCGTTGCTCAAAGACAGCATTCAATTGCTCAAGTCCGTCGGACTCGATTTTAGCGCCTTTCTCGACTCGGCGAACCGCCAGCTTCAGATCGAAGATCCCACCCGCACCGCCCGGGGGTTGCTCGTGCGCGCCCAGGACGTCCCCGTATATGTCGAATACGGTCAGGCGCAGTTGGGAATTGTCGGCTACGACGTTTTGCGGGAAAAACAACCCCAGGTCGCCCGGATCGTCGATCTCCAATTCGGCCACTGTCGGATGTCGGTGGCGGTGAAACGGTCGAGTTCCTATCGCCGTCCCGTGGAACTGCCGCCCCACAGCCGCGTTGCATCTAAATTCGTACACTGTGCCGGCGAGTATTTCGACAGTATCGATTTGCCCGTAGAAATTATACCGCTTTACGGGTCCGTGGAATTGGGGCCGATCACGGGAATGTCAGAAGCGATCGTGGATTTGGTTTCCACCGGCCGCACCCTGGAGCAAAATGGCTTGGTGGAAATTAAGGTACTCTTTGAAAGTACCGCCCACCTGATCGCCCATCCCCTCAGTTACCGCCTTAATCCCGACGGGTTGGGTGAGTTGATCGGACGGCTGCGATCGCAACTTCTGATCCCCGCCTGATCCCGGCGAGTGAATCGGGGAAAATGCCAATTTTCCACCGATTCCGACTCGGAACCGGAGCCGCGATATCGCACCCGTATGAACCGATAGGCCGTCGCCATCAACAACATTTCTTAAAAATTTAAAGACAAAATTGTAACAAAAATTAAACCGCGATCGCGTGACGAAATGTCATTTGAAAGTTAGCATATTTAAGTGGGGGATTTGATGGGCTGCAAACCGATAAGTTGGGGCACAGCATAGCCCCGCACTGAGTCCATTTTCCTCCAGGATAAAAAGCACTCTGACCCGCTGCTGACCATCAGTTTTTGCTGTAATACAACAGCGTTAGCAAAGCAGATTGTTGAACGGCAAGTGTGAGCGATCGCCTTTCAAAACGAGAGATAGCTGAAGCATATCCCTGTCCAACTCTCAGCACAAAGAACAATCAAAACAAGGATTTGAGACCATGACAAATGCTCAAGTGATCCGGGAACAATTAAGTGTAACCGACCCGTCCAGTCCTTCTCCTGCCAATCCGGCCCAGATTACTCGCTACGACGATTATATTATCCAACCCACATTTCCAAATACCAGCGTTGCCATCTCGGTAGATGCATTTGATACGACCCAATACGACCCAATTTTACAAGTCTATCAATTGAGTCCCGAAGGTACCGCCCCTCTCCCCAATCAAGCTCCCATTGCCACCAATGACGATCGCGCCTTGGGTAATCAAAATGCCACCATTGCGACAGGTGCCGTGGAATTCGGAACCTTTTTGGGTGCACCGAGTACCCTGACGGCCGACGGAGTATCCCGCTACCTGATTCGGGTGACCAGTTACGAACCCCTTCCCAACAACAGTATTTTTCCTCCCACCGGACAATTGCCCCAAGATTATCAGTTGGCGGCCAGCGTCAATTTGGGCAATTTAAACCCTCCAACTGTGGCGGACGGAGGCATCTTGGGACCCAACGATTTCGACGACGGTGGCGGTACTATCGACCCGCTGACGGGGGTGGCGCGATTCTGGGATAACCAGGCGGGAGGTCACATTTTCACCGCCGACAACTTTGAAAAAAATCAATTCGCCAACAACTCGCAGCGCTATATCAACGAAGGGTTTGAATTCCTGTCGGGGGGAGATACGACCCTGCAACGTTATCGAAACCAAAGGGGCGGATATTTCTACGCCAGCAATCCGGGAGAAATCGCTTTTGTAGAAACCCTGCAAGAGTGGACGCTGGATAATCCAGCCACCCCCATCCAAGTTTATGCCACTCAGGTACCCGGAACATCGCCGGTCTATCGGGCTTTCAATTTCAATACCGGAGGCCATTTCTACACCATCGATCCGGCTCAAGCGGCGGCGGCTGACGCACTGCCGAATTTTGTCGATCAAGGGATTTCATTCTATGCCCAACCCATTGCTTAAATTGAGACGGGAGCAAAATAGATGACGGAAAATTCGGGTATGGTTTGAAAGTACCGCCCACCCCCGCCCACCTGGTGAGCGATCGCCCGGTATCCTGTCAGCTTCAATCGTTTGAATCCAAACGATTTTTCCCCGAACGTAGCATCTCTCACAGTTGTTGTACCATGATGGTTCCTCCTCCATCATCATTATCGATCAATTTTGTTCGTCACCCCGGACTCGAACGAACTAAAAACTGGTTTGCAATTCGTATTGTCCGGACTCGGAAGTGGCAAGTTTAAGGCGATCGCGCCAATCCAGGGATTGTAAATGGCGACTAAACTCGTACAAATCCACGGGTTGATATTCATTTTTAAAGAGGGGAATCAACGTCTCAACCAAGGGCACAATCCCATCCGGCGGAACGGCATTTCCGATTTGGCGCCGGATCTCGGTAAACGATCCTTCAAAGATAAAATCGTCGGGAAACGTTTGCAGCCGAGCCCGTTCTCGATTGGTGAGCGATCGCGGTTCTTCGTGGTGATAACCCCAGGTGCCACCGCCACCCCCCGCAATAATTGTAGTCGAAGGGCGATCGGGGTGCAACCGCCGGTAAACGTGGCTGATCATCCCCTTGACATAATATTCGCTATCTTTGGGAATATCGGTAAAATTCCCCCCCGGTTTGATCCGCTTTAAAATTTCCACGGTTCGCCGTTGAATCCTCTGATGTTCGTTATTATAAGGAACTGTTTCGACATCTCTTAACGCCTCCCCTGCAGTGCGGTGGGGATGGGTGCGATCGCTCCCATATTCCGGTTCGGGATGGATAAAATTGAACCCGGTATCCATCCGAACTCCGACGAGTAACACCCGTTCGCGATACTGGGGAACGCCGTAATCTGCAAAATTGTAGAGTTTCGGCTTCACCAAATAACCCGGTTCGATCTGTTCAAAATCCGAGATAATTTGTCGGATGGCTTTGCAGCCGTTGGCACTCAACAACCCCTTCACATTTTCGGCGATAAAAGCTTTGGGTTGCTTTTCCCGGACAAACTCTAAAAAGTAGGTGTAAAGATTCCCCCGAGTCCCCTTCAGTCCCGGACGCTTCCAAATCATCGAAAAATCCTGGCAGGGAAATCCCCCCGTAATTAAATCCGCATCGGGGACGGCGGAGATATCGACATTTTCAATATTGTCACAGATAATTTTATCGGAAATATTGCGCCGAAAGGTGCGGCAGGCGTCGGGGTTGGTGTCAATCGCCCAAACCAGTTCAAACCCAGCCCGATGAAACGGCAAGTCCATCCCACCGCAGCCCGAAAACAGGGAAATCATCGCCGGTTTTTGATTCCAATTATTAAGCTTATCCAGACGATCTAAAAGTGCCATTTGATTGCCCATAAAAATCAATCGAATCGCTGTCAGGCTTCAGCCCCGCAGAAAGCGCTAAAGCGCAACAATATATTATTATTTATTATAAGGTAATTTCAATTCCCAACTCCCGACTCCCGACTCCCGACTCCCTATTCCCATCAAAAAAGAGAGGTCAAAAATTGATTGCCTCTCCTTTTTAATATTTTCAATTTCTCAATGCGGATGGCGAGACTCGAACTCGCAAGGCAAAGCCACACGCCCCTCAAACGTGCGCGTATACCAATTCCGCCACATCCGCAAATGGTCACAGAGCATCGGATTCAAAGCCTCCGCCCGTGTTTCGCTAATTTACCACGATAGCACAAAAAAACGCAAGTGCCAAATTTTTTTTCGGGGCAAATCCGGGGGGTGTCTTCCAGAGCGTCCCCAAATAACCTATCCTAACTTATTATATTGCCCGAACAGCACCGAAGATGCGGTTTTCCAAAATCCTGATTGCCAATCGTGGGGAAATTGCCCTGCGGATTCTCCGAACCTGTGAAGAAATGGGGATTGCCACAGTGGCCGTCCATTCCACGGTCGATCGCCACGCCCTGCACGTTCAGTTGGCGGACGAAGCCGTTTGCATCGGCGAACCAAGCAGCAGCAAAAGCTACCTCAACATCCCCAACATCATCTCCGCCGCCCTGACGCGCAACGCCACCGCCATCCATCCGGGCTACGGCTTCCTGGCGGAAAACGCCCGCTTCGCCGAAATTTGCGCCGACCACGACATCGCCTTCATCGGCCCGACGCCGGAGGCGATCCGCTCGATGGGGGACAAATCCACGGCCAAGGAAACCATGCAGCGGGTGGGCGTCCCCACCATCCCCGGCAGTTACGGCTTGGTAACTGACGAGAAAGAAGCCACCCAGATCGCTCGGGAAATCGGCTATCCGGTGATCATCAAAGCCACGGCGGGGGGTGGCGGTCGGGGGATGCGGCTGGTGCAGAATCCGGAGGATCTCCCCAGACTGTTCGCGGCGGCCCAGGGAGAGGCGGAGGCGGCCTTCGGCAATCCGGGATTGTACATCGAAAAATTTATCGAGCGTCCCCGCCACATCGAGTTTCAAATCCTCGCCGACAACTTCGGCAACGTCGTGCACCTGGGGGAGCGGGACTGTTCCATCCAGCGACGCCACCAAAAGCTGTTGGAAGAGGCTCCGAGTCCGGCGTTGAGCCCGGAACTGCGGCAAAAAATGGGGGATGCGGCGGTGAAGGCGGCAAAATCCATCAACTACACCGGGGCGGGGACGGTAGAATTTCTCCTCGATCGCCACGGCAATTTTTATTTTATGGAAATGAACACCCGCATCCAAGTGGAACATCCGGTTACGGAGACGATCACGGGTTTGGACCTGATCGCCGAACAGATCCGCATCGCCCAGGGGGAAAAACTGCACTTCACCCAGGATGACATCCAACTGCGGGGACACGCGATCGAATGTCGGATCAACGCCGAAGATCCCGATCGCAACTTCCGACCCCACCCCGGACGGATCAGCGCCTATTTGCCGCCGGGGGGCAACGGCGTGCGGATAGACTCCCACGTTTACACCGATTATGAAATTCCCCCCTACTACGATTCCCTGATCGGGAAACTGATCGTCTGGGCCCCGGACCGCCCAGCCGCGATCGTCCGCATGAAACGAGCCCTGCGGGAGTTCGCCATCACCGGCGTCCCGACGACCATCGGCTTCCACCAAAAAATTATGGAAACCCAGGAATTCATCGACGGCGAGGTTTACACCAATTTCGTCGAACAGTGGATGAGCAAAAATTCCGACTCGGGCTCAGAGAAGGTGTCAGCTATCAGCCGTCAGCCAGAAAGCTGATATAGCAAGTTCGATCCGGATCGTCCCCCAAATCTCCCGTGGGGGCAACCGTCTCCGGTTGCCCGTCCGTCAGGGAAACTTGAAGTCAATCCGCGTACCTCACCAACTTGAAAATTGCTGTATTTCCCCACACCCCACCGAGCACACCCCACACCCCACACCCCAAACTCTACGATCACATCATCATCCGCAGGAGTCCCTGCTGTCCGAGTAATAGTTCCCGCAGGAGGCTGAAAATTCCCACCCAGATCACGGGGGTGATATCCACGCCGCCGATGGGGGGGACGACTTTGCGGGTGACGGCCAAAAAGGGTTCCGTCGGCCAGTAGGCGAGGCTGAAGGGAAATCGATTGAGCTCGGCCTGGGGATACCAAGTGAGGACGATGCGGAAGATGAACAGCAGGGTCATCCCGGCCAGGAGCAGGCCGAGAGTCCAGTCCAAAATTGAAAAGCTGGTCATGGCTTTGACGAGAGAAGTTTAAGTTTTATAACGATTCCTCATTTTAACGGTCGGGGGGCGATCGCCCAAATTGGCGATCTGAGTTGGACGGGTTCTCAGATTCCCCTCCGGCCAAGGGTGGAGAATTTCACAAAAATTGTTAAGATAACAGAGATAAATTTCTGTATTGCAAATCTAAGGATCGGATTCAGATGACTCCTTCATTAGCGAACTTCTTCTACAGCCTGCTTGTGGGTATCCTGCTCGTCGTCGTCCCGGCGACGGTCGGCTTGATCTTTATCAGCCAGAAGGATAAAATCATCCGCTCGTAGGCGGCTCGGCCCGATCGCCCTCGACGAGCGGCGATCGCTTTTCGGCTCAGTTGAAGTCGTCCGGGAGTTGGGCGGATCGGAATAACCTCGTTGTCCGACCCGTTCCCAATTCCCAAGGGCACCGAGTCCGTACCACTAGAAGCCCTGTATGCTAGTCGCTTTCCGGCGGACGGTAGAGAATATGAATGGAACTCGCTAAGATAGGACTGGCATAGGAGATTAGATAATGGTCAATTTAGGATTGAACTGGAGCAGCCTGCTGGGGATCATCCTGGCTGTGGCTGGCGCGGCGCTATATTTTCTCCGTTCCTGGCGCCCGAAACTCGCCCGCGATCACGATATTTTCTTCGCCGCCGTCGGTTTGCTCTGCGGCGGGATTCTCCTGTTTCAGGGGTGGAGACTCGATCCGATCCTGGCATTCGGTCAGTTCATGCTGACGGGAACCGCCATTTTCTTCGCGGTGGAAAGCATCAAACTGCGGGGAGTCGCCACGATGAAGGCGAAGGAACGGGCTCCGGTGGTGGATGACGATCGCTATGTGAGCGACGTCTACCGGGTGGATGCCGAACTCGACGAACTCGAACCCGTGGAGGAGGATTACCCCCCCCAACCCGTCGCCCGCCAAATTCGGGGCAGCCGCGATTCGCGCTTGACAAAACCGGAAACTTATGATAGCGAAGCGACCCGTCGCCGTCCCAGCAGTCGCCGTCCCAGCAGCGAACGTCCCAGTTCAGTCGATCGCCCCCGCAAGCGTCCCCCGTCCCGCCCCCCGAGCAGCAGCAGACCGACGACCACCGAGGAGTGGGAAGCCTCCATCGATTCGGGAAGCGATCGCCCGTACCGCAGCAGTCGCAGCAGCCGGCCCCCGTCCTCTCGCGGCGGCTATTCCACGGATCTCGAAGAACCCAGAACGAGACGGCCGCGCCCTTCCGAGCGATATTCGGATCGCCGGGAACGGGATACGACTTCGACGGACTATGTGGAGTATCGGCCCGTCGATTATTCGGATGACGATTACGAAAGTTCGACCGAATATTAAAAACTCGATTTGGGGGGAGAATTGCCTGCCAGTTTCAGGGGATGTTCCATCCTCCCAACCCCGTGATTTTTAGAAACTCGATGATTTGGCGTTGGTGTCGGGCGATCGCGATCGGTCTGTTTTCGCTGCTCCTGATGGTGGGTTGTACCGCAATGGCGATCGATGGCTCCGTGGCCTACGGCGCCCTCAACAGCGGCGCGACGGACGAGCAACCGGCGTTGAGCGGGGACGGCCGGTTTTTGGCCTTCGTGTCCGATCGCGACGGCCAGAACCAGTTGTTGATCTACGACCTGCGACGGCGCAGTTATGAGAATTTGCTCGATTTGAAGCGATCGCGGGCGATCGTGCAGAGTCCCGGCCTCAGCTACACGGGCCGCTACATCGTTTATAGCGCCAACGAGTCGGGACGGCCCGACATTTTCCTCTACGACCGCCTCACCCGCCGTTTGGAAATGCTGACGCGGGGATATCGCGGTTGGGTGAGGAACCCCAGCATCAGCCCCGACGGCCGCTATATTACCTTTGAAAGTGCCAGAAACGGGCAGTGGGACATCGAAATTTTCGATCGCGGCCCCAATATCGAACCCGACACCGTTGACTCGAGGTTTGCGGTAGCCGAACCGTCTCCGTCGGAGGAATAACCACCGACAGTGAAATGATTCGTGAAATTTTGTCGGCCAAGAGCCACCAGGATTAGGGGTTTGGGGGCCAGAAAATTTTCAAATCGCTTTTTCTGTGGATGACAGGCGATCGAACGATTCTCCAGGCTGACCGCGCATTTCTGCCTTTACCATTCTTTTCTCTTACGAAACATAAATCTGATTCTATCTTCTACTTTACCCCTGTCAATACATAATAAATGACTGGTCGATGGCAAATGACCGGGGGGAGCGGTTATATTAAAAGTAAAACTTTCGTAGTCTATCCAACAATTATTGACTCGCCATCCGACGCGATCGCCCAAAGTTTTTTCGACTTCAAAATCGTTTTGATTGGCAACTTCTATATTTTGCCAAATATTTTTCTGAATGCTAAAACCAAACTTGCCATCACTATACTTGTTCCAAAGTCGGTCAAGAATTCGTAAATCTTGCCAAGGTAATTTTTCGATGTCCCCTTTATCCAACCATCCTTCTGGATTTCTATTTGACAACTTGAGCATAAGATTTCGGGTATTTTCATCAGCTTTTTTCCATTCTTGATCTCGCAATAAATCTCGAATTGGAGCATAATCCATACCGGAAGCATCAGAGACAAGGGTTAGCTCATCTGTGAGCGAAGATAATTGTTTTTGTAAGTCGGCAATGGATTGAAGTATCTGAGTCTTAAAGTCATCTTCTGGCTTCGGTTGAGGTTCGACTGGTTTGAACCTTTCCGGCAAATTAGATAACTGCTGTTTGATCTCTAATAAGTCTCCGCTTAATTGACTGAGCTTAGTCTCAATATTTTTTGTTTCCATGACGGGTTTGATGGGAGAGTTAGCTAAAAAATCGTCGATTATCTGTTGATATTTTTGGGTTTCTTCTCGCGTCAATTTCAATTCTTGATTGGTTTCTGCAAGTTCATTTTTTAAATTTTGCAACTCAAGTTGATTGGAGTTATGTATATCCCGCATTGTTTTCAACTCATTGAGTAATTCTTGCCGGGTTGCAGTCAGTTCTGCGATCGCCTTTTCATGATACCCGAGTGGATGTTTCCAATCGTCAGATTTCACCACAATTAAATTCTCCTCAATTTTCTATATTGTACGATTGATATTTATGATTCGCTCGACAAAATACCCTTTGGCTTTGTTGACTCTAACAGAGGATGACTGACATCATAACCCTGTATAGTCTGATGCCAAAATTCACATAATATACCATATTTAATCCAATCTTCTATCGCTCTCCTTCTCAAGATTGGGGCATCCTTAACCAAAGCAGCCATGCGACTCGCATTGAGTTGGAGTTGACCATAAATTTTTAACACTTCATCAACGGGAGTATTTTCATTTAACTTGTTCAATTCATAACATTCGGTCAACTCATAAAGTTCCATATCTGAAAACCTTGCCCCTGGCTTACTTCCTAACTTTAATCTTCGTCTACAGGGATCTAATGGATTCGGTAAACCATGACCCAAATATTTTTTTAATTCATTTCTAACCTGCTCAAGCTTACCTTCCAAAATTTCATTGATTTTATCCACCAACTGATTAGCATCTTGGAATGTCTTCTCTTCTAAATTATTGACTTGATCAAAACCGATTATAACCCTCAGATAAAAATAATCAAAGTCTCTCGACTCGAACTCACGTTTGTCAGTGTGGGTGCGAGTTAGATAGAGACCACAACGCAGCCATCAACATC
>NZ_JAJENU010000275.1:0-38095 GCF_035615495.1 Lyngbya sp. CCY1209 | reverse complement strand
GAGCCGTGTGAGGTGAAAATCTCATGCACGGTTCTGAATGGGAGGGGGAGAAGGTGACTTCTCTCTCGACCCCTAATGGAGACTTCAGCCGATGCCAGATTGGGAGAGAGATTATGCGATCGCGGACAGTGAGAGAAGGATCGGTCGGCTTCCTGATCCTGTTTGGATTGGGGCTATTCGGGGCCACCGCGCTTTGGCTGCGGGGGGTCCGCCTCGGACAGCAAAATTATCAAATTGTCGCCGAATTTCCCAACGCCACCGGAATGCAGGTGGGGACGCCGGTGCGGTATCGGGGCGTGAAAGTGGGGCAGGTGAGAGCCCTACAGCCGAAATCCAACGGCGTGGTACTGACGCTGAATATCGATTCGGTGGATTTGGTCATGCCCCGGAACTCCCAAGTTGTGGCGAACCAAATCGGGTTGCTCAGTGAAACCTACGTCGATATCGTCCCCGCCGCCCCCTTGCCCTCTTCCCTCCTCACTGTCAGCCCCCTGGGTCCTGATTGTCCCGAGGCGATCCTGTGCGACGGGGCCGAGGTGAAAGGGATATCGGGAATCAGCATGGAACGGCTGATCGCGACGATGCTCGAATTTGGCGAACTCTACAGCGACCCGCAGTTATTTGCCAATCTCAACCTAGCCGTCCAAAATACCGCGATCGCCGCCCGGGAGGCCACCGAACTCAGCGCGAAAATGGGGGAATTTGTCGATGTGGCGAAGGTGGAACTCGGCAGTTTCAGCCAGTCCATCGACGAGGGGATCGGCTCCTTTTCCTCCCAACTCGACGGCCTCTCGACGGACCTGCGACGGTCCATCGACGAAGTGTCCGGGGCGGCGGTGCAGTCGGCCAACTCCCTGGAACGGGTGGCCACGCAAGTCAGCACCCTGGCCGAACAAGTCAATACCCTGGTGGCCACCAACCGCTCGACGTTGGTGACGACGTTGAATAATATCAACCAAACCACCGAAGAACTCGGGGCCGCGATCGCCACCCTGACCCCGATCCTCGGCCGCGTCGAACAGGGACAACTCCTGGAAAACCTGGAAGCGCTCTCGGCCAACGCCGCGGAGGCCTCCGCCAACCTGCGGGACGTCTCCCAAACCGTCAACAACCCCGACAATCTGATTTTGCTCCAGCAAACCCTGGATTCCGCCCGGGCTACCCTGCAAAACCTGCAAAAGGTGACGTCCGACATCGACGACCTCACCGGCGACCCCCAATTCCGCGACAATCTGCGAAATATCGTCAACGGCCTGGGGAACATCCTCACCTCCACCCAGGAGTTGGAACGCCAAACCGCCGTCGCCCAAACCCTGGTCCCCCTCTCCCAAGCCGCCGAAGCCGGGGACGAAGAGGCTTTGAAGTTACTCTTCTCGGAAATTGACCCCCAGGTGTGGGCCTGGGCGAATTCCCCCCACAATTCCCGGAACTCCGCCCTTCAATTCACCCCGGAAGCGATCGCCCCCCGCCGAGATGCCCCTTAATTCCGGGGCCGTTTCGTTCTGCTAATAATTAATTATTAATTATTATTAACCGAGAATGAAACGGCTCTTGCCCCTAATCCGGGTTGCACTTGTACCGCCGGGGGTGGTGGCGGTTCCGGCGGTCCGCCTGGGCGGTGTACCACCGATACCACTCCTTCGAGGAGCGGATGGCCAGCCACAGCAACAACAGGGCGATCAACCCCCCCTGTTCGGGGGCGTCGAAGGCGAAAATCACCAGGGAAATGCAGAGGGTATCTTGGAGGAAAATCGCCCAGAGGGGCAAACCCCGCAGGCGGTAGAACCACCCCGCCTGCACCAACTGCAGCACCAACGCGAACAATCCCCCGATGATGCCCACCAGCCACACCAGCCACGGGGTAAAATGGGTCGCCTCGGCGATCGCCAAACCCATGATCGCCCCCACCAAGGGACTCAACAGCAGTTGGACGAGTTGGAGAATCCGCTGTCCCAGAAACTTTTTGGAGGCGAACAGCTCGAACAGCGACCAACTCACCAGCGTCCCGACCACCACTTGAGGCGAAAAGGCGGACAGAAAGGGCACGTCGGACCACAGATTATTTTTCAGCAAACCGATCAGGAGGAGGGGGAGAGCGATTCTCATCCCTCCTGCGGCCGATGCTGAAAGGGCTGCTAAAAGTTCAATCATGACACGAGATTTGGGGTTGGGGAGTTCTCAGATGTCGGTCTGACCCTGAAACCCAAGATCGATCCCGAAATGGCTGATAAAATGCTCGAAAATCCGGGGTTAAACTCGGGGTGAAAGAATCGTTTCATTGTCCGGTCTATTTATAGTTTACCCTTTTAATTCCAACCGTGCATCACCTCGCCCACAAAATTGCCAAAATGCCGATCAAACGAACATTCGGGGACGGCAGCCACCGGCCGCAACTCCGCGCCGGGGCCGATTGCCTTGCAGTCTGGAGAAGGGCGGACTTTCGACCCCCCAGGTTGGCGGCGAAAAGGGTTCCACTTCGCGCCCTTCCCCCCGATAAAAAGTGAACCGATCCGACGGGTCAGACCCCCCATTAGATTTCCGTTAGAATAGATGGGAAGTCGGAGTTCGAGCCGAACCCCCGACCGACAATTATCAATTGTTAATTATTAATGATTAATTAATCAGTGACCCTGAAACGCAAACAGCGAAATTTATTATTGTCGGCCGCGGCGGTTTCGTCCGGGTGCGGGTTGGCGGCGGAATTGCTGCTGGGAACCCTAGCCAGTTATTTGGTGGGAAATCAGGCCCTCGCCTTCGGGGTGGCGGTGGGGGTATTTTTGGCCGCGATGGGGATCGGATCGTACCTGAGTCAGTTCGTCGCCCCCGGCGAAAATCGCGTCGAGCAACATCGACAATTGTTGACCAGTTTGGCCGCGGTCGAACTGGCGATCGCACCCCTCACCGCTTTACTCCCCTTGGGGTTATTTTTCCTATTCGTCATCGACAGTTCCCTCTGGTTGGGGCTATTTTTAGTCACCTTAATTTTGGGGACGCTGGCAGGTTTAGAAGTCCCCATTCTCACCCGGATAATCGAACAAGAAGAGGGAGTAAAAGATGCGATCGCGGGGGTTTTAGCCCTGGATTATTTGGGGGCGCTGGTGGGTTCTTTAGCCTTTCCTGTGTTGTTATTACCCTTTTTGGGATTATTTCCCACCGCTGCCGTTATCGGTTCTTTCCCGGCATTTATGGTGTTTTTATTGGGGCGATCGTTCCCCGAATTGCGCGGTTGGGCGATTCGCGGTTTACTCGTCGGCATCCTCCTTTTGGCTTTCGCACCGCTCACCATTCCCATCAGCGATCGCCTCGAAAATCAACTCTACGGCGCCCCCGTCGTCGCCCGCATCCAATCCCCCTACCAGCGCATCGTCCTCACCCGCTGGGGTCAGGATGTCCGCCTCTTTTTAAACGGCGACTTGCAATTTTCCACCCTCGATGAATACCGCTACCACGAAAGCCTCGTCCATCCCGCGATGGCGGCAAACGGCGACCCCCGCAACGTCCTATTGTTGGGGGCGGGAGACGGCATGGCATTGCGAGAAGTTTTGAAATGGCCCCAGGTCGAAAATGTCACCGTTTTGGAACTCGATCCAACTGTTGTAAAACTTGCCAAAAATCACCCCGCTTTATTGCGGGCAAATCAAAACGCCTTCGCCGATCCGAGGGTGACGGTAAAATACGGAGATGCCTTCAAAATTGCCCCCGAACTCGCCGAAACCTTCGATGTCATCATCGCCGACTTTCCCGATCCCGACGAAGAAATTTTGGCGAAATTGTACTCCCAAGGGTACTATCGACGCCTGCTTTTCAGATTAAATCCGGGGGGGGTATTCGTCACCCAAGCATCCAGTCCATTTTTCGCCCCCCGCGCCTTCGCCTCCATCGTCGCCACCCTGGAATCAATTGATTTATCCGTCCATCCCTACACCGTTAACGTCCCCAGTTTCGGGCCGTGGGGATTCGTCATGGCGGCGCGATCGCCCCTGAAACCGGAACAATTTCAACTCCCTATTTCCACCCGCTTTCTCACCGCCGAAATGCTCCCCGGACTGTTTCAACTTCCCGCCGACATCCAACTCGGAAATGTGGAAGTCAACCGCCTCTCCCACCCCGTCATCGTCCGCTACCAGTCGGATTGGCGGTGGAATACTTATTGATCAACTGTCGGGGAGAATACATCAGGATAGTCCGATATTTTTACCACTCCCGGCACAGAGTAACACAGAGAGAGAATGTGTCAGAAATCCAATATTTACTGCTATCTGAAAAGAGTTAATTGATGATTTTATTGAAGCTGAAGATATTGTTGAAATACGGGGTTGAGTTGAAAGTGCGATCGCTCCCCCGCCGATATTTTTTCGACCAACCCCCGTCTGACTAAAGATTGAATTGCCTGCCACAGTTCTAATTTCGACAATACACCATCGGCGGGGTTTTGGGAAATATCGACGGGTTGCCGTTCACTGGCTATCCAGTCGATCGCCTGTTTTTCTAAATCGGATAATCTGTCCAACTGGGATATTAAAAGTGGCGACAAGTCTCCGATAAATAGTTCATCACCTAGAAACATTGAAACTCGACCGTCAAATAGTTCTAATATCGTCGAAGCGATAATATTTAACCAGACGGGATGACCTTGATACGAGGTAATTAACTCATGCCATTTGTCCTCGTTGGTTAATCCTCTGTGTCTCAGGATTTCTGTGGCGGTTTCTCCCAAGCCTTGCAGGTGTAATGTGCGAACCGGTCTATTTTCGGCTTCTAAAGTGACGATTTCTCGGGGTTTTTCCCAACTGAGGAGAATGACACAACTGCGATGATTATTTCTGGCTATTTGCTGAAAGAATGCGCCGTAGTCTTGATAGTCTGTTAAATATTCCCCGGAGAGTTGATTGCCGGCAAATAGATTCTGTAGGTCATCTAGAATCAGCAAACAACGGCCGTTGCGAAAATCATCCATTGTCGTCGGTTGTGGGGTGTTTGAAAAGGGGTTAAAACGTTTTCTGAGTTGGGTGTTTAGGATTGCAAACTGGGGGGCGTTAACGAGACTTCGCCAAATTATATAATCAAATTTATCATTAATTGTTTCGACGAGTTTTAGGACGAGGGAACTTTTACCAATCCCCCTCAAGCCGTAGATGGTAATGAGGCGCGTATTTTCTTCTAATATCCACTGTTGGAGAGTGTCGAGTTCTGGGGTGCGATCGCAGAATTCGGTGATTTCTGGCGCGTCTGTTAGGTCGATAATTGGCGAGTTATTTTTTGTTTCGGCAGAGTTGAAATTGGAGGGCGATCGGATTTGATAATCTTCTTCATCTTGCCGTCTATTTCCACAAATATTGATATGACTATTAATGCTAACTACCGGCGAACAGTTTCCATAATTCCAAATATTAGATGTTGCAGTTTTTTCTAAAATAGAGCGAACATTCGATTGTTTAATATCTTCCTCTAGTGTATCTGATAAGAGTTTCCACAAATGCCGTGCCACTTGTTTGATATGATCGTGACTGCGTTTTGTATTCTCAGCAATTTCCGGATATTTTAGACCTTCCAAGGTTCCTTCCAAGACTGCTCGTTGTAAGGAATCCAAATGCTGTTTGGTTTTTAAAAACACTTGTTCGTCAGTCCACTGTAAAACCTCTTGAATGTCCATAAGCGCCTTGAGAGGTAGATTTTGATATCCATCACTTTATCACACTTTTTTACACCGGGCAACCAAATCACACTTTTTATTTGACTTTGTTGGCAAAGAAAATTCAATAAACAACGCTAAATAACGCCGTCATGCTCTTGATTTTAATCACTAAAATCGCTAAAATCAAAAAATTGACAATCAAAATCAGGGATCTGGTGTAAAAAAATGGGCAAATATTTACCCAGTCACGATCTGGAAGATGCGCTACAAAAAATCAATGAAGAAGATTTGCAGGAACTTGAAGAATGCAGTTCAAGTGATGCAGTAGCCGAACAAGCATTGGATTTTATTGAAGACAATAATGGAGATGTTTGGGCTGCATTTCAGGAGGCTCTTGAACAAATTGCACAAGATTATCCTAGCCAGATTTCAACTCTATGTGAGCGATTCAATGAACAATTTCGTAAAACCTTAAGCGACAAAGATATCAATCAAGATTTACCGGATCTGGCGAATACTATTGTTTCTGGTGTAAGTATAGCCGCATTAGCCTCTACCCATCCCGCTTGGGTTCCTTTTTTACCTGTTTTAGGATATTTTGCCGCACTGGCTGTCAAAAAAGGAATTAAGAAGTATACATCAGTTGATTAGAAAAATCAAGGCGATGAACGGATCTTGCAAATATTGAAAAAAACGTTTTAAAGGTTTTTTTCATATACACTGACACATAAATTGGTGATTTACCGGGTGATTTAAGGGGACGCACCTGACAATTTATGTTGATGGTTTGGTGCTGCGATCGCATTTGTCTGTTATCGAATCATGGAGAAAAGTTATGGCATTTTTGGGCTGGTTTTCAAAAAACAATTCTCAGGTAGAAAATACAATTACTGATGAAGATGCAGGGCGAATAGTAGATGAGTTTAATCAATCATCAAACACGATTCAAGAAATACCGGAAGTATTAGAGAACATCAGCTTTGATGAGGTGATTCGTTACTTTAAGAACCATCGCCAAAAAAATCCGTCGTTCGGACAAGCAGCTCTTATTTGTAAGGAACATAGCGAAGGAACATTTTTGGCTCAAGTTTTTTTGGATGAAAATAATAATTTAATCTGTCTCTCCAGTGGTTTGCCTTCGGGACGGCAGTTCGTCGCCAAAAATATGGATAAAAAATTGAGTGAATTTTTGGGCGATCGAGATTTTAATTTGGTTGATTTGAAGCCAAAGTCAACCGTCTTTAAATTCATCAAGATAGTCGGTGTAATCCTGTGGATTTTCGTGATTTTATTGATCTTATTGCCATTGCTGGGACGCTCGATCATGAATCAAGCGTTGGCGGCTGATTTGAAATCCTCTCCGCCATTGGAAATCACACAAAACATGGTGGCTTTTTGGCCAACACAAAAAGCTTTTGATAAGGCTCGCGAAACGGCTTATGTAAATGCGAAAAAATATGCTGAAAAGGAATTAGATGAATGGGAGAAAGAATTGGTAAATCGCATAGATACTGATTTTTTAGATTGGTATTTTAATTATTTTAATCAGAAAAAACAAGAGGTCGAGGTATTGGCTCAATATGTAGGTGAAATTGTGATTGACCCTGGAAATATCGATCATGTAAAAATTAATGATAATATCAAAAATCGCATCAATAAGAATATTAATCGAGAGTTTTCTCGTCGCGTGGTCAATTCAAAATATGCCGAAAGTAAATTCAGGGCAATCGTCATCGATACAACTGAATTCTACCTTGAGGAACTATCTGCTGATCTACATAATGTTCCCAAAATGTATAAAATTTCTCAAACAGATTGGGATCAGTATTTAGAGACAATCAAAGTAAGGTTGGAAAATGAACAAGGTGATGGAATATTACCGGTAGAGATTATTGGAGGTTATGTAACGACTAAAGTTGTAGCTAAATTTGCTGCAAAAGCTGGTAGTAAAGTTGCTGCTGGTTTTGTTTCCAGTCAAGTCGCAGCCCTAATAGACCCCGCTGTTGCTGTTGTTTTGTTGGGCTTAGATTATTTGGATTATATTAATGGAGTCGCCCAAAATAAGCCTCGTTTGCGTGAGGATTTAGTACAATCTTTGCATCAAATTAAAAAGACTCTTCTCAACGATCCTGAGTCGGGTGTTATGTCTGCGGTGAATGAGTTGGATGAGAAGATAAGAAACAGCATTTAAAGCGGATTGGGTGCGATCGCATTAAATTCAGAAACCGGGTTTTTCAAAAAAACCCGGTTTCTACGCAATTTCTGTACCGCCAATCATCTTTAGATGATTTTTGCTATAAGAAAAGGGAATTGATTCCCAAGCGGTTGTGATATTTAACAGATAATTTGAGTAGGGGCGAAAAATTTTTCGCCCCGATAGAAGATTTTTCGCCCCAACAATAACCCGCCTTGAAATCAATTTCAAGGCTGATAGCAAAAGTCCACTCAAGTGGACTCAATTGGAGTAATTATGTCCTAACCACTATGGCGGCTGCTATAGCAATGTGAAATAATTCGTGAAAAATTTATCCACTCAAAGCCCCCAGAATTGGGGGTTTGGGGGCGCGACTATTTGCAAATCGTTTCCGATTGCTATATTCTTACGATATTTTCTCGAAGTCAATCGTCCGGTGCGTTCCCATTCATCAATCAGCCCAACTCCCCGGTGAGTTGAGGGAACGCACCCTACAGCTACAACTATATAAGCCGGATTTTTCTAATAAGGTATCCAGTCTAATTTGTCTAACCACTCTTCAGATTCAGTAATTTCCCAAATTAACAGTAAAGACTCTGATAACGTTCTAATTGTACTGCCTGGACGGAGCCAAACTAAGCCCCAAATATGTCCCCCTTTTGTCCAGTGTTCCTGCAAGTGACCTCCCATGCTATTGCGGTTATCTGTTACTAATAATCGTTGAGATACTTCCAAATAATTCAGAAGGTCGGGATCGGGCGTTCCTAAAGGGGGCGCTTCGGGTTCCCCGACTCGAATGATATCAATATCTGGATTATAACGTTGTACCGCCAACTTCAACTTCGGCGGCAAATTTTCATCGAGGAGAAACCGAACTTTCATTGTTTAATTTCTCCTCTTGTCGCTGTTGTTTTGCTGCTTTTAAACGTTGTCTCAAGGGAGAGGGATGATTCACAAACTCTTGATAATGCTGTTCTCGCCGTTTCCACAACCGCAATAAATAAGCATCCAATAAGAAACGATTGTGTAAATAATAGGCGATCGCGGCATAAATTTTTTCAAGATTGAGGGTGGGCAACTCTTGTAAAATTTGTTCGGGTGTGTATCCATCTAGATAATATTTGATGATGTCTTCGATGCCGATGCGATGACCTTTCAGACGGATTTCGTCGGGATCTATAAATTCCAAATAATCTTCTAGCTGCATCGTTCCGATTCTCCGCTTTCTATTCAATGGTACGATATTTTCTCGAAGTCAATCGTCCGGTGCGTTCCCACTCATCAATTAGCCCAATTTCTCGTCGAGATGAGGGAACGCACCCTACAACTCCTGATGTCCGGGCTATTTCTGTCCGCAGATGACGCAGATTACACAGATTTTTGATTTCAGATTCAGAAACCGGGTGTTTCCAAACAACCCGGTTTCTACCCTCACCCCCGCTGCCGGGGCGCCTGACAGCCGATGACAATTTCTAGGGTTTGGGGATACTGACTCAACAGTTGGGAAAAAAGCTCTCGGTCGAAACTTCTCGGGTCCGATCGCTCCCCGGAACGGTCAACGGCCGCGTGGGTGGTGATGCGATCGCGCGGAACCCCCGTCCTAGAAACGAGCCAAGCCAACGATTGATATTGGGGCATTGTATAGCCGCTGTGGCCGGAACCATTGTTCATCCCGTCGGGGGGCGTTTCCAAAGAAATGTGATAGGCGAAATTGTTGACGGAGGGGGGATAATTGGGATGGGTTTTGACCGCTTCGGTGCCCCGACTTCCCACAAATACCGAATTTCCCGCCCCAAAAGCTCTCAGATCGGGGGGGACGATATAGACGATATCCCCGTTTAGGGTAATTAGGGTGTGGTAGCTGGCTTGGTTGTCCTCGGAACTGTGGGGGGTTTGGAAGAAGTTGATCGTGCTCTGGCTGGTAGCCGCCGTTTCGTGGAGGACGATGATCGGGACGTGGTTGGTGGGTTGACCGTTGATATCGTAAATATAGCGCTGGCCGTAGTTGGTGGGGTTGGCGATCGCTTGATATTCCATCGGAGTATAACCCGTAGGCGATGCGGCGGCGGCGGCGGAATTTTGCCACGCGATCGGACGCCGGAACCGGAACAGGGGGGCGGGTTGGGAAATGCCCGGCCCGACTTGGCTGGAGGCGACGGCGGGATTGGGGTCGGGGCGGATGGCGCAGGTGGGTTGCAGTTCCAGATTCGCGTTGGCGACGATCGCGCCCGTTTCGTGCCGTTCTTCGTTGGCGATGACCGGATGTTTCTCTGACAAGGCGACGGGCAGGGCGATCCCGATTAAAAAAATAATCGATAACAGGATGGGGGTCAATCTAAATTTCATGATCACCGGGGGCAAACCATCAACGCAGGAATTCCCCCCAAGTTTAATCCACAATTGGGATTTGGGGCGATCGCGGGACGTTTTTTATTTTCGGCCTGACTCCCCACCGCAAAAATACTCAAACGCTGCAATTCCCCGCGCCCAAATGCGATCGAGATGTGAAGTTTAGCTTAAAAATCCCCCCATTTGTCCCAAAAGCCTCCTTAAGATAGAAGCCAATGCCAAGCATTTCACCAAAGCTAGGAAATGAGGTGAACGGCAAGTCAACCGGGAGAAAGTCAATTTATGGTACAGACGCAAACGGGGCGATCGCAGCCCGATCCCCTCGATCGGGGATACTACCTGGATCGGGACTGCACCACCCTGTCCCGGCACGTCCTGCAACAATTGAAGAGTTTCGGCCCCGACGCCCAGGATATCAGCGCCCTGATGAATCGGATCGGGTTGGCGGGGAAACTGATCGCCCGCCGCCTGTCCCGGGCCGGACTGGTGGAAGGCACCCTCGGATTTACAGGAGATGTCAACGTCCAGGGAGAAGAGGTCAAACAAATGGACCTGTACTCCAACGCCGTTTTTATCTCCACCTTCAAACAGAGCGGCCTGGTGTGCCGTCTGGCTTCCGAGGAGATGGAAAAGCCCTACTACATCCCCGAAAACTGTCCCATCGGACGCTATACCCTGCTCTACGATCCCCTCGACGGCTCATCGAATTTAGATGTCAACCTGAACGTGGGATCGATCTTCGCCATCCGTCAACAAGAAGGCGACGACGAAGATGGCGCGGCCCTCGACTTGCTCCAACACGGTCGCAAACAACTCGCCGCCGGATACATACTCTACGGCCCGAGTACCTTGCTCGTTTACTCCATCGGAACGGGGGTCCACTCGTTCACCCTCGATCCCAGCCTCGGCGAATTTATCCTGGCTCAGGAAAATATTACCGTCCCCGAACACGGCCCCGTCTACAGCGTCAACGAAGGCAACTTCTGGCAGTGGGACGAGTCGTTTCGGGATTACGCCCGCTACGTCCACCGCCACGAGGGCTACACGGCCCGCTACAGCGGTGCTCTGGTGGGAGACATCCACCGGATTCTCTGTCAGGGCGGGGTGTTTCTGTACCCCGGTACCGCGAAGAAACCGGAGGGCAAGTTGCGCCTGTTGTACGAGTCGGCGCCGATGGCCTTTTTGATGGAACAGGCCGGCGGACGGGCCAGCACCGGCACCCAGGATATCTTGGATGTAATCCCCGAAAAACTCCACCAACGCACGCCTCTGGTCATCGGCAGCAAAGAAGATGTCGCCCTGGTGGAGTCGTTCATTCAGGATCGCAAACGTCGGGACAGCGAAGGGTAGAGCAGCGGAGTGCCCCCCCAACTGCCCTTAATTGAGTCCATGAAGACAAGAGGAATTTTAGATATGGCTACGAATCACATTAAAGAAATCGAAAAGCTGGGTCAAAGTATTTGGATGGACAATCTCAGCCGCACCCTGATCGAGTCCGGAGAATTGGAGCGGTTGATGACGGAAACCGGAATTCACGGGATCACCTCCAACCCCACGATTTTTAACAAGGCAATTCAGGGCAACGATCGCTACGATGCGGACATTGAAAAGGGGATTCGGGACGGAAAATCCGCGTCGGAAATCTACGAATCTCTGATTTTTGAAGATATCCGCAACGCCTGCGATATTTTGAAGCCCATTTACGACGAAACCGGCGGGTTGGACGGCTATGTGAGCATCGAAGTTTCCCCCACCCTCGCCCGGGATACGGAAAAAACCATCGCAGAGGCGCTCCGCTACAACCAAGCGATCGCCCGTCCCAACGTGATGATTAAAATTCCGGGGACGCCCGAGGGAATTCCGGCGATCGAAAAAGCCATCAGCGAAGGGGTCAATGTCAACGTCACCCTGCTGTTTTCGGTCAAGAGTTATACGGACGCGGCTTGGGCTTATATCCGAGGTTTAGAAAAGCGGGTCGAAGCCGGGGAAGATATCAGTAAAATTGCCTCCGTCGCCAGTTTCTTCCTGAGCCGAATCGATACGAAAATCGATGACGCGATCGACGAGAAACTGCACGGGGTGACGGATTTGAACCTGAAAGCGGAATTGGAATTGGTGAAGGGAAAAGTCGCGATCGCCAACGCCAAAATCGCCTATCAAGAATACAAGAAAATCATCCAGAGCGATCGGTGGAAAGCCCTAGCCACCAAAGGCGCCAACCCCCAGCGCCTCCTGTGGGCCAGCACCAGCACCAAAAACCCCGAATATAGCGACGTCATGTATGTGGACGAACTGATCGGCCCCAACACCGTCAACACCATGCCGCCCAACACCATCGAAGCCTGTGCCGACCATTGCCACGTCGGGGCCAACCGGGTGGAAACCGACGTGGATGAAGCCTACACGCTGATCGAAAATCTCTCGGCGCCCGAAATTGCGATCGACATCGATCGCATCATGGACGAACTGATCGAGGAGGGGATCGATAAATTCGTCGAACCCTTCAACAGCTTGATGGATGCGATCGAAACCAAAATGAAACAACTCTCCCCCGCCTAATCTATTGAGATAGCAAAAAAAATCGGTTGGGTCAGGCAAGTATCAGCTTGCCCCCACCCGATCCCCCTGATTTTCACGGTCTAATTCCGCCTTGATTTTCAATCCTTCCACTCAGAACAGCATCGATGGTAACACTCTTAGAAAATCCCCTCCGCGTCGGCCTGCAACAGGACCGCATCCCCGAACCCCAAATTTTGACCATCTTCGGCGCGTCCGGCGACCTAACCCAGCGGAAACTGGTCCCCGCCATTTATCAGATGTATCTCGAACGCAAACTGCCCCCGGAACTGACCATCGTGGGGGTGGCGCGGCGCGAGTGGAGCCACGACTATTTCCGCTCGCGCCTCCGGGAAGGCATCGAAGACTTCGGCGGCGGCCTGCAGTCCGAACAGATTTGGGAAACCTTCGCCAAGGGCCTGTTTTACTGTTCCGGCAACATCGACCAGCCGGAAAGTTACCAGAAACTCAAAGCCTTCCTCCGCGAGTTGGACGAACAGCGGGGCACCCGCGAAAATCGCGTCTTTTACCTCTCCGTCGCCCCCCGCTTCTTCGGGGAAGCCGCCCAGCAACTCGGACGGGCCGGGATGCTGGCCGACCCCAAAAAGCAGCGCCTCGTGATTGAAAAACCCTTCGGCCGGAACCTCGGCTCGGCCCAAGTCCTCAACCGGGTGGTGCGGGACGTCTGCGCGGAGGAGCAAGTCTACCGCATCGACCACTACCTGGGCAAAGAAACCGTCCAAAACCTGATGGTGTTCCGGTTCGCTAATGCTATTTTTGAACCTCTGTGGAACCGCCAATTTGTTGATCACGTCCAAATTACCGTCGCCGAAACCGTCGGTTTGGAGGGTCGGGCTGGCTACTACGAAACCTCCGGGGCGCTGCGGGATATGGTCCAGAACCACCTGATGCAGTTGTTTTCCCTCACGGCGATGGAGCCCCCCAACTCCCTCGACGCCGACAGCATCCGCACGGAAAAGGTGAAGGTCGTCCAGGCCACGCGCCTGGCAGATCTCACCAATTTGGACTGTTCGGCCGTGCGGGGACAGTATACGGCGGGATGGATGAATGGCGAGGAAGTGCCGGGATACCGAGACGAAGAAGGGGCTTCGCCGGAGTCCACCACCCCCACCTATGTCGCCCTGAAACTCAACATCGACAACTGGCGCTGGAAGGGGGTGCCCTTTTACCTGCGGACGGGGAAGCGGATGCCCAAGAAAGTCACCGAGATCGCGATTCAGTTCAAGGAAGTACCCTTTTTGATGTTCCAGTCGGCGGCAAAACAGGCTAACCCCAACGTTTTGGCTCTGCGGATTCAGCCCAACGAGGGGATTTCCATGCGCTTCGAGGTGAAAACGCCGGGAAACTCTCTGCGGACGCGATCGGTGGACATGGATTTCCGCTACGACACGGCTTTTGGCAAACCGAATACAGACGCCTACGCCCGGCTGTTGATTGACTGTATGCTGGGAGATCAAACGCTGTTTACCCGGGGGGACGAGGTGGAGGCCTCCTGGCGGGTTCTCACCCCCCTTTTAGAGGTGTGGGATGCCCCCGCCGCCCCCGACAGCGTCCCGTTCTACGAAGCCGGAACTTGGGAACCCGTGGAGGCGGAACTGTTGCTCAACCGCGACGGCCGCCGCTGGCGCCGGTTGTAAACGACAGTCCGGCGGGGGAGAATGGCTCCGAGTCGGGCGGTTTTCCCCGCCACTTTCCATGCAGATGAAATCATTAACCTTGAAGTCATAACCGCCGATTTTATGAATACACCACTCGTCGCTTTACAGAAACCCAAGGATATTTCCCTCAGCGAGATCGAAGCTGAACTGAATAATATTTGGCTGACTCAAAGTGGCAGCCAGGGCAAGACTCAGGCGATCGCTACCCGTGCGGCTACCTTCAGCATGGTCGTCTACGAACCGGAGGAGTTCCAGCAGTTGTTGGGGGGGTTGGGCTTTTATCGAGGGGCGATCGACGGCATCCACGGCATCGAGACCCGGGATGGGATTCGGGAAGCCCAGAAAGCCTACGACCTGCCCATCACCGGCCGCGTCGATCCGGAAACGTTGGAGAAGTTGCGGGCCGAGTTCGCCAAAGTGCCCCCGGAAAAGCGGGCGATCGAGAATGTGGACGCCCGGGGCTTCAGCATCAGCGAAACCATCGCCGCCCAAAATCCCTGCCGCATCATCACCCTGTGCCCCACCCTCGGCGAGGATACGGGGGTGACGGCCCAAGTCTCCGCCTACTGCCCCCTGCAAAACAACCGGGAGGAGGGTTTGGTGTGCTGCGAATACGTCACCCTGCGGGGGACCAAAAGCGCCCTGGAACGGGTCGGCAACGTCGTCGCGTCCCTGATGATTCCGGATTTGCCCAAGTTCGTCTGGTGGAAGGCGACACCCAACCCGGAGCAAGAACTGTTCAAGCAGTTGTCCGGCTGTAGCAACTGCGTCATCGTCGATTCCTGCTATTTCAGCGACCCCGAGTCCGAGCTCTCGAAAATGCAGGAACTGATCGAAGAAGAAACCTACATCGCTGATCTCAACTGGCACCGCCTCTCGCCCTGGCAGGAGTTGGCCGCGGCCGCCTTCGACCCCCCGGAGCGCCGGGTGTCCCTCGTCGATCTCGACAACATCACCATCGACTACGAAAAGGGCAATGCTGCCCAGGCGCTGATGTTCCTGGGTTGGTTCGCCAGCCGTCTGGGTTGGAAGCCGGTGGAATTTACGGAGGAGGGGGGCGACTACGACCTCAAGCACGTCAAATTTATCGGCCCGAAAGATCAGGAAATCCGGGGGGAACTCGCCGCCATCCCGATGGCGGACACCGGGGAAATTCCCGGGGATTTGGTGGGTTTGCGCCTGACCTCGAGCAATCCCAACGCCAACTGCTGCACCATCCTCTGTTCGGAAACAATGGGGTGCATGCGGATGGAAGCCGGGGGCAGCGCCCAGTCCTGCCGCACGGAACAGGTCACCGCCGCCACGGATCAGAAGGCGGAATACCTGATGGCGCAGCAGTTGCAGCGCTGGGGCCGGGATGTTTTGTACGAGGAGAGTCTGGCGGTGACGGCCCAAATTCTCAAGTTGGGCTGACCGTCGCATCGATCGCGACACAAATTTGTATCCTCGGTTACTTTAGCGGCGGTAGATGCTGCGTTAAGATGAGTCCCGGTCTTTTGAAGTGCCTGGGATTGGGGGGCGATCGCCCGATTTTTTCAACTCTGAAAGTTCGGCGATCGCCCAATTATTGAGACTCTCAATCCTCAAATGTAAGAAGAAGCCATACTGTTAATTGATAGCAGCCGGGGCGATTGGCAAATCGACCCCGCCCGCTTTTCCCGTGCGATCGGCGCGGAGAATCCGTCAACTCAAAAATCAACGCCCAAAATCACGGAAGACACCAATTCTTAGGATCAATTCATTTTTCCTCTCGGACGGGGCGTAAACGTCTACAATATTTCCAATTCGCAATTGTTATTCGATGAGCAGAGGTGTCAAGTATGTATTCAGATCGCGAACGCTCCTCAGATCTATCTCCGGAAACATCAGAATTTTCCCACAACCACCCCGTCGATGCGGTGGGGACATCGGAACTCCCACCGGCCCTGAAAGCGGCTTCCATCGTTGCCCTGATCGTCGTGCTTTTTGGAACTTTGATCGGGTCCCTGGCGGTGAGTCCGCGCCCGACCGCGATGGAGGCGGAGGAGGAAATTGAAGACACCGTCGCCACGGAAGAACCGGCGATGGAAGAGGCTGAACAGATGGCGACGACTCCCGCCGCTTCCGTGACGGAAGATGAGATGGAAACCGCCGGCACCGCCACCGAAACGGAAGCGACCGCTCTGGAAACAGACGGGACGGCGACCTCGGAGAGCCCGAGTCCCGTGGCGGCCGACACCGCGCCTTCGGAACCGACGACCTCCGAGCCGGTGGCGACTGCCGAACCCGAGCTCCCAGAATCGCCGGCCGCAACCGGGACCACGGAAATGGCCGAAACGCCGGGAATGGGTACGGATGCGACTCCCGCGGCCGCTCCGACGGCGGGCGAGGAAATGGCCGCGGCTCCCGGCGCGGTGGATGTGGACCAGTTGAATGAGATCGTTTACGACAAGGTGGATAGGGCCTGGACGGTGAAGGGGACTCCGGTGACGGCCCAGGTGAGCTATCTCGTCACCGTCACGCCGGAGGGGGCGATCGCCAAGTTCGAGCCCAACTCCCCCGACGCCAAGGATAATGTCGAGAATACCCCCCTGCCCGGTTTGGCCGAGTCGGACGGTATGGCGGGGCAAACCTCCGGTCAGACCGTGACGTTTGAAGTGGTGTTCAGCGATACGGGCGCCCTGGAAGTCAAGCCGTCTCAGTAAATACCGCGATCGCCGGCGACGGACACTCGGCGATCGCGGCCACGGGGGTCGGGTACATAATAGAAATATCAAGTTTGGTATCCAACCCGGCACTCATGTTAGAAACAGACGCCAAAGCGACCGAAACCCAATCCGAGAGCGATCGGTGCGTCCTGGTGTGCCAGCATCAGTCCTGCCTGCGACACGGTGCGGCCGAAACCTTGAAAGCGTTTCGAGAAGCCGACCTCCCCGATGTTGATGTCCGGGGATGCGGTTGTATGGGCCAGTGCAACATCGGCCCGACGGTCAGGGTCACTCCCGAGGAAATCTGGTACTATCGGGTACACCCGGAAGATGTCCCCGCCATCGTCGCCGATCACTTGAAAGGGGGCGAACCCGTGCAGGACAAACTCAATCCGAGGATACATCCCCGCTTTCATTACTGAGGCCGCAGCAGTTGGCCTGAACCCAAGTTCGGATCAGGGAATTGACCTGTTCCGGGACTTCGTCGTGGGGACAGTGGCCGGCGTCGAGAAAGTGTTCCGAGAGGTTGGGATAATGCGCCCGGAAGCGATCGCTCCGAGCCCGGCAGTCCATCCAGGGATCGCCCTCCCCCCACAGCAACAGTAAAGGACGATTTAGGCGGGACAGCAAGACGTCCACGGAGTCGCCCCGGCGACTTTTGAACACGGACGCGAACACCTTGACGGCGCCGGGGGTGCAGGAGGGGCGGTAAATTTCCTCCACCAGGCGATCGGTTACGGCACTTTGATCCAGATACACTTTTTGCAGGGTTTTGCGGATCACCGACCGCCGCCGGGTCCACTGAAAGATCACAAAAGTCCCCCAGTCGCTGAGGATAAGCGATCGCACCGCCTTCGACATCCGCCTTTTCCAGGTCGGTGGTTCGACTTTCGGCTCGGTGTCCGAGAACGGTCCGGCGCTGTTGAGCAAGATCACCCCCGCCGCCGAGTCCGGATAGTCCGCCGCCGTGCACAGACAGGCGTAGCCCCCCAGGGAGTTGCCCGCCACCACCGCCGGCTTCCCGATTACCTCTGCGATGAAGTCGCGGAGCTGATCCCGCCACAAATCCCCGCCATATTCCTGGTCGGGTTTCGCCGAGCGCCCGAATCCCAACAGGTCGATCGCCCAGACTTCAAATTCGGGACTCAATCCCTCGATATTCTTGCGCCAGTGATCCGTGGAAGCCCCGAAACCGTGTACCAGCAGCAGCGGCGGGCGATCGCTCCGGGGCGCTCCGGCCCGGACGTAGTAAATTAACTGATCCCGCCACTTCCAGTATGATGATCCATCCCATGAAGTCGAACTCATCGCAACAGTCGTCCGCATTTTGTAAACATTTGTTAATTTCCCTTGACGATTGTATCAAAATCTCGTTCGTTTCGGGATCGCAGCGATCCCCGAGATCGACTCAAAATTGGCAACCCTTTTCAGCACGGCGATCCCCGGCGATCGGGGCGCAAATGTCGCCCCGACTGGCTTCTGGGAGCCGGTTTTCGTGTTACAATAGGGAACGAAGATGCGATCGCACGTCATGAAATTCCCACCGACGGAATACCGAAGACGGCGCGATCGTCGGGGTCCGCCCATCCCGCACCGGGAAAAATGATTTTTAGGATGGCAGTCAACACGAAAGACCTGGAGTTAAAAAACATTGGATGTTATGGGAAAGATCGGCCTCTCTTTTGATACGAGCCATTGAGTGACGGGGAGGTTAAAAAATGCTCTCAGGCCGTTTTGAAAATCCTCTCACCTGGCTATTGAATTCCCAATGGAACCTTGAAATTGGTCGTCCCATCTCATTTAAAATCGATCGCAAAAAATTTGTGGTTGAATGGTTGATTTGACGAATTGTTGGGGTAATCTTAATGGAAAAATGGGTGTTCAAGCTGTCAATCCCTTGGATCGAACAACTCGGAGTGACACCTTCCCCCGCCCCAAAACAAGTGGGGGTCAAGGAACGACGGCGACCTTGATTCGGATGGGGTTATTGGTGTACAATTCATCTGAGTTGAGCGGTACGGGAAAGGGCGAGACAACAAAACGATGCTCTAACTGCGGTCACGTCAAAGATTCGATGCCGTTATCGGTGCGAGTTGATCGGTGTGAAAAATGCAGTTGTGAGTCGAACCGAGACTTGAATGCGGCCCAAAATTTGGCAATGGCGGGCAGCTTGCCTGGGGCGGCCTGTGGATCGGAGAGTGCCGACACTTCCTTCGGCGTGGCTCCGAAGAAAACATCGAACCCATCCAACGCCAGCCGAGATTTGGGCAACTCATGGTTAGGTTTGAGTCGGTTTTTTAGAGCGGAGTATTCACAACTATGCAGGGTGTGAACCTTATCCACCTGAAAGCCAGGGAGTTTTCCGAGTGATTGCAATATCATCGCGTCCGGTTAAACGCAACTGGGTCACTATTAGCTTTGCTTCTACACTCTATCTCTGTCCGATTTTGGACCTACTTCTAGCCGAGATCCCGACGGAGTGGCAAGGAGAACTGCGGCTCGGACTCCAAGAAGCTTTGGTGAACGCAGCCAAGCACGGCAACAAGCTAGACCCCAGTAAAACCGTTGTCGTCCGTTTCTCGATGGTCAACAACCAGTTCTGGTGGATCATCTCGGATCAAGGGCGGGGTTTCAAGCCCCCATCCTGTCGCTGTCATCTGTCCGTGGTGGACTCCGAAACCGCCCGGGATGACTCCGACTCAGACCCGCCCCACGACGAAAACGAATGCGGACGGGGACTCTTTATTCTCGAACAAATCTTCGATCGCGTCGAGTGGAACCACGACGGAACCGAATTGGTGCTGTGCAAAGAACTTCCCAAAATTGGGCTCTGGGGTGTCGGGCATCGGGTGTAGGAACAATTAACAATTAATCATTAATAATTGATAATTGATAATTAATTGTTTTTCCCCGACTCCCGATTCCCTACTTTGACTTCGAGCCGTGGGTGGGACAGGGGGGGGCGGTAATGGAACGGTCCAACCACCCGATCGCCTGTTGCAGCCTCGGGAGCGCCTCCTGGGGCTGATCTTTGAGCAGGAAAATTAGCGCCGCGGCCACCTGTTCCCGGGCGCGGGCGTTGCGGTTGGACTTGAGGCGGTGCCAGTCCCGTTCGGAGATCGCCAACTGTTCGGCGAGTTTCTGGGCCAGTTCCAACGTCTCCGACGCATTGACCTGGGTTGAATTGGGATGAGTCATGGCGATCGTTTGATTCGACTTGGCTGTATTTTAATAGTTATAGCAGTCGCCGGGACCGTCGGGAGATCGGAAAATCCCGAAACCTGCCAAAGGCAGGCAGTTGAGTGAAAGCTGATTGCTCGGGGCTGACGGCCGATCGCTCTATGTATTATGCCGAGAAATACTCCATCCCCACCGAACCCCGCCGACCCGCCAGAAGAAATGACCGAGGAACGAGAAATTGAACAAGCCCTGGAATCGGCGGAGCGAAGTCTGGCCAGCCTCCAGGAGCGGGTGGCCCAAATCCGCCGCGATCGCCAGCGGAAAGTCGAACTCAAAAACCGCATCGACGAAGTGATCCCCGAACTTCGCCGGCAGCGATCGCAACAACTCCAGCAAGAACTTAAACAGCTTCGGGACGAACTCGACACCGTCGAACTCAACTTGGAAAGCCACCTGTTCACCTGGGGGAGCCTCAAAGAACCCTTCTGGCAGGCCGTCCGCTTCGGGGGACTCGGGATCGTCCTCGGCTGGCTCCTCAAATCCTGTGCCGGATAATCGTCGTTCGCGACCCCCTCAAATCGGGCTCAACTGCTTCAACTCCTCCGGTTTGAGAACCCCCCGTTCCGTGATAATCGCCGTAATCAACGCCGCCGGAGTCACGTCGAAAGCCGGGTTGTAGAACTCCACCCCGGGAGGACAGATGCGGGTCGGGCCGATCTGGTACAACTCCGCCGGATCGCGCTCCTCGATGGGGATTCCCTCCCCCGTCTCCAGGCGAAAGTCCACCGTCGAGAGGGGGGCCGCCACGAAAAATGGGACGTTGTGCGCCTTGGCCACCAGCGCCAAACTGTAGGTCCCGATCTTGTTCGCCGTGTCCCCGTTCGCCGCGATCCGATCGGCCCCCACGATCGCCGCGTGGATCGACCCCTGCTTCATGCAGTGAGCCGCCATATTGTCCGAAATCAGAGTCACGGGGATCTGATCCTGGACGCATTCCCAAGTCGTCAATCTCGCCCCCTGGAGGCGGGGGCGGGTTTCGTCCGCGTACACCCGCGCCAACCGCCCCGCACCTTGGGCCGAGCGGATCACCCCCAACGCCGTCCCGTAACCCGCCGTCGCCAGGGAACCCGTGTTGCAGTGGGTCAAAATATTCAGTCGTTCCGGCGTTTTCGGCAACGCCTCCAACCCGCGATCGCCGATTTCCTGGCAGGTTCTCAAATCCTCCGCCTGGATGGCTTTCGCTTCGGCCAGCAACGTTTCCCGAATCTCCGCCACCGCTCCGGCGGCGTTTTGAGCCGTTTTCTGCATCCGTTCGATCGCCCAGAACAAATTCACCGCCGTCGGGCGGGTATTCCCCAAAATCCGAGCCACCTCGTCGAGTCGGGCCAGGAACGTATCGCGATCGTCCGTTTCAATCTCCCTCGCCCCCAAATACATCCCGTAAGCCGCCGCGATGCCGATGGCCGGCGCCCCCCGCACGATCATCGTCGAAATCGCCCGGGCGATATCCTCGTAGCGGTGAATTTCCACGATCGCATATTCCTTCGGAAGCCGAGTTTGGTCGATGAGAACCACCCGATCTTCCTTCCAAATCACCGGATAAACTTGAGTTGGGATAGACATCTTGAGTCGAGCTCGCAGCCCGTCTGAAAACAGTGGATTCTTCCCCAGTTTACCCCGATATAGCGATCGGCTCCCGCTCCACCCTCCACAATGGGGAGATCTCGGAAGTCGGGAATGTCCGAACGCTTCCGGCGGTTGCCATATATAGCAGTGCGCCCTCGTGTCGTTACAAAATCTATAAAAGAAAGTCGGGAGTCGGTATTAGGGAGTCGGGGGATCGATCATTCTCACCCGTCCAGCCTGTTACCGCCCGCCTCGCGCTGCGCTATATTTCAAAAAGCCCGGGCCGGGGGTAGATGCGGCGCGATTGCCCTTTTTTGAAGGTCGGCCCCGGCTTTTCCATCTCTATTTCGGCGGTTGAAGCGGCGTTTCGCCCGTCTCGACAATTCTCGAACTGCCATCGATCTTGAACTCGAAATTACTCGGGAAGGGGAAATTCGCAGTCGATCACGTTGGCTTTTCTCAGACAAGTGATCGGTTGTGGAGAGGCGACGGGAATAAATTCCCCATCCAAAACAAAATCGTCGGCATTGAGCACGATACATAAAATTTCCTGGGTGCTTCGCAGCTTGATCACGGTATCATCTCGCAATCCATCGGCATCGAAATCGATCAGCGATCGATAGTCCAAGTCCGCCTCCGTCAACCCGTCCATGAGTCCAATTTTATCGCCGTCGCTGAACCAATCGAAATGGGTAATAACTGGTGCTTGATTGAGATCGGTCGTCGCCCCATGAGTTCGGATAATAAAAACATCGGTTTTACCATTGCCACCGATGGCTTGAGCACGGACCATCGGTGCTGGCATACTGACGCTGAATAGTGGTAAAGTTGTCACCATCAGCAGGGCCGTAAATTGTGTGAGGAACATCACCCGTACCTAACGCTACAATTCGAGCCTACGTTCGGTTTTTCGCACCTTCGGAATTGAGGGTGCTACTATTGGAACTTGGACAAGGTAGCCCGGGTGGATGATGTCCCCGCCGGCACGTCTCCAACCCTCATCGAATCTAAATTTTCGGGGTTCGAGCCTTGATTCTCGCTGGGAGAAGGGGAGTGGACGGTCAAACAACTGGTTTCCGAAATTTTTAAATGAACTCGATCGCACCATTATTCAGGCAATCCGTCATCGTTTTTTTGAAGGCACTGTTCGACCCGGAATTTGCGCCGATGGCCGTCTGGGTGGCCGCCGTCGTGGGTACGCTTTTGTTCGCCATCAACCACGGCTGCGTCCTCGTCAAAGGGCAAATGACCCGCGATCGCTGGATTTCCGCCCCGCTTACCTACGCCGTCCCCTACGGCGTCAACGTTCACGGCCAGTTAATCAGCCGCCGGCGATCGCGATCAAATTCCGAAAGTAAATATTAGGGAATTTTCCGGAATCAATCCCTCCGGCTGTGAAAGCGATCAACGGCAATTTGCGAGTTGTTTTTTTTCGGAAATCGCGACGGCTCAATTTTGCCTTTCAAACCGTCTCAAAAATTCGTCTAGTCTCCAAATTGAGGGGGAAATACCATCATGCATCCGACCCGTTTATCTCGCCCGTCTCTCAATCCCTGGGGGGCGATCGCTGCCTTTTCCTTGGGTTTGGGATTTCTCGGCCTTCCCCCCCTCCCCCCCGTCGTCGCACAGGAGCAGCAAGTGAGAACGTTGACCGTCAGCGGTGAAGGCATCGTCACCATTCCCACCACCCTCACCCGAGTTCAACTGGGGGTGGAAGTTTCCGGCAAAACCGCCGAAGAAGTCCAACAACAAGCCGCCCGGCAAACCTCGGCTGTGGTAGAATTGTTGCGATCGCGCAATGTCCAAAAGTTGGAAACCGCCGGCATTCGCCTCAACCCCAACTACACCTATCGCGACGACCGACAAGAATTGACCGGCTATACCGCCACTAATACCGTCACCTTTCGCCTGGAAACCGAGGCAGTCGGCAACTTGCTTGACGAGGCGGTAAATGCCGGGGCGACCCGCATCGATGGCGTCAGTTTTATCGCCTCCGATTCCGATATCACCACCGCCCAACAACAGGCGTTACAATTGGCGACCCGGGAGGCCCAACGCCAAGCCGATGCCGTCCTCGATACCCTCAATTTGACCCGCCGAGAAATTGTCAACATTCAGATCAATAGTGCGGGTTCTCCTCCCCCCGTGCCCATGATGCCACAGGCGGCGCGTTTGGAATCGGCCGACGCCTCCACCCCCGTCATCGGCGGCGAACAAGAAGTTCGGGCGTCCGTCACTTTGCAAATTAGCTACTGATATCGCCGTCGGCCGCCAGCTTGCGGTCAACCGCCCCCGAACGGGAGATTTCGCCCTCTTCCGTTCGCCGACATTTGAAGATTGTTTTTTAGTTTTAAAAAAAAATTAAGAAATGTTAAAAATTCGGCTGTTTTGGGGAAGGGGGTTGATTTTGGGCTTGACTTTTGGTATTATTATTAGACAATGGGAGTGGTGGTAAAAAAAATATTTTTGCAAACACCCCATTATGTGTGATTGATGTCAATAGTTTACCGCGAATCGCCGCCCCCCGTCAACCCCCTTCACCCCAATTTTGGTCATGAAAAAAACCCGAATCACGGCGATCGCGATCGGCGTACTTGTCGCCATCACCCTAATTTTCAACTTCGCCCCCGTCCGCGCCGCCGACACGACCCAACTCGAATATCGCGTCCGGCGGTTGGAGTCCGAAATGTCCCGACTCGGCAACCAAGTCAGCCGACTCCGCTTTCAAAGCTCCGGGGCACCGAGGGTGGAAGTCGTCCCCCGACCCGATCTCCCGGAAAACGTCCCCCCCGAGGGGATGACCCGATGGCTGTCCGGCGACCCCATGTTCGACAACCTGGCCACCTTGACCATCGAACTCAAACAGGATGTCATCGACATCCGAGAGCGCCTGTCCAAACTCGAAGCGAAGATCGAAAACTAAGCGCCCATTGAAAAAGTGCTGCCACAGCACCCCAAAAAGGATAAACAGAATCCCTCATCGGATGTTGCCGGCAGCACGGGGGTTTCCGACAGAAACCCTCAGAGACTATTCAATGATGTGGAAATAGTAGGCCGCAACCAACAGGTTGATTCCGAGCAGGACAGCCGCCCAGAAGATACGGAAGGTGTAAGGACCACCGGATTTAGTATTTGTCATTTGCTTAAATACCCAATGCTTTGAGTCCATTAAATCATAAAAAGCGATCGCCCTTAATCGATCTTTGGTGCAATATCGGCCCCCGACGGCTCGGCGATCTCACCCATTCTTCCGGAAGGGATTCCATCTGCCACCTCAATTCGCTACAATAGTCAGGTTGTCTAAACTCGCACATCCGGGAGTTCGGGTGTCTGGCGGGGGTTTTCCCGCGCAGATCGGCGCCCGGGTGGAGGATCAACCCGAAAAGGAGAAAATCGACCATGCCAGTGATCAGTCTCGCAGAAATGCTCGAGTCCGGGGTACACTTCGGCCACCAGACCCGCCGTTGGAATCCCAAAATGTCCCCCTACATCTTCACGGAGCGGAACGGTGTCCACATCATCGACCTCGTTCAAACCGCCCAACTGATGGACCAGGCCTATGATTACGTCAGAAGTTCCTCCGAACAGGGGAAAAAGTTCCTGTTCGTCGGGACGAAGCGCCAAGCCGCCGGCATCATCGCCCAAGAGGCCAGCCGTTGCGGCGGATTCTACGTCAACCAGCGGTGGTTGGGGGGGATGCTCACCAACTGGGTGACGATCAAAACCCGCGTAGACCGTCTCAAAGAATTGGAAAGCCGGGAAGAAAGCGGCCAGTTGGACTACCTCCCCAAAAAGGAAGCCGCCGTCCTGCGCCGCGAGTTGAGCAAGTTGCGGAAATATTTGGGCGGACTCAAGGGAATGCGCCGGGTTCCCGACGCCGTGATCCTGATCGACCAGCGCCGGGAGTACAATGCCGTCATGGAATGTCGCAAGCTGGGTATTCCGATCATTTCTTTGTTGGATACCAACTGCGACCCGGATTTGGCGGACATCCACATTCCCGCCAACGACGACGCCATCCGCGCCATCAAGCTGCTCGTCGGAAAGTTGGCGGATGCCATTTACGAAGGTCGCCACGGCGAACTTGACACGGCCTCCGCCGAGGACTACGAAGATTACGAGGGGGCACAAGACTACGAGGACTACGAGGAAGCCGACGAAGAGGGGTCTTCGGACGACTCGGAAGAGTAGGTCAACGGACCGCAGCCTGAAGCGGGAAACTTCGGAACCGACCATTTCCTCGGAGGGGGTGGCGATCGCTACCCCCTCCGAGGGATAACAGTTGAGTATGGCGCGGAGCATTTGTTAAACTTCAGTAACAACTGCCTCATAGCGACTGACCTAAACTTTAAGCAAGGAACGAAAGGAAAAAGATGGCGCAAAACATATCTGCGAAAGTAGTCAAGGAGCTGCGCGACAAAACGGGCGCCGGCATGATGGACTGCAAAAAAGCCCTGAAGGAAACGGATGGCGATATGACGAAGGCCGTCGAGTGGCTGCGACAGAAAGGGATCGCATCGGCCGACAAAAAATCGGGTCGCTCCGCAACTGAAGGGTTGGTGGGCAGCTACATCCACACCGGGGGACGGGTCGGCGTCCTGGTGGAGGTCAACTGCGAAACGGATTTCGTGGCCCGACGGGAAGAATTTCAGGAATTGGTGCGGAACGTCGCCATGCAGATTGCCGCCTGTCCCAACGTGGAGTACGTCTCCGTCGCGGACATTCCCCAGGAGATGGTGGCGAAGGAAAAAGAAATCGAGATGAATCGCGACGACCTGGGCAACAAGCCGGACAATATCAAGGAAAAAATCGTCCAAGGTCGGATCGACAAGCGCCTGAAGGAATTGTCTCTGATTGACCAGCCCTACATCCGCGACCAGAATATTTCCGTGGAAGAGCTGATCAAGCAAACGGTTGCCAAACTGGGTGAAAATATCCAAGTTCGTCGGTTCGCCCGGTTCGTTTTGGGTGAAGGCTTGGAAAAGGAAGAAAGCAATTTTGCGGAAGAAGTCGCCGCACAAACCGGCGGCAAGGCGTAAAATGTCACCCCAAACCGGGGGGATTTTTGATTAACGTCGCCCCGATCTGATGGCAGAATCGAAACAGATCGGGGCTTTTATAGCGCTGCGCGCTGGTATAGTTACAGGTTGAAATGAAAAATCCCTTTATATTCCCAAAAATCTGACCCGCTCCCCCGGCTCCCTCAGCTCCCTCCGCTCCCTCCGCTCCCTCCGCTCCCTAACTGTAACTATACGAGCGCACACTGCTATAAATATAGGGTGTGGGGCGTGGGGAACGTAACCGATTCCCGATTCCCGATTCCCGATTCCCGATTCCCGATTTTCCCTGCTCTCAATTATGGCCGGATCGCTCAAACGCATCGAACAAGATATCGCCACATTGGAAGAGGCGATCGCCAAGATCGCCCAGGAATTTCATAGCTGTTACGATCGTTATTTGCAGGTGTTGAGTCATGCCGTGCGACAGCAGTTGATCCTGGCAACTTATCATTTGTGCACCCAAGGGTATCCGGAGGCGTTTTTGCAACTGTCTTACTCGGAAAGACAGCAGTTGCAAGCCGGAATTCGGGATTTGGCTGGCCAGACTCAAGCTAAATTGACGGCCCTCGTCCACACCCCGATCGCCGAGAATGCCCCCCGGGCAGCCCAGGGAAAGTTGAATTCCGCCCCCCAGGAAGAAACCCCCGAAGAGCCAGGAAATCCGGAACCGCCGGAGGCGACGGCGGCATCGAACCCCCCCGCCGAATCGCTCTCCGAACTCAAACCCCTCCTGATTACCCCCATTCGCCTCCTGCGCTGGCAAGAAAATATCGAGGAGGCCATCCGAGGACTCCTCCACGCCCTCTCCCACGATGTCAACCTCCTGTTGCAGGACGCCGGAATTATCCTCCCCGAACTGCCCGAAGCCCTGCTAGAAGCGGCATCCAAAGCCGATCCCCCGCCGGAAGCGGCCGGTGGCAGCCCCAATTTGCTCAATCTGACCATCGAGACGGACGATGAGGACGACCAGCAGAACCCCAATCTCACCGAACTGATTACGGTTCACCTGCGACTCTCCGAGATTGAATTCGCCGACCCGGGGGTAATGGGGGCCAGACACCAGATCCGCAATTTGGTCGCGCGCCTGAACCGCCTGGGGCGGGATTACCAGAAAAAACAGCGGGATCGGGCGGTGCTGGAGGCGGAGTCCGCCTGGCGTTCGAGTTGGTTCGAGGAGTAGCCGCGATCGCCTCGCATACGCTATGTTGATAAAAAAATCAAGTACAGGGGCGAACGCGCCCTTCTAGCCTATCCCTTTATCTTACCGGAAGGCGATCGGCTTGTCAACCCTTTTCCGCCTTGATTTTGCCCCCCAAAACCGCTATGCTATGAAGACTGATTTTAACTCTCAAACCGCGTCAAACGAGCTTATAGCTTGTCACAGGCAGGATGCCTGTACTACCGCGAACAAGATTAAATAAAAGCCGATTTATAGCAGAATTTGATACCGATAAAATTGACGACAATTTGCATGAATTATGGCAACTTACGAACTCGACTGGTGGCGCATACAAAAAGCCCTGACTGTTGAGGCAGAACGGGGATTTAATAACATTCAGGGGAAGCAGTATCGGTTTAACGAGTTTCTGCTACTCAGCCTCCATCAAGTCTTGGAAATTATCCCGGCGGAAGCCCATTCCCTCGGGCAGAAATTGGCGGGAGACTTTGCCAACTACTCCCAACTGGAATTGGAAGAGCGGCAACATTTAATTGCGGACACCCGGCGGTTTTTAACACAATCCCAGCGACTGTTAGAATCCCAGAGAAATTTATCCCAACATCACAATCCGGAACCGTCGCCGCTGCCAGCCGTCCCCAAACCGCTTCCCCAACAGGAATTGAACGCCAAAAAAGCCCCCGATTTGGACAGTTCTTTAAAAGAATTGGTGGGGCCGAGAAATGGCGATCGCCTCGGCAAGTTGGGAATTTATAACGTTTACGATTTACTCTATTATTATCCCCGGGATCATATCGACTACGCCCGCCAGGTGAAAATCAAAGAACTAGAACCGGGAGAAACCGTCACCATCGTCGCGGAGGTGAAACGCTGCCACTGTTTCAGCAGCCCCAAAAACCGCAAGTTAACCATTTTAGAATTGGTCGTTAAAGACGAAACCGGGCAACTCAAAATCACCCGCTTTTTCGCCGGAAATCGTTACGGGAATAAAGGCTGGCAACACAAACAAAAATATAACTACCCGCCGGGGGCGAAAGTCGCCGCATCCGGACTGGTGAAAAAAAATAAATACGGCATCACCTTAGATAACCCGGAACTGGAAATTCTCGATCGCGCCGACAGCCATATTTCCTCGATGAAAATCGGCCGGGTGCTGCCCGTTTATCCCCTTTCAGAAGGTATCGGAGCGGACCTGGTGCGGAAGGCGATGCTGGCGGCGTTACCGGCGACGAATCACTTGCCGGAATCGCTGCCCAAAAAATTGATCGAAACCTATCAGTTGATCGAAATCTCCGAAGCCGTCGCCAACATCCACTTTCCCCCCAACCGGGACTGGCTGGCAGCGGCGAGGCGACGGCTGGTATTTGATGAATTTTTCTATCTGCAATTGGGATTGCTGCGGCGGCGGCAGGTACAGAAAACGACGGAAACCAGCGCCGTTTTGACCCCCAAAGGGGAATTGATCGAACAGTTTTATAAAATTTTACCCTTTGAACTGACCAACGCCCAGAAGCGGGTGATCGGCGAAATTATGGGCGACCTCAACTCCCCGGAACCGATGAATCGCCTGATTCAGGGAGACGTGGGGGCGGGTAAAACGGTGGTCGCCGTGGTGGCGATGCTGGCGGCAATTCAGGCCGGATATCAGGCGGCGTTGATGGCGCCGACGGAGGTTTTGGCAGAACAGCACTATCAAAAATTGGTGGGTTGGTTCAATTTGATGCATCTGCCGGTTGAGTTGTTGACGGGTTCGACGAAAACCGCGAAGCGGAGGCAGATTCATTCCCAGTTGGAGACGGGGGAATTGCCGGTTTTGGTGGGGACCCACGCCTTGATTCAAGATCAGGTGAATTTCCACAAGTTGGGGTTGGTGGTGATTGACGAACAGCACCGATTTGGGGTGCAGCAGCGGGCGAAATTGCAGCAAAAAGGGGAGTCGCCCCACGTTTTGACGATGACGGCGACGCCGATTCCCCGGACGTTATCGCTGACGTTGCACGGGGATTTGGATGTGAGTCAGTTGGACGAGTTGCCCCCCGGACGGCAACCGATTCAGACGACGATGTTATCGGGTCATAAGCGTAAGGAAGCCTATGATTTGATTCGGCGGGAGGTGGCGAAGGGACGCCAGGTTTATGTGGTGTTGCCGTTGATTGAGGAGTCGGATAAGTTGGAGGCGCGATCGGCGATCGAAGAACATGATAAACTACAGGAGAAGATCTTTCCGGAGTTGGCGATCGGGTTGTTGCACGGGCGGATGAGCAGCCAGGAGAAAGAGGAGGCGATCGCCAAATTTCGAGATCGAGAAACCCAGATTTTGGTATCGACAACCGTGGTGGAAGTGGGGGTGGACGTTCCCAACGCCACGGTGATGTTGATCGAAAATGCGGAACGGTTCGGACTGTCGCAACTTCACCAACTGCGGGGCCGCGTCGGCCGGGGAAAGGACAAGTCTTATTGTCTGTTGATGTCGGGGAGTTCTACCGCCGAGGCGAAGCAGCGACTGCAGGTTTTGGAACAGTCCCAGGACGGTTTTTTTATCGCCGAAATGGATATGGAATTGCGGGGGCCGGGTCAGGTTTTGGGAACCCGACAGTCGGGTTTGCCGGATTTTGCCCTGGCGAGTTTGGTGGAAGATCGGGAAGTGTTGGAACTGGCGAGGGAAGCGGCTCAGAAGGTGATGCAAAAAGACCCGACTTTGGAACGGTGGCCGGCGATGGCGGCGGAGTGGGAGCGGCGGTATCAGAAGATGATGGGGGGGTCGATTTTGACTTGATTTATATTTAGATAATTTGAGAATATTAACCACTCCAGGCACAGAGGACACGGAAGGAAGAGGGAGGGTTGTATTGCTCCCAAACTGCCAATTTTTGGGGGTTTGAATGGGTGGGAGTTTTGCGAATTATATCAGACGGTTATTTGACCGCATAACCTCCCCGATGCTTTTTAATCCTCTTGAGAGGATTTGTGCTATTAGCTTGGGAATTGATTCCCAAGCGGTGCTTGATTTTATGCCCCATTTGGGGGAAGATAAAATTATCGAACCATCCGCCGAGCAATGTTATTGATTTTTACCGATTTGGACGGAACTCTGCTCAATTCCGAGGATTACCGGTACGATCGCGCCCTCCCCGTCCTCGAACAACTGAAACAACAGCAAATTCCCGTGATTCCCGTCACCAGCAAAACCCGGGAAGAGGTGGAAGTATTGCGGGGGGAAATTGGGTTAACAGATCCGTTTATTGTGGAAAATGGCAGTGCTATTTTTATTCCCGAAAATTGCGATCGCCTCACTTCCCCGGAAACTCAACTTCGGGGCGATTATTATTTGATGCAACTGGGCGATTCTTATGCGGATATTCGCCGGGGATTGGCGGAAGTCATCGCTTCTCTGGACGAACCGCTGCGGGGGTTCGGAGATTTGAGCGTCGATGAGATTATACAGCGAACCGGATTATCGGCTGAGGAGGCGAAGCGGGCGAAAAATCGGGAATTTACCGAACCGTTTGTTACTCCCAAAACTATCGATCCGGCAGTATTGGAAAAAACGATAACGGAGTCGGGATTTCGCGTCGTGGTGGGCGATCGCTTTTCCCATCTGATCGGTGGAAATGCCGGGAAAGGTCGGGCGGTTGAGTGGTTGGTGCGGCGATATGCTATGATCGCACCGGGAGAAACAATCACCACTCTCGGTTTGGGGAACAGTCCCAACGATTTGGCGATGTTGGAAGCGGTGGATATTCCGATTATTATTCCCGGCAAAAAGGGACCCCATCCGGGATTGAGCGATCGCCGCTGGCCAGTCGCCTCGTCTCCCGGCTGTCAGGGATGGGCTGAGGTGGTGGCGGAAATTTGCGATCGCTTGGGAGTTGAGATTAACAATTGACGAGAAATGCGGCCGGCGGGGACGCACTGCCCCCACCGAAGAATGAATTCTGATTGATATTGAGAAATGTGGCCGGCGGGGACGCACTGCCCCCACCGAAGAATGAATTCTGATTGATATTGAGAAATGTGGCAGGCGGGGACGCACTGCCCCCACCGAAGTTTTGTTAATTTCCCGATTCCCCATCTTCCATTCTTTCAATCAACAGATCCCGAATTTTCAAAGCGGTGGCGGGCGCCAATAATACCCCGTTGCGATAGTGTCCGGTGGCGAGGAGGATGTTTTTAAATCCGGTTAAAGGGCTGATGACCGGGGCGGGTTGATCGGGGCGGGGCCGCAGACCGCTCCACTGGCGGAGGATTTCGGCCTCTTTCAAGGCGGGACACATGGCGATCGCACCTTCCACGACGCGATCGAGCAATTCGGTATCAGCCTCCACATTACCATCCGCGTCGGGAAATTCCACCGTCGCCCCCACCCAATATTCCGCCCCGCCCAGGGGGACGATGTGCACGTCATCGCCGGTAATTACGGGTTGGGGACTCGTTGCCAGGGGTTGGGGACACCGCACCTGCAAAGCCTGTCCGAGAACCGGGCGAATCGTCACCGGAGGGGGTTGGGGGGGCGTTTCCAGCAGGGGAGTCGTTCCCAATCCCGCCGCCACCACCACCCAGTCCGCCGCCAGAGTGCCGGTATCGGTTTTAAGAGTTTGACAGATTTTCTGAGAATCGCCATTTTCGGCGATTTCCCAGCCGTCCACCCCGACGCCGAAATTGAACGTCACCCCATTTTGTCGGGCGGCATCCACCAAAGCCCGGGTGAGGGCGGTGGGGTCGAGTTGCCGGTCGCGGGGGGAATAAATCGCCCCGGTGACGCGATCGCACTGGATCTGCGGATATCGCGATCGCACCGTTTCCGCGTCCTGCAACTCCAGCGGCAACCCCTGGGACCGGCGAATTTCGGCCAACTCTTCCCAGCGACTCCAGTTTTCCCCCTCGAACCCCAGCATCAAAATGCCCCGGCGGTTGTAGGGGAGGGGGCGATCGAGGCGGGTTTCCAGTTCCGGAATCAGCGTTTCATAGCGTTCCAGACTGTCCCGCCGCAACTTCCAGGCCCGCCCCTTGGTTTTGTGGCTGATGACGCCCATCAGCACGCCCAAAGCCGCCCCGGTGGATTCCGCCGCGGGGGATTTGCGATCGCACACCGTCACCGACAGCCCCGGAACCGAAGACAGTTCGTAGGCGATGGCGGCGCCAACGATACCACATCCGACAATAACAACGTGAGCCATAAGTGAGCTATCTAGTGTGAGCGATCGGCAAAGGAATTAAGTGGCTTGGGGAACTTGGGTCAAAAACGTGTCCAGGTCCTTGAGGGCTTCCTGGTAGCCGGTAACGGCTTGGGCGCGATCGCCTTTTTCGGCCGCCGTGCTCACTTCCACCAAATGCTGGGACACTTCCCGGTACAACTTGCGGGCCGGGGGTTGGTCATCGGGGAGGAGTTTGCCCGTCAGGTAATTCATATCCTGGAGCAGGGTTGTGAGCGGGCCGTGGACAAAATTATCCACATTCACCCAGTCACCATTTTGGATGCTGGCGGTCAGTTCCTTGGTCATGCGATCGCGCAGGCCGAGGATATCGGTTTTATACTCTTGAATTTGTTCGAGTTGGGCGTCGCTGTAGGTGGGCGGCTCGGCGACCTCGGGCGCACTGCAGCCCACCACGAATGCAGTCACCAGTGCCAAAACACAGGCCAGAATTGAACGATAACGTTTCATGGCAAATTTTGTTTGGTTCTTTAAATTTCTACAATTTGCTCGGTCGGCAAAAAATGATTATCCATCCATTGTTGCAGAAAACATCTACCACACGCGATCGATTTTGGGCAGAAGGGGGAGGTCGGGAGTCGGTATTAGGGAGTCGAGAGTCGGGAGTTGGGGAAATTTTTAACCCTTCCCTACACCCCACACCCTACACCCCACACCCTAGTTCGGCCTGAACTGCTTTTCCACCAAACCGACGATGGTATCCCGGGGCAGCAAGCGGGGCAGGTTGACGATGATCTGGTTGGATAGCCCTCCCGTGACGAGGGTGGAGAAGTCTTTTTCCAGGGCGGCGAGGGTATCTTTGACCACTTCTTCGGCGGGGGTGAGGGAGTTGCCGGCGCCCCGGAAGGATGCGGGAAATTCGGCCGCATCGAAAAAATTCGATTCCGTCGGGCCGGGACACAGGGCCAAAATGCGGACGCCCGAATCTTGATTTTCCGCCCACAATGCCTCCGTGAAGTTGAGGACGAATGCTTTACTGGCCGAGTAGACGGACAGATAGGGCAGGGGTTGATAAGCGGCGATGGAGGAAACGTTGACGATCGCCCCCCGGTTTCGCGGTTTCATCGCCGACAAAAACCGGTACGTCAGCCCCACCAAAACCCCGATATTCAATTGTACCATTTGCATCTGTTTGTCGAGCGATCGCGTCTCGAACGGACCGTAATCCCCAAATCCGGCATTATTGATCAGCAGATCCACCGTCTCCCCCCCGCCGGCGACGGCATCGAAAACCACCGGCGTCGCGTCGGGTTCCGTCAGATCTTTGGCGATCACCTGCACCTGAATCCCGTGTTGTCCTTGCAATTCGGAGGCTAGGCGATCGAGTTGATCCCGCGATCGCGCCACCAAAACCAGATCGACCTTCCGGGACGCCAATTCCCGCGCAAACGTTTCGCCGATCCCGGACGACGCCCCCGTAACCAGAGCTTTTTTAATGGAATTCAACTGCATAAAAAATGAAAAATGAAAAGTGAAAAGTGAAAAATGAAAAATGAACGGGGATTTCCCCACACCCTACACCCTACACCCCACACCCTAATTCTCCGGCTGTCTGCAAATTCCGAACACGGACGTGTAGCCGTGCAGGAAAGTGCCGTTCCCCACCGGGCCGATTTCCCCGTTGCAGAAAAACCCACTCAGGGGGATGGGAAAGTGGCGGCGGAATAAATTCGAGTCGAAATTGGGTTCGCCGTAGAGGTTTTCACCCCGTCCCAGACAGGAAAACATCAGGGCGCCCCGGGTTTGCACCGCTCCGGGCCGCGCCGGGGTGTCCTGGTTTTTGAGCAACAGTTCCAGATCTTCGGCCGAAGTGCGGGCGTCCCGCAGGTGAAACTGGATGCGCTGTCCGGGCCGGACCCGATCGCCGATCGCGATCGCCCCCATCCGGGGATCGACTCCGATCAAATTCCGGAGCAAAAAATCCCCCGCTTCCAATTGCTGTTTGAACTCGTCCCGGACCACCCCGACAAATAGAGAATGCCCGGCCAGTTGCCGATCCTCCTCGCCGAGTTCCCCCAACAGTTCCTGGAGAGCCTCCAGGGGGGACAGTTCCCCGCCCCCCGCCGCGTCCTGTTTCTCGACCTGCAAAATGATATTGCGATCGCCCCGGGTAATTCGGTACGGGTCGCCGATCGGCCGGCATCCCTGGGCCACGATCGTGTCCAGCACGATATTGCCACTCAACGCCACCCCCACCGCTTCCCCGGCGTACAGTTCGCCGTCGCAAAAGACCGCCGTCCCCTGACCCATCGCCCCGGAACTGGCCAGTCCCCCCACTTTCGGAGCCCCCGGATAGGCGTAGTCGAGGCCCTGGAGCAAATCGTTGATTTTTCCGTAAAACGGATCGATCAACAAAATAAATTGGGGATAATTTTGCGGGTGGACGCCGATCAGTTCCACCCAATCTTCCGGGGAACTGTCCAAATCCGGGAGTTCCTCCGTCGTCAGGTGGAAAGGGCGGACTTCGACACCCGGAAGGTGGGCCAGACACAGGCTCAGGGCGGGTTTCCCCTCGATTTCTTCGGCTTTTTCCCCCGATGCCATGCCGACCACCCCCCCGCCACTGCAACCGATCAACGCGGGGACCGACAGCCGTTCGGCCAGCAGGGGCATCAGTCGGGAATAGTCGCTGGCGAAGGCCGAGGAGATGAACACCAACCCCAGATCGGCCGGGGCTTCCAGGGCGGCTCGGGCCGCCTCGACCACCTCCGTCACCGCCGCCTCCAGAGAGGCGCGGGTCGATAGGGTGCTGACCCACCGCATTGGTTCTGTTGTCGGTTCTGCCATGTTGGCCCTCCTATAGATTCTCTCTCACCCATTCCGGTTTTCCGCTCGGGTTATATTTTGCCGGTCAGATGGCTGTTATTGTCTTGAAAGCGTCCCGCAGTCGGTCGTGTGTTAACATTACTTAATGTTACGAGCCCTCCGGTTTGGGTGCGGCGACTTCCGATCGCCCGGAGCAAACCTTAAAAAACAGTCAAAATTTGGGGTTGACGCTCCGGAGTGATGTATCACAGACTATGGAAGATCGCTGAACCCGTCAGCTAGGATAACCCGGTCGAGCGATCGCTGGCTATCAAAGCTGATGGGATCGGACTCGTGACGACGTTTGTAAAGGGAAAAAAGGTTAGTATGAGCGAAAATATCGACGAACTCATCGAAAAAGAGCGCCAGGAAGCTCGCAACGTCTGCGATACTCAGGGGGGTACGTCTAAAGAGTGTGCCGCCGCCTGGGATGCGGTAGAAGAGCTGCAAGCTGAAGCGGCTCACAAAAAGCAACAACCAGCCAAGAGTTCCTTTGAAGTCTACTGCGACAACAATCCCGAAGCCGCCGAGTGCCGGGTTTATGACGACTAGGTTCTCCTTGTTATCCACCAGTCCCCCAGCCCCGGCCGCAAGTCGGGGTCGAGGGATTTAACCCGACCTCGACGGATACGCGGACGCAACACCCGGACTTTTCGGGGGTTGCAGTTTCGTTTTCAGGACGGTGAGTTGAGACCGCCGGCGATCATCCCCCGCCCCTCCCCCCCCTCCGATCCAGTTCGGATAATCAGCTATTGTGTAGATTTCCGATCATCGAATTCAAGAAATCGTTTTAATAAAAACGATTTGAGCGGAGATCAGATCAGCACCGCAGACGAGAAAATAATGTTCAACCCAATCTTGATGGCAGCCCAACCCCACAGTTTAGCAACTTGGGTGTGGATGGATTACCGACTCGCGGTCGTGCTGACCGTGATTTTTCCCCTAATTTTGCTCATTTGGGCCTTTGTTCAAAAGTTGGAAGCCCTGCAACGGCTTTTAATTATCTATTGGCGGGTGGCGAGTCTGTTGATGATCACGGTGTATCTGATGATCGCCGCCTTTCCCTTCAGTTTTTTATGTTCGATCGCCTCCCGCATTCTCATCCCGCTGAGTTTGTGGTTTTGGGTGGATATCAACGAAGAAATCGAGGATATGCAACCATCGCCCCTGAAACTCACCTTCACCAGTTGGCGGTGGGCGATTACCGTTTACAACGCGATCGGAGCCCTGCTTTTCCTCCCCTCCCTGCGATGTGCATTTTTGGGCACGCAAGATTTACTCGCCGATCCGGGTTGTCGGATCTGGCTCGATCCCCCCTGGACCTACAAACAGATTTTTCACCCGGACTGGACACCCCAATTTCTCGGATTTTTGGGCCTTGTGGGATTGTTACTTTATTTGATTTATTTCGGATATTTTATCCTGATTCGTCTGGGAAGACAGGGACGTTCTGCAACGGGAAATTGACAATTTATCATTGATAATTGATAATAATCAACTTTTCCCGACCTCATGATTTGAGGGAGAATATTCAATCTAAAATCTAAAATCGATATGCCAGTCGCGATCGCCAAGCGTTTGGAACAATACACAGAAAAAAATCCCCGGGAAGTGTTGCTCGTCCGGGCGGAAATTGACGGGGAACCGGACGAAATCGCCATCTTTAAAGGCTTCTCCAGTTCCCTGATGCGGGCGACGGCTTTCGATCCCGATGTCCCCGTCTTACCCGACGACGCCACCATTTTGGAAATTGATCGCCTCGTCGGTCCCTACAACCCCGCCAGTCCCCAATATATCGAGCGGGGATTGAGTTGGGAAACCATCCAACCGCTACTCTCCGCGGCGGGAGTGTGAGGAGAAGAAACCCGATTTCTAGAAGAATTTTTAATTCCCCACCAAGATACTGGAAGAAACCGAGTTTCTAGATATCGGAG
>NZ_JAJENU010000274.1:0-22879 GCF_035615495.1 Lyngbya sp. CCY1209 | reverse complement strand
ATCCAAGGGGATGGAAGCCTTACCGGGAGGTTATTTCAGGCATTTCAGCCCTATTTCATTCCCGAACGAATCGCACTTCACCCACCATTTTAGCGATCTCGACCCCGTTCTGCTCGAAGATGACGATCGGATCGCTCCCCGGACTGAACTTGACCCGCTTCACCAACACCTGGCCGTTGGCGACGCGCTGGCCGACGCTCACATAACGGCTCGTCGGTTCGTTGGGCGCTTTGAGGATGATTTTTGTATCCGTATCGGTCTTGACGACCCCGGTCACTTCCATCCCCCGGGCCAAATCCGTGGGGGGAGGTGGCGGGGGGAGGGCGGGCGCGGCCGGCGGCGGGGCGTTGGGATCGACCCATGCCGTCGGCGCCTCCGTGATGGGAAGGGCCGGCAAATCAGGGACTCCCGCCACGGCCAGGTCAGGGATTTCCACGACCGGAACCGTCGGAATGGGTTCGGCCGGTGCCGCCGGTTCAGCCGGCGCTCCGGGTCGGGCTGGCGCTCCGGGTCGGGCCGGTGCCGTCGGTTCGGCTGGCGCTCCGGGTCGGGCCGGTGCCCCGGGTCGATCGGCCCCCCCCGGTGCCCCCGGCGCTCCGGGGGCTGCTGTACCGGCGGCAGCGACCGGGCTTTGCCACTGGGGAGGTCGCGTGGTGATGGGAACTGGCGGTAAGTCGGGGACTTGATTGGCTTCCGGCGCCGCCGGTCTGGCGGCAACGGTAGCCGGCACTCGCCACTGGGGCGGCGCGGCCGACCCGGGCAGATCGGGCAAGTCCGGCACCTGCCGGGTTTCAAATGTCAATGTCTCGGCGAACGTCTCGGCGGTGGCATCTTCATCTTGGGGCCGTTGTGCGAGTTCGGGGGGAAGCGGCCCGAAGGGGCTTTCGACGGCGGCATCGGGAACGTTGGCCGGTGCGGTCGCGACGCCGTTGTCGCCATTCCGACGGCTTCCTTGAAGCTGTAACAGTCGTTCCTCTGCTTTTGTGGACTGAATCAAACCGGCTTCGGCCGCCGTATCCGTTTGTTCGGAAACCAGAGGTTCCTCAAATGGCTCTTCTTCTCCGTCCGCTTCTGCTGTTTCTCCTTCTTCTCCTTCTTCTCCTTCTTCTCCTTCTTCTCCTTCTTGGGCTTCCGTTTCGGCCGGGGCCGTTTCCCCTTCTTCTCCGGGTTCCCCTGTCACCTCGGGTTCGGCCGGAGCGGTTTCTTGGACGGCGGGAGTGGATGTCACTTCTTGTTCGTCCGGTTCAGATCCGCATCCTCCCAGCCACAGTGACAATGCCCCGACAACAATGACAAACAGAACTTTACGCATCGCCCGTCCCAAATGCTCTCTATCTAAGATAGCCAAAGTATATCTGATTCATCCACGCTCGCAATAATCTTTGCAGTTTCCCCCCCACGGACCCGGCAGTCGGGTGAAAATGCCGGGTCCGTGGGAATTTCGGGGTGCGGGCGAATCGGGCGTCTGAAATCTAAAATTGATTGAGGCCCACCCCACCCCCCCCACCCGACACCCTTGTTATGAAGTGCCGGGATGGTATCATGTCGGTGGAATTCACAAGCGCGAAAAGGTAACTTGGCATGGCATCAGTGTCTGTATCTCCCGTTGTGCTCATCATATTAGACGGTTGGGGCTATCGTGAACAAACGGACGGAAATGCCATTGCCGTTGGCAATACCCCTGTGATGGATAGCCTGTGGACGGCCTATCCCCGGACGCTGATCCGGGCGTCGGGGAAAGCGGTCGGCCTGCCGGAAGGTCAAATGGGAAACTCCGAAGTGGGTCACTTGAATTTGGGGGCCGGACGCATCGTCCCCCAGGAACTCGTTCGGATTTCCGATGCGGTGGAAGATGGCACCATTCACGACAACCCCGCTGTGATCGAAGTGTGCGAAGAAGTTCGCCAGAGCGGTGGGAAGCTACACCTGATGGGGTTGTGTTCCGATGGCGGGGTGCATTCTCATGTGGATCACCTACTGGGACTGCTCGATGTCGCCAAGGCGAAGGGAATTTCTGAGGTTTGCATTCACGCGATTACCGACGGTCGCGACACGAACCCCACCGACGGAATCAACGTTCTGAAACAGATTCAGGATTATACCGAAAAAATTGGAGTCGGCCGGATCGCCACCGTCAGCGGCCGCTACTATGCGATGGATCGCGACAACCGCTGGGACCGGACGAAGTTGGCTTACGATGTCATGACCGTCGATGGTCCCGGAGACGATCGCACCGTCGCCCAGATGGTGGAGGAGTCTTACGCCGGAGGGGTGACGGACGAGTTCATCCGGCCGATTCGGATGGAGCCGGGGGCGGTGGAGGCGGGAGATGGGGTGATTTTCTTCAATTTTCGGCCCGATCGCGCCCGACAGCTCACCCAGGCCTTCGTGATGTCGGATTTCCAAGGGTTTGAACGGGAACAGATTCGACCTTTGAGTTTCGCCACGTTCACGCAGTACGATGCCAAATATCCGGTGCGGGTGGCTTTCAAACCCCAGAGCCTCGACAATATTTTGGGACAGGTGATCGCCGACCACGGTTTGAAACAGTTCCGCACCGCCGAAACGGAAAAGTACGCCCACGTTACTTATTTTTTCAACGGCGGTTTGGAGCAGCCCTTCGAGGGGGAAGATCGGGAGTTGATCCCGAGTCCGGCCGTGGCGACCTACGACCAGCAGCCGCCTATGTCGGCGGAGGAGGTGACGGATGTGGCCCTCGAGGCGATCGAAAAGGGGATTTACTCCCTGATGGTACTCAACTACGCCAACCCGGACATGGTGGGCCACACGGGGATGATGGATGCGGCGGTGCGGGCGATCGAAACGGTCGATCGCTGTCTGGGAGAGCTCTTGGAGGGGATCTCCAAGGCGGGGGGAACCGCGATCATCATCGCGGACCACGGCAACGCGGAATATATGTGCGACGAACAGGGCAACCCCTGGACGGCTCACACCACCAACCCGGTGCCGTTCATCCTGGTGGAGGGGGAAAAGCGGAAAATTCCCGGCCACGGCACCGACGTGCCGCTGAGGACGGACGGCTGTCTGGCCGACGTGGCGCCGACGATTTTGGAAATTCTGCAACTGCCCCAGCCCCCGGAAATGACCGGAAAATCCATGATCGAAAAGTCCGAGTTGGACGTGCGGGAAAATCGGACACCGGTGCGGGTGCGGTTGTGAGCGGTATTAGGGAGTCGGTATTAGGGAGTCGGGAACTGGGCTGACAAACCCGGTTTCCGAAATTCACATTGACAAAATTATTTTGATTTGAAATAATAGTAGATTGTCTGTCTAAATCTGGCTCGGATCAGGTTGACAAGTTTGTAAATGCCGATCGCGGGCCATCGCCCGTCCTCGGCTACCTGTACGGCAACTTTACCGAAACTTTCATGACTTACGCAATTATTGAAACGGGTGGGAAGCAACTGCGCGTGGAACCGGGCCGGTTCTACGACATCGAATCACTCCCCGTGGACGAAGACGAACAAGTGACCATCGAGAAGGTGCTCCTCGTCCAACATGACGGCGAGGCCCACATCGGGCAACCCCTGGTTGAGGGGGCGACGGTGGAAGGCACGGTAGTCCGGCACTTCCGCGATCGCAAAGTGATCGTCTACAAAATGCGCCCGAAGAAGAAAACCCGCAAAAAGCGCGGCCACCGGCAGGAATTGACCCGGTTGATGATCGATTCGATCAATCTCAACGGCTCCGTCTTGGCCGGCCGGGACTCTGCGGAAACGGCGGCTCCGGAAGCTGCGGCAGCCACTGCATCCGAAGAAGAATAAAGGCTTCGGAGTCATCCCGGAGCGGAAGAGAGTAAAATATCAAACCATCGGGTTAGTTTGGAGGAATCATGGCTCACAAGAAAGGAACGGGAAGCACTCGCAACGGCCGCGACTCAAATGCCCAGCGGTTGGGAGTCAAGCGCTACGGCGGACAGGAAGTTCGCGCCGGCAACATCCTGGTGCGTCAGCGCGGCTGCAAGTTCCACCCCGGCAACAACGTGGGTATCGGCAGGGACGATACTTTGTTCGCCAAGGTGGATGGGGTCGTGCAGTTTGAACGCCGGGGCAAAAGCGGCAAGAAAGTCAGCGTTTATCCCGTGGCGGAACCCGCGGCGACGGCGGCGGCATCCTAAAAGACTGCATTCAACTGCAATATTTTCCAAAATTTTATCAATTCCGGGCTATTTTAGCCCGGTTTTTTTGATGGCAAAGGAGGGAGTCGGGAATCGGGAATTTTTGAATGCGTGAGTGTCCCCGCGCCGGATCTGATATGATGCGATCGCGGGGGTTTTGGAACTCACGATCGCCTTAATAAAACGTTGAAAAAGTTTGAGAAAGTTTACAATATCGGGCGGTCGCCTCAATGGAAATTTGGGGGCCGATGCGTCGTTGGATTGGTCAGTCGGGATACATCTACTCGCCGAGAATTCGGACATTTTTTTGCGGGCGATCGCGACATCAAACCTCAACTCCGATTGTTATTTTATCGCGTTTTACACGCTTTAAAGCCATGAAAAGTTGGATCGAGCGTCATCCCGATCGCACCTATTTTTTATTCTTCGCAATGATTTTCGGCATCACCTGCTTGGGATTGGGTTTAATGTTGTTCAATTCCTTCCTCAAGCGCCTCGATGTCCGGGATCAAACAGTCGCCCGGGAAGTGTTGACGGCATCCCTGGAAAATCAACATCGACATCTGTTCAGTTACGGCCGATTTACCCCCAATTTAGAAGCCCTTTACAAGGGGACGAGCGAGGGAAAACCCGGTTATCGGTTCGAGATGAATGTGGATGAAAATCGCGCCCTCATCAATGCCGTCGCGCGGCGTTGGCGTCCGAGTCATTTTTCGGGGGCAATATTCGTCGTTTCTCCCGAGAGTGCCACCCGAACGGTGGGGGGAATTTGTCGCGGCCCGGACAAAATTGTAGAACCCGTCCAACTCTCCCCATCCCGCAGGATTCAATGTCCTCCGGACACCGTTTCGATCGCCGCCTTTGCGGGGGCCGTATTTGCAGTTGAAGACGGAGAGACGACCCAAAAAGTCGGCGGCGTCTGTATCGTCTATCACAACCCCGAGCGGAGGAATTTTTATCCCCAACCGGATGCGATCGCCCCCCCCGAACCGGACTCGAAAAAAATCCGATGTCCGGCCAGATCTTCCCTTTCAAAAACCTTCGTCATTCGCCATTAAAAATAATTCACAATCTCCGAAAACCGTAGGGGCCCCTGGCTGGCACCCTCTATATCGCTCAATTCGGCTGAAAACTGACGGCCGACGGGTTAAACTAAATTATCGTTTCACCATCTTCAATTATGTCCGATTTCAAAGAACCCCTCACCTATCCGAACACTCGCAAAAGCGACCAAGTGGACGAGTACCACGGCATCAAAGTTGCCGATCCCTACCGCTGGCTTGAAGATCCGGACTCCGACGAAACTCGGGCCTGGGTGGAGGCCCAAAATCGGGTCACGTTCGGCTACCTGGAAACCATTCCGGCCCGCGGACCGCTGCGCGATCGCCTGACGAAATTGTGGAATTACGAAAAATATGGCATTCCGTTCAAAGAGGGCGATCGCTATTTCTATTTCAAAAACGACGGCCTGCAAAACCAGAGCGTCCTCTACGTCCTCGACGATCTCGACGGGGAACCGAGGATGTTATTCGACCCCAATACCCTCTCCGAAGACGGCACGGTGGCCCTGTCTGGAATGGCCATCAGTAAAGACGGAAAATTGATGGCCTACGGACTTTCGACCTCCGGTTCCGACTGGCAAGAATGGCAGGTTTTGGATATCGACACCGGGGAGAATTTGGGCGATCGCATCCAGTGGGTCAAGTTCTCCGGCGCCTCCTGGACCCACGACAACCAAGGTTTCTTTTACAGCCGCTACGACGAACCCAACGAAGACACCCAATTTGAGGATATCAACTATTACCAAAAACTCTTTTACCACCGCCTGGGAACGCCCCAATCCGAAGATATTTTAATTTACGATCGCCCGGATCGAAAAGAGTGGGGGTTCAGCGGCGGCGTCACCGAAGACGGCCGATATTTAATTATTTCCGTCTGGCGGGGGACTGACCCCAAAAACCTGATTTTCTACAAAGATCTGACGCGGTGGGAGAGTCCGGTGGTGGAACTGATCTCGGACTTCGAGGCGGAGTACAGCTTCATCGACAACGAGGGCAGTTTGTTTTGGTTCAAAACCGATTTGGACGCGCCCCGGGGCCGGGTGATCGCGATCGACATCGACGCCGAAACCCGCACCGAAATCATCCCGGAAGTCAACGAAACCCTGGAAGGGGTGGGGACGTTAAACAATCAGTTTGTCACGGATTACCTCAAAGATGCCCGCTCCCAAATCAAAATTTTCAACCTGGACGGGTCGTTTGTCCGCGAGGTGGAATTGCCCGAAATCGGATCGGCGGGGGGATTCGGCGGCAAGCGTTCTGACACCGAAACCTTCTATTCTTTTACCAGTTTCACCACCCCTTCGACCATTTACCGCTACAATATGGTGACGGGAGAAACCACCCTTTACCGACGGCCGACGGTGGATTTCGACCCGGAAGATTACGAAACCCATCAGGTTTTTTACAACAGCGCCGACGGGACGACCGTTCCCATGTTTGTCACCCACAAACGGGGGATCGAATTCGACGGGAATAATCCCACCATTTTGTACGGTTACGGCGGGTTCGGCGTCTCCCTGACGCCGAGTTTTTCCGTCAGCCGCCTGGTGTGGCTGGAGATGGGCGGCGTGTACGCCGTCGCCAACCTGCGGGGGGGCGGCGAATACGGCGAAGAATGGCACCAGGCGGGGATGAAGCTGAACAAGCAAAACGTGTTCGACGACTTGATCGCGGCGGCGGAATGGTTGATCGACAAAAAATATACCGCGTCCGGCAAATTGGCGATTATGGGGGGAAGCAACGGCGGGTTGCTGGTGGGCGCCTGCATGATTCAGCGTCCGGATCTGTTCGGGGCGGCGCTGCCGGCGGTGGGGGTGATGGATATGCTGCGGTTCCCCAAGTTTACCATCGGTTGGGCTTGGACTTCGGATTACGGTTCCCCAGAGGACAAAGAGGAGTTCAAAGCCCTGTACGCCTACTCTCCCCTGCACAACCTCGAACCGGGGACGGTGTATCCCTCGACTCTGGTGACGACCGCCGACCACGACGATCGCGTCGTTCCGGCCCACAGTTTCAAGTTCATTTCCGCCCTGCAAGCGGCCCACGTCGGGGACAATCCGGTGCTGATCCGCATCGAGACGAAGGCGGGACACGGGGCGGGAAAACCGACGGCAAAAATAATCGAAGAAATTGCCGACGAGTTTGCCTTTTTGGTGCGGGTTCTCGATATCGAAATCTGATATATGGCTTGGGGTGTAGGGTGTAGAGAATTTTAGATTTCCCGACTCCCGACTCCCGACTCCCGACTCCCGCACGCGATACCTGCGCGAACAGAAACCCGGGTTTTTCAACCCGGGTTTCTGACCTTAAAAATTGTTGTAATTCTCTAGGAAGCGGGACGCTCCATCAACCCCAATTCGTAGGTAATTTCGTGGACGCCGGGGATGTCTTTGATCTGTTCGATCAGATCGCGGGCTTCCTGTTTATTTTCGACCGTCCCCGACAGGATCACGGCACCGCTGGCGACATCTGCGACCAATTCGTCGTTCATTTTCGACTTGATGGCATCGCGAATTTCACCGTCGCTCAGGGGCGGATGTCCGGGGGTGGGGCTGGCATATTCCAAACCGCTGTACTGGCTTTTATCGCCGGTGATGGAGAGGTCTTCATCGATCGATTGATTGCCGACGGAATCGGACAGGTGGCCGGACGCTCCCATCGCCCCCATGTAGGGACTTGCCAACGCCGCCATGCTGCCGGTGTAGGTGAACAGCAGCACGCCCAGCATGATCACCGTGGAACGAAAGAGACGGGAGCGTCGGGTCATCGCCAGGGTGGCGAATGCGAGTGCAAATACGCCCATCATTAAAGGAATTAATTCAGATAGAGTCATAATTCAATATCCTCATCAAATTGTTAACAGTATCAGAAGGGACTCCCGGTGTCCGCCATCTCGGGCTGTTCTGTCAGAGAGTTGAGTCTCTCCTCGATCGCGGCCAAGAGAAGGAAGCGATAAAAACTTCTCACCACCGAGCGGCGGATTCGCGCCGTCCGGACATCTGGCGATCGCTCTCCTTCGATATCCGACGATGTGTCACAACAGCAAAACCCACATCCGACGCCCAACCGACGAGCCACTTCTATTGCTTTCCAGGTTAGGAGGAAATTTCAATATTTTTATCCCCCCCAAGATAGAATTTGAAGAACGACAAAGATTCGCTCAAGACGAAACCGCCGCGCTCCCGAGAAGTCGATAAATGGTCTCTCCGTCCTGTTCGTAGGACGTCAGCCAGGTGCCTTTCATTTCGCCCCCGCGATCGCGGTGTTCGTGACATCCCCGTTCGAGGGCGGTACGGATGTCTTCGAGGTCGGGGGAACCGCCCGACGACGGCGAAGACAGCGATGCGGCGATCGCTTCCGCCGAGAGTCCCCGGGGGTGTTCTTTGAGGAGGGCGGCGATGAGCGCCTGCAGATCTTTGCGCTCCGTTTCTGTCGGCGACCGCCCCTCAATTTCCCGCATTTTGGCATCGATTTTCGCGTCAACTTCCGCGATCACTTCGGCGCGAATTTCTTCCATGCGGCGATCGATATCCGATAACAATTGTTTTCGCAATTCTTCCCGCACTGCTTCCCAATTCATGGACAATTGCTCCTCCCGCTTGCTGGTCTGTCGTGCCGAAAATTGGGGCACGAAGGATTCGCACCCCAAATTTTTTGGGGCATCGAATCCCGCCCGTCAACTTGAAAACATCCGCGATCGGGAAAAGCAGAATGAATTGTCAATTCTTCCCCCCACCCGACCTTTGCGGTCCGGTCGAGAACCGGGGCAGATTTTAGCCCGTGGCCGCGATCGTCGTCGGCGTCGGGGCGGACACCATTTCGCCCGACCGAACGCGATACAACTCGGCGAAGAGTTGTTCGTGTTTCCGCAGATTGTCTTCGACTTGTTCCAAAATCTGCACGCTGGCCGGGTCGGTGAGTTTGACGCCCAAATGTCCGGCGTCGTAGAGGCCCGTCTGCAAGTCGCCCAGGGCGCGGCGCAGAATTTCCACGTCGCTGGTGGTGGACTGCAGCCAACTTTGCAGGGTGGCGAAGGCTTCGCTGCCCAAAGCCTGCCAACTCACCTGTTCGCCGAAGGCGTCCAGGCGGGATTCCAGCAGGTCGATGTGCAGGCGCTTCGTCGTCATCACTTCCCGCAACAGCAGGTCTAATTGGGGGTCGCAAAGGCGCTGCTCGTACTCTTCAAAGGCCGCCACGGTGTAGCGTTCGCCCACCAGGGCTGTGTTGAGGGCGTTGACGATATCCAGGCGGCTCGAACCGCCCCAGGCTTCGCCCAACTTCCACCAGGCGAAGGTGCGATCGCTCGCTTCCGGCCAGTCCATGCCCTCGATGGACAGTCCCAGAAAACTCAGGAGCGTCGCCGCAAACATGGGCAGGTCCCCCGGCTGTCTGGCGGCGATCAGGTTGCCGTCGATGACCACCGGCTCATCGATGTAGGTGGCGCCGGCATTTTGGATGTCTTTGCGGATGGCTTTGAATCCGGTCGTCTGCTTGCCGCGTAGGGCGTCAGCCTCGATCAAGACCTGGGGTCCGTGGCACACCGCCGCCACCGGTTTTCCCTGGGCCATGCCGTCCATGACCAACCGGACGGCGTTGAGGTTGCGTCGGATTTTGTCCGGCGCGCCGCCGCCGGGAATCAGGATGGCGTCGAAATCTTCGGAGCGGACTTCGGCGGCGGTGCCGTCGGGGGTGACGGTGACTTGGCCGCGCTTGCCCTTGTACTCGTCGTTCATGCGGGAGCCGATATTCACAACTTCGGCGCCGGCTTGTTGCAAGGCGGTGCAGGGGACTTGATATTCCGAATCTTCAAAACCACTTTCAATCAGGCAGGCAATCCGCTTTTTGGGGTTGGAGCCGTTGTTGGATAAAGTCATGAGAATTCCTCCTTGAATCGATATTTTTTATGCTTTCCGGAGCGCCACAAATCCTGCCGGTTCCGGTTGTCCGGCGACATGATACGAATGGGGATGCGATACCCTGCGGTTCGGAAAATGGCGATCGCCTCGGGCGCACTCCCCCGATCCCGATTTTGAAGGGGCTACCTCGTCGGAGGGGGGCGCGATCGCGGGGTTCAGCTTTACTGTAGAAAATCGCGCCATCGGTCGTCATCTGTCTGTGGCCATAAAAAAGGGCCCAGAGACGGCGCTCTCGGCCGCTTGAAAATACCGAAAGATGGAAATTGAACTCGATCCGGCTCGGAATTCAAAATCCCCCTATCCCAGCAGCAGGATATTATTGTCGGAAGCTACGAAATCCTCGGCCTGCAAGGAAGCCGGAGCGACTCCGGAGGCGATCGCCAGGTAAGTCCCGTTCAACCGCACCGCCGCGGACGTCACCGCCGCGCCGCCGTCCACCTGAAGTTGAACGGGGTCGATCTGCAACTGGGCGAAGGTGACGCCCTCGGGGAGCATGATCTGATCCACCCCGTCCTCGAAGTCACCGATGACGTCGGCTTCTCCCGCCGTCGCCGCCGCCGCCGCGCTTCCCGGCAGCACGAAGATGTCCCGCTGGCCGTCGGGGGAACCCTGGAAGCCGCCGATCAGCAGGTCCCGACCCTTGTCGCCGATCAGGTAATCTTCGCCCGGGCCGCCGATGAGAACGTCGTCGTCCTGTCCCCCCCGGACGATATCGTCGCCCGGACCGCCGATGGCCGTATCGTTGCCCAGGTTGCCGTTGAGCAGGTCGTCGCCGGTATTGCCGTCGATGGTATCCGAGCCTTTCCCCCCCCGCAGGGCGGTGCGGATGACATTGCCCGCCAGGATGGGGCTGCGATCGCCGTCGCCGCCCGCCGAGCCGTCAATGCGGTCGTTGCCCCGGTTGCCGTTGATGTTGTCGGCCCCGGGCGTCCCGGTGATGACGTCGTTGCCGTTCAACCCCTGGATGTAGCGGGCGGTGGCGGTGCCGGGGACATTGCCCTCGGCGCCCGTGTCGGCGTTGTTGGTGAAGACGTAGGCCGCCACCCCCCGGTCATCGGTGAAGGCGGTATTGCCGCCGAAAGGGGCGGTCTGCCGGCTCTCGTCGGGTCCGGGATCGGCGGGGTCCGCCGCGGGGGTCGTCCAGATCACGGTACTGCCGGGTGGATTGAAGGTATTGGGGATATCGGCGGCGAGAATTTCGTCGTCCGTCAGGTTCGCCACGTTCTCGATCAGGCCGACTCCGGGGGCGTCGCCGGTAGTGTCGGCGTAGAAATCGGCGATGACGATATCCTGCTGCGGGTCGATATCGCCGCTCGCGTCGATATCGATCGCCAAATCGGTCCCCCGCCGTTCCAGGCCGATCCCCGTCGTCGTCGGCCCTTGGGCGAGGACGGTGGCGCCGCCGAGGTTGAGAAAGTCGCTGTTGCCGCCGGTATCCTCGATGCGGGTCCCCCCCCCTGTGGCGACGGCGACGGTGTAGAAATCGCTGCCGTTGCCGCCCCGCAGGGTATCCGAGCCCCCGCCGCCGGAGATGTCGTCGTTGGCCGCCCCCCCGACGAGGATGTTGTCATCCCCGTCCCCCGTCAGGTTGTTGATCAGGCCGGGGGCGCCGACGACATTTTCGACGGTTCCGGCGACGACGTCGTCGGTTCCCAGGCCGGGGTTGACCAACCCCTCCACCGCGGCGCCGAGATCCACGGTGACGCTCCCGGCCCCGGATGTCGGCCCGACATTTTGATAGGACAGGTAATCTCCCCCGGTTTCGTCGCCTTCTCCGCCGTCGATGATGTTATTTCCGAGTCCCCCCTCGAGGGTGTCGTCCCCGTTGTGGCCGTTGAGGTTGTCGTTGTCGGCCCCGCCGATGAGGGAGTCGTTGCCGGCGTCGCCGTTGAGGAGATCGTCGCCGGCCCCTCCCTCGAGGGTGTCGTTGCCGTCTCCCCCGTTCACGGGGTTATCGTTGCCGTCCCCGGCGGCGATGCGATCGTTGCCGCGGCCCCCGTCGAGGCGGTCCGCGCCGCCGAATCCCAAAATCGTGTCATTTTCTTCCAGATCGGCTTCCGTGAGGGCGATGGGGGGGATGGGGACGCCGTCTTTCGTCATTAACAGCGGCAGCAGCCCGGAGAGGGGCAAGGTTCCCAGTCGCAGTTGGTCGTTAAAATCGGTGCCTCTGAATTCTGCCATGATGTCTTCCTTTTTGAGTTCGTTTCGTGGCGGTCGGTCCTTCGAGTCCAAAATTGCTGGCGCCGGCCGATTTTTTTTTCAATTCAAGTCGATGCGATCGCCGGCTTCTCCAACGGTTGACTGGGGTGGGACGGCACCATTTTCACCGCCGTCCGAGACTCGCCATTCTATAACTATTCGCGATCGGGTTGGCTGCTTTCAGCAAGGATCGACCGGGCGTTATGAGGAGATTTGGGGATTTGGGAATGTCCCGACCATCTCGGCGGTCGCTATCAATCCCCGGCGATCGCATCGGTTCTTTCTGCCGGCGAAAACTGCGGCCGCGTCCCCCGACGGACGAGGACTTCAAAGATCCCTAGGGGCGACCGGAAAAAATTATGCATCGGCCAGGGCGGTTCGGACGTCGATCGATTTGAATTCCCCCTCCGACGCGATCGCAAAAAAAACCGGGAAATGGTCGGCCGACCATTTCCCGGACTCGGTGCAATTTTTAAACGGCTTTAATTGGGATGCGCCGAAATATTTTGGGCGGTGTTTTGTAGGTCGAACAGGGGGGTGACGACGCCGCGGACGGTGACGTATTCCAGGTTGACATTTTCGGTGCGATCGCCCACCGCCGGATATCCTTCCCCGACCAAATCGACCTCCTTGACGGCGACATCCCGGACGTCGGAGAAAAGGATGCCGTTGAATTGGGATGGGGAATGGCTGCGGATTGTGAATCCCCGCAGTCGGACGTTGCGGAGGGATTCGGCGGGGGAGTGCACCACCAGCATGGCTTCGGACGGGGCGGTTTCAAAGTGGGCTTGCAGGATCGTCCGCTCCGCTCCCTCGCCGCGAATTTCGATGTCGGAGCGTCCGATTTTCACCGGTTCAAATAAATCCAATTCGCCGATGGGGAGTTCGATTTCAATGGGGCGATCGCCGGGGAGACCGTCAATAAGGGCTTGCAGGGCGCGGGAATCATCTTGGCGATCGTTGGGCCTGATATCGTGGGCGATCGCCTCCACCACTTCCACGGCAATTTCGGGCCCGGCATTCTGATAATTTGCCATCACGCTCTTGATATCCTGGACGGGGGTGAGAATTCCCATCCACCACCACAGAAGGGCGATAAAGAATGCCAACCCCTGGGACACCAGCAAAAACCGGGAAACCATCAGTTGCACCCAAGCCATGAACCCTTTGGATTCGGCCTTGATGCTCTGGGTGCCGCGGTTGTTCCAACTCTGTTTGGCCATGTTCATCTGGTTCCAAACCTTGATGACGGACGAACTCCACTGGGTCGCCACCAAGACCGGAAAGTGGATCGGTTTCAGGTGGGAGGGGCGGCCGATGAAGATGATAATCAGCATCAGGGGGCGGCTGAAACAAACCCAGCACAAAATCATCCCGGCGAGCACGAATTTGCCCCACAATAACGCGATCAGGAGCAGGCCGGGGGTGATGAGAGAGGTCCACATACTGATCCGCTGGTCGAGGAGACACCACCAGGGGAACCATCCCACCACCTTCGGACCCAGACCGATCGCCCGCCCGCTGCTGCGGAGCATATTGCCGAACCAGCGCCTCATGTTGTTGTAGGCTCGGTTCGTCACCGAACCGGAGTGGGTTTCGAGGGAGTTCACGATCACGTCCGGGATGTAAATCATTTCGTAGCGGTTCTCCAACAGGAAATACCAGGTGCTCTTGTCGTCCCCGGACAGGAACTTGAAGCGCCCCCACAGCCAATCGTCGAGGGAGTCACTTTCCAGACGGCTGATAAAGTCGGGGTGAAAGGCGGCTTCGGAGCGAAACAGGGAAAACCGGCCCGTCAGACACAGCACTTTCCGGGAGAGCGACAGGGAACACATCTGATAGTGCCGCTGGGAAAAGCGCAGGTGGAACCACTCGGAAAAAATGTAGGAGCCGTGGACGATGGGCATTTCGTCGGTGGTGAGGGCGCCGATTTTGGGAAACATCCGGAAAAAGGGCAGGCATCCCAGCAGCGTCCCCGGACAGAGTTCCGTATCCCCGTCCATCAGGGCGACGATGGTATCTTCGGGCAAATTCAGGGTTCTCAGGTGGCGCAGCCCGTCGGCCATCGCCTTGCGCTTGCCGTCCTTTTGGGTCATCTGGATCAGGTTGATGTATTCCAGTTCGGGATCGTAGGATTTCAGGACATCGACGATCGCCGCATTTTCCTCCGGCCCGCTGCTGTTGACCAAAACGGTGACTCTTTGATTGATGCTTCTGGCTTCGTAGACGATGGCGCGAAACACCCGCTCGGTGATCCAGAGTTTTTCCTTGTAGGTGGGGACCATGAAGCACATATGGGGCAGGTCTTCGGTCGGAATAGCCGCAGCCTTCTCCCGCCAGCGGGGGAAGACGGCGTGCATGAAGAACCGAGACCGGAGTACCTGAACCAGGAACCAGGACCAGCGCCAGAGTCCCACCGCCCCCATGCCCACCACGCCGGACAGGCCGACGGTGGTCAATTTGAGGGGATCGCTGAGTAAAAGCAGTCCGAGGAAACCGCAGGCGGAAATGATCACCATTCCGATCCAGCCGGGCTGTTGGCTGGCCGGGTAGGCCGGCTGTTTTTGATTGAGAGTCGCAGATTGGGTCATGATTCAGAGGCGAGTGGGTGAGTGTCGGTACAATGTTCGATAAAATTTCGTTTTTCTTCGGGGTGGCTCGGTGCGATCGTGTCCGCCAGAATCGTTTGAATGTTTCCCAACGATTTCTGAACTTCGACACTTGATATCAGTTGAAGGGATAGGAGGTCGAGGGCTAATTTTGAGAAGTTTAAGGGATGGGATATCGAGAGCTAATTTTGAGAAGTTTAAGGGATGGGATATCGAGAGCTAATTTTGAGAAGTTTAAGGGATAGGAGGTCGAGGGCTAATTTTGAGAAGTTGAAGGGATGGGAGAGCAAGGCTTAATTTTCCGAAGTCGGGTTCTCGGGGGGGCGGGAAACCAGTTCCGATTCGGATTGGGGGGCGCCGACGACGCGATCGCGAATCCAGCCGTACATCCCCGCAAACCGGGATTTCCAGGCGGTGAGGTCGGGGGCGTCGGATTTGCCGAAGCTGAGGCGGGCGACCTGTCCGAGTCCGCAGAGTTTTTGGGCTTCGACGCCGTCGGGGGAGGGGGGGATGCGGACGGTGACTCGCTTCAGGAGGGGTTCCCGCATCAACGTTTCGGGGATGGTGGGGGAGAGGGCCTGCACCTGCATCCGCCGCCCCTGTTTCTCGAGTCCGACCCCTCCCACTTCGGCTTCGCTGATGGTGCTGATGGGCTGAATCAGGTCAATTTCGCCTTTGAAAATGCGATCGCGATCGCCGAGTCGGACGTGGACGGGTTTTTCCAAATCCAAGTTGCTGGCGTCTTCGGCCCGCATCACCGCTTCCACCCACAGCTCGTTGCAGTCGAGGAGGCTGAGGACGGCTTCCGACTTGTTGACGATTTCGCCTTTTTCCCGCTCGGTTTTGTAGACCACGCTGGCGAAGGGCGCCTTGAGTTCCATCTCCACCGGAGTCAAAGCCCGCTGCAGGCTGGCGTTCTGGTATTGCTGTTGCTGCTGGAGTTGCTGCTGTTGCTGCTGGAGTTGCTGCTGTTGCTGCTCCTGCTGCTGCCGGCGGACTTGCTCCTGCTGCTGTCGGACGGCGGCGTACTGCTCGCGGAGTTGCCGCACTTTCGCCCCTTCGGCCCGGACTTGAGTCAGGCGACGGTCGCGGAGGGTTTCGGCGAGGGCGAGTTCCTGTCGGGCGGCGTTCACTTCGCTCTGCAGGCGGGCGATTTCCCCGGACTGCTGGGCGATTTGCTGCTCGAGTTGGCTCATTTCCCGGGCGAGGGTGTGGGAGTATTCTTTGTTGGTCCCGACGCCGTTTTGGGCGGCGGTGTGGGCGATTTGGGCGGCCCGCAGGCTCTGCTCCATTTCCCGCACTTTGATTTGGGCGGTTTCCCAGTTGGCTTTCAACTGGTCCACCCGCTGCCGGGAGATGGCCCCCTCGGCCATCAGGCCTTGGAAGCGGTCGTATTCGCCGCGGGCCAGTTCCGCTTCGGCGACGGCCCGATCCAATGCCGCCTGACGTTGGGCAATTTCGGCGCCGCGGACGTCAACTTCCACCACCTGGATGCGGTCGTGCTGGCCGCGGATCTCTTGCAGGCGATTTTGCAGGGCGGTTTGGGCGGTTTGGGCGGCCCGGAGTTGTTGGGTTTTGGCTTCGAGCTGTCCCCGGCGCCGGACGATTTCCTGTTCGGCTTCGTCGGCGTCCCGCTGCAGTTTTTGATAGTCGCGGTCGAAGTCGGGGGGGAGGTCAAATTCGGGGTATTCCAACTGGGGCGCTCCGGGCTGCGTCGGCAGGACGGTTTGGGCGACGGTTTCGGGATAGAAGTTCTCCTCGTCGGGGATGTGCTGGATGCGGGCTAGGATCTGGTCGGGCTGGACCCGGGCGCCGGGGCGGGCGTAAAATTCCTCGACGTTGCCGGAAATCGGCGCCCGCAGCCGGACGAGGCGGCCGTTGACGACGCCGTGTTCCACCACCATATGGGACATCCGGTGCCAGATGGAGGTGATCCCGATGCCGACGGTGGTGATTCCCAAGCCCACCAGGGCCGTCCCGACGAGGACGCGGTTGACGGTGCTGGGTTTCCGTTCGCTTAAAACGTGTTTCTGGAGGTTTCCGCCCTGGGTTTGGGTGGGGGCGATCGCATTCTGGGCGGGTTCGGTGTCCGTTCGGGTGATTTCGCCGGACTCGGGCCGGGCTGGGACGATTTGGGAGGCGTCGGCGGCGGGGACGGCGAGTTCGGAAGTGGGACTTTCTTCCTCGGAAGAGACGGAAAGGCTGGCGATCGCGATCGGGGAGGGGAGGATTTCTGGCCCGCCGGCGATCGGGCTGTCTTCGATTTCTTCCCGGACGATGCGGGGGGTCAGGTTCGGCTCGGCGTCCGGCAGGTGCAGGAAGTTCCCCTGGATGGCGTCCAAATCGATTTTTTGGACGATTTCCAGGGTCTGTTCGTCGGCGATGTATTTGGCCGTAACCGGGCCGAGGATGTAGCCGATTTCCCGCAGGCGCTTGAGGATGGCGGGATTTTCTGGGTCGGCTTTGATGCGCTGGATAAATTTATTGTCGAGTTTGACGCGATCAATGGGCAGTTGCTTGCACTGGGAAAGGGTGAGGGCGAGGTTGTTGAAGTTGTCGATCGTCACCAAACACCCGATGCCGGTGACTCGTTTGATGAAGTCCAGGGCCGGGGAGAAGTTTTGGGCGATGGTGATTTCGTTGAGTTCAAAGCTGAGGCGTTGGGGGTCGATTTCGCCCTCGATCAGCCAGGCGCGCAAGTCGTCGGTCAGGGCGATGTCTCGGAGGGCGAATTTCGAGAGGTTGACGGACAGGTGAATTTTTCGATTCTCGACGAGTCGGTCGATCGCCTGCCCGATCACGTACCGGTCCACTTGGGAGAGCAGTCCCATCTCGGCGAGGACGGGCATGAATTCTCGCGGCTCGAACAGTTTGCCCTGGCCGTCCCGCCACCGCAGCAGGACTTCGTTGTGCAGCACTTCGGAGGTGGCGACTCGGTAGGCGGGCTGGTACCACAGTTCAAATTGTCCGAGTTCTGAGGGCTGTTCCGGTTTGGGAGTCCGACGGGCTGTCGTTCCGGACGGTCTCGAAGGTGAGGAATAAATGGGCGGACGCGAGTTGGAGGTCATGACAAGTTCCGAATGCTAAACAAAGATCTCGATCCCCTGGAAAAATCTGTAGTTCTCCGTAGTTTTACGGTTCTACAGCGAGGGGGGGCAGGGTCGGGTGGCGATCGCCCGGACAGACGGTAGGCAGTCGCTTTGAGGTCGCCAGAGGCACCTCTTCCGATGCACTGAACCCCGATCAAACCTTTCCATTACTTTGGCAGATCGGCACCCGAAAAAACAAGATCTGTGTGTAAAAGTTCCGTTGGCTCAGTGTAAAGATATGATAAAAATCCGGTGGCCTTTAAATTCCGCCTTGCGAAAATGTAAAACTGGAAAAGCTCGATTGTAAAGATCTGATAAAGAACCGCGTTGGGGTTGCAATTCTGTATTTTTATCCGTAAAATAACTAGGTCTGATTCGGCTGGCGATTCAAAAAAGGCGATCGCCGGGATCGGTTTTTTCGGAGTCCCGGCGATCGCCTCTATCGTAAGGTTGAAATTGTCCGCTTCGACGACCCCCCTCAAGCCGTCAGCTTCCCGATCAATTCTCGCTTGACTTCCTCGGCGCGATCGGTTTCGACCTGACAGGTCCCGGCGTTGGCGTGTCCCCCGCCCCCATATTCGAGCATCAGATTGCCGATGTTGACGTCCGAAGTCCTGTTGAGGATGGATTTGCCCACGGCGAAGACGGTATTTTGTTGCTTCAACCCCCACAGGACGTGCATGGAAATGTCGCAGTCGGGGTGCAGGGCGTAAATCATGAACCGGTTGCCGGGGTAGATGGTCTCTTCGTTTCTGAGATCGACGACGATGAGATGGTCGTGGATGGTGATGCAGCGATCGAGTTGTTCTTTAAATTGATCGGCGGAGTCGAAGTAGAAATCCCGCCGTTCTTTGACATCTTTGATGCTCAAAATTTCGTCGATGGAGTGATTTTTGCAGTAGTCGATCAACTCCATCATCAACTGATAGTTGGAAATCCGGAAATTTTTGAACCTTCCCAACCCCGTGCGGGCATCCATCAGGAAACTCAGCAGCACCCAGCCTTCGGGGTTCAAAATCTCGTCCCGGCTGAATTGGGCGGAGTCCGCCTTGTCCACCGCCGCCAACATTTCTTGGGAAATGTTCGGGAACCTTTCCGCCCCGCCATAGTAATTGTACACCACCCGCGCCGCCGATGGGGCGTCCGGGTCGATGATGTGATTGGGCTTGATTTCTCGATTCCGCACCGTCTCGCTGAGGTGGTGGTCGAAAGCCAGGTGGACGCCTTCGACGTAGGGGAGGTTGGTGGTGATGTGGCGATCGTCGAGTTGGATTTTGCCGTCCTGCATATCTTTAGGATGGACGAATTGAATTTTGTCGATCAGGTCGAGTTCTTTCAACAAAACGGCACAAACGAGTCCGTCAAAATCGCTGCGCGTCACCAAAGTATATTTATTGTTTTCAGACATAGGATCGAATTGAAGAATCGGGGGCAATTGTTATTTGAATGGATCTCATCCGGGGGAGATCTCTCCGGCACGCCAGCCGAGGAAGCGGCGGGCGACAATGGAGGTGTTATCAACCATCCCGGCATTAATTTTGAACGGAGGTGCAGGACTTTCTTGGCGGATGTCGGGATGGAAGCTGCTATTATTTTACACCGGAGGGGCGATCGCATTCCCGGGGATAGATCCGGACTCCCCGGCGCGATCGCGTTTCTCGCCCGGGCGGGGAACGCAAATGAATGATTGAGAATTGCCAATTCTTCCCGGCCCCCGATTCGAGTTCTGCCGGTCGGGTCGGAAAATTGCTATGTGGGATACAGTCGGAATTGAGAGTTTGAGTCATAATATCGGGTTGAACGCCAAGCGATCAGTCTGAACCCCCGGAGGGCATCTAAAATTTCCCGACCATGAAACCTCGAATTATTGTTTGCAATTTGGGTCGCACGGGCTACAAAATTTTTCGCCTCCTCAGACAGCAGGGGGCGATCGTGGTGGGGGTCAGCGAACAGCCCGTCAAGGGGGAGGGATCGGACGTGGTGGTGGGAAGTTTCCGCGCCGCCTCCACCCTGCTGGCCGCCGGCATTCAAAATGCCCACACCCTGGTCCTGGCGGGGAACGACGACGCCACCAATTTGGCGATCTTGATGCAGGCCCGCATCCTCAACCCCGACATCCGCATCATCAACCGCCTTTTCAACACCAACCTGGGGGAGAGTCTCGATCGCATTTTGCCCGCCCACTCCTCCATGAGCGTCTCCGCCCTCGCCGCCCCGGTGTTCACGTTCGCGGCCCTGGGAAACCGGGCGATCGGGCAGGTGCAACTGTTCGAGCAAACCTGGCCTATCCACGAAGAATTGATCGACCCCCAGCACCCCTGGCTGGGCAAAAGTCTCCACGACCTGTGGTCTGACCGCAACCGGATGTTAATTTACTATCTCCCCACCGCCAGCGATGTCGATCTGGTTTCCGCCGTCATCGACGGACGGCGTCTGGAGGTGGGCGATCGCTTGATTATCGCCACCAAACCCAGCATCCGCACCAAGCGGATCACCCTCTACCAGCGCTGGGTGAAATTTATTCACAGCCTGAAAAAGTTTCGGCAACACGGCAAAAAGGCGGTGCTGATCGCCCTGGTTTTGTTACTCACTATCCTGCTGGCGACCGTCACCTACGTCAGCATCAATTTGAATAATTCTTTTGTCGATTCCCTCTATTTTTCCGTGGGCATGATCACCGGGGCGGGGGGCAACGAAAAGGTGGCGGAAAACGCCCCCGAGAGCATCAAAATCTTCACCGCCGTGATGATGCTCGTCGGCGCGGGGGTGATCGGCATCTGCTACGCCCTCCTCAACGATTTCGTCCTCGGAACCCGGCTGACGGAATATCTCAACGCTACCCGCGTCCCCCAGGGCAACCACTACATCATCTGCGGGTTGGGGGGGGTCGGCATCCAAATCGCCGAACGACTCCAGGCCAGCGGCTACGAGGTGGTGGCGATCGACCGCGATCCCAACAACCGGTTTTTGAGTACGGCGCGATCGCTCAAAATTCCCGTTTTGGAGGGGGACGCCTGCCTCGCCTCTACCCTGGAAAATGCCAACATCAGACAGGCCGACGCCCTCCTGGCTGTCACCAGCGACGACACCGCCAATTTGGAAATCGCCCTCAGCGCCAGGGCGATCGCACCCCGCCTGCGGATGGTCGTCCGCAACCAAGACCCCCATTTCGGGTTGATGGTGCAGCAGGTGTTCGATTTTGAAACCGTACTCAGCCCCACCGAAATCGCCGCCCCCGCCTTCGCCGCCGCGGCGATCGGGGGCCGCATTTTGGGCAACGGCATCACCGCCGATAGTCTCTGGGTTGCCCTCGCCACGCTGATCACCGCCAACCACCCCTTCTGCGGACAGCGGGTGCAGGATGTCGCCAAAAGCGTCGATTTCGTCCCCCTCTACATCGAAACAGACCGCCAGACCATCCACAGTTGGGAACTGCTCAATTTCCTTCTCAGTCCCGGCGATATCCTCTACCTGACCCTCCCCGCACACCGCCTCGAACAGCTCTGGCATCCGCTCTCTATCAACCGGCGGTTGGGGAATGTGGCGGATGAATTGGGGGGCAGGGTGTAGGAAACAATTAATAATTAACAATTAATAATTGATCATTAATAATTGTTCCCATTTCTCGTTCCTTTTGATTACAAAATTTGCGATAAAAATTTCTGCGTCCGCTCTTCTTGGGGATTGGTGAAAAACGCCTCCGGGGTGGCTTCTTCCACCAAAAGACCATCGGCCATCAAAACGACGCGATCGGCCACTTCCCGGGCAAATCCGACCTCGTGGGTGACACAAACCATCGTCATCCCCTCCCCCGCCAAAGTCCGCATCACGTCGAGGACCTCCCGCACCATTTCCGGGTCGAGGGCGGATGTCGGCTCGTCGAATAGCATGATTTTCGGTTGCATCGCCAACGCCCGGGCGATCGCCACCCGCTGCTGTTGACCCCCAGAAAGTTGACCGGGAAATTTCTTCGCCTGTTCGAGAATTCCCACCCGCTCCAGCAGTTGCATCGCCACTTCTTCGGCTTTCGCCTTCGGCCACCGCCGCACCCAAATCGGCGCCAGGGTAACATTTTGGAGGATGGTCAGGTGGGGAAATAGGTTGAACTGCTGGAACACCATCCCCACTTCGCGACGAATTTCTTCGATATTTTTGAGGTCGTGGGAGAGGCTGATCCCGTCGATGACGATGCTGCCTTGCTGGAATTCCTCTAAAGCGTTAAAAGTGCGGATGAAGGTCGATTTGCCGGAGCCGCTCGGCCCCATGATCACCACCACTTCCCCCCGTTTCACGGTTAGGCTCACTCCCCGGAGAACGTGGAAGTTGTTGCCATACCATTTGTGAACGTCTTGGGCGATAATGACATCGTTGGAAGTGGAAGCCTGAAAGTTTTGGGGCGTATCTGCTTGTGTCTGTGTCATTTTGAGTCAAAGATCCTGAGTGATTGGTATGGGTGCTAGAGCCGGAAGACGACCGGACGCGATCGCCACCGATCTCGAACGTCATATCACATTTTTCCACCATCATAGCCCAACCCTAACCGGAGTTCGCGATCGCGCCCGTCCTCCGATCTTGCCCCCGATTATACACGAATTGCCTCGGCAAACCGGGAATCTATCGATCATTGATAATTGATGATTTTCAATTCTTTCCCCACCCCAATTGTCGCTACTATGAATTCCCCAAAAGTGGCAAGTTTTACAGAAATTATCTGTCCGGTGAAATCGCCGAAATGCCCAATTCTATTTTCGGATGCGAATGGGGATGGCCGGCGGTTCCCGTCCCGTCGCTTTTTGGGAAGTCTGGCTTATCGGTTTTGCAATTATCGTTTAATTATTTAAATAAATGTCAGGTAATCTTGAAAAAT
>NZ_JAJENU010000273.1:0-538 GCF_035615495.1 Lyngbya sp. CCY1209 | reverse complement strand
ACCGTTGGTTTCGGCTTGCCGAATCCTTTGGTTTGACTAGACCTCGCCATTATTGCTACTCAAGTCTCCATCTTACGCCTGAACCGTAACCCGTCTGCATATCCCACACATTACATCTGGGCGTTGGCTTCTGGTTACATCTCATCCCCATCTGGCTTACGCTTACACTTGCGGCTTATTGCCTTCACTACTTGCTTAATCGACCATTGAGCAAGAGCCAATATGGGGTTATTTCGTTCCATCTGTATGGGTATTCCATCCTTAGACTCGTCCTATCCCCCGGTGTACTTTTAAGGGTCTATATGGATAGTATTAAGAAACTTCCATTCTTCCACTTGCTCATTCGAGCAGCATCGTAATCAGTCTCTTTCGATACCAGACTGTATCGAGGGTTCATGGCAGACGTTTACCTTCCGGTTAGTCATAGATAGTTGGCAGTGGTCGGGCTTTTGGTGGCAGACTCCACCTCACCGCCTTCCGTTCCCCGCTTCAATCCTAGGGTTGTGAATCCTAAAACTGGGGGTGGCTATCGCCTCCT
>NZ_JAJENU010000272.1:0-21999 GCF_035615495.1 Lyngbya sp. CCY1209 | reverse complement strand
TGGTGGGTTACGGCGCGGATGAAAAGTTGTGGGTTTTTCCGAAAAATTACTGCCGCGCCTAACCCACCCTACTGGACCGTTTCAGCTCAAACGAGGCAAAATTCAAAACGGAGCATCGGGCATCTTGCCTGTGGATTCAGATCCGATCCCCTCATTTAAGATGAAACAGCCCACTACACGAAAGCACATTTTTAGTCGTGTCGGTCCACTACAAAGCTACAAAGCTACAAAGCTACAAAGCGAAAATTTTCGGTCCGGGCGGCTTGGATTTGTCGTGAGAATATGTCAAAGTAAATCGGGACGTTAAATGGTAGGGTGATATGACAAAACTCCGAGTGGGATTGTTATTTGGTGGTTGTTCGGGCGAACATGAGGTATCCGTCACCTCCGCAAAGGCGATCGCGGCGGCGCTCTCGGCCGGCTCAAACCCCGACAAATACGAGGTATTCCCCGTTTATATCCAGAAAAACGGCGTTTGGAAGGGGGGAGACACGGCACAACAGGTTTTAGCTTCGGGCCAGCCGTTACCCGCAGATGATGGGGATGTGAAACCGAGCGATCGCGTCCCCGAACCCGCCATTTTGGAAGGGAGCGACGTCTGGTTCCCCATCCTCCACGGCCCCAACGGCGAAGACGGCACGGTGCAGGGACTTTTGACCCTGATGGGGGTCCCCTTCGTGGGGGCGGGGGTTCTCGGCTCGGCGGTGGGGATGGACAAAATCGCCATGAAAACGGCCTTCGCCCGGGCCGGACTCCCCCAAGTCCGCTACCAAGCCGTCCGCCGATCGCAAGTTTGGTCCAACCCCTGCGTCTTCCCCAAACTCTGCGACGAACTCGACGAGTTGGGCTACCCCTGCTTCGTCAAACCCGCCAATTTGGGCTCCTCCGTCGGCATTTCCAAAGTGCGATCGCGCTCAGAACTCGAAGCCGCCCTCGACGCCGCCGCCACCTACGACCGCCGCATCATCGTCGAAGCCGGAGTCGAAGCCCGGGAGCTCGAATGCGCGGTTTTGGGCAACGACTATCCGAAAGCTTCGGTGGTGGGAGAAATCACCTACAATACCGATTTCTACGACTACGAAACAAAATATACCCAGGGACAGGCAGAACTGCTGATTCCCGCCCCCGTCGATACCGCGATCGCCTCCAAAATTCGCGACATGGCGATCGAAGCCTTCCTCGCCGTCGATTGTGCAGGACTGGCTCGGGTGGATTTCTTCTACGTGGAAAAAACCGGGGAAATCTTGATCAATGAAATCAACACCTTACCGGGATTTACCGCATTGAGTATGTATCCCCAACTGTGGGCGGCGACAGGAATCGCCTTCCCGGAACTGGTGGATAAACTGATCGAACTGGCTGTGGAGCGGAAGAACGAAGCGGCGGAGGAAACATCCCCCTAAATCCCCCTTGGTAAGGGGGACTTCGAGCGCATTCTCCCCCCTTATCTCCCCCTTATCTCCCCCTTCCTCCCCCTTATCTCCCCCCTTACAAAGGGGGGTAGGGGGGGATGGGAGCCGGGGGGGATTTAACACTAATCAAATCGCGTTCGATCGCTCGATATCAATTCATTTTATCAACCAGTGATGAGACGATCGCAATGCAGTCGCCATGACGGCAATTTGATCACCAAAAAGGATGGGCGCGATCGCACCCATCCCCGTCAGCTCAAGTTCGGATAATCAGCGGTCGTATCAATTTCTGATTATCCAAATTACAAAATAGTTGCGATCGCAACTATTTGGGCGAACATGATATCATTTATTTCTGCAACTTTTTCGATAACAATTGGTTCGTCAACTTCGGATCAGCACGCCCTTGGGTTTTCTTCATCACCTGTCCGACAAAGAACCCTTTCAACTTCGTTTTACCCCCGTGGAACTGTTCCACTTCCTGGGGATGACTCGCCAAAACTTCATCGACGATCGCCTCCAATTCCCCGGTATCGGAAATCTGAATCAGGCCTTTTTTCTCCACCAATTGTTTCGGCGAACCGCCTTTAGAAAGCAGTTCCGGCAGGATATCCTTGGCAATTTTACCGCTGATCGTACTCTGAGAAATTAAATCGATCAATTCCGCCAAATCCGTCGGCTTTAAAGCAATGTCTGCGATCGCCAATTTCTCGTTTTTCAAATAGGCGGTAATATCCCCCATCACCCAGTTCGCCGCCTGTTTGGCATCGGCACCCGCGGCTACCGCCGCCTCGAAATATTCCGCCACGGTGCGATCGTCCGTCAAAACTCGGGTATCATAGGCAGATAACCCCAACTCCGTCTCGTAGCGGTGGCGCTTTTGGGCGGGCAGTTCCGGCAGTTCCGACTCCCACTGTTTTAACTGTTCCGCCGACACCTCGATGGGGGGCAAATCGGGTTCCGGAAAATAGCGATAATCGCTCGATCCTTCCTTACTCCTCATGCTGATGGTGCGCTGGCTGCCCTCCTCCCAGAGGCGGGTTTCTTGCACTAGAGTTTCCCCCGCTTCCAACGCTTCGATTTGGCGATCGATTTCGTAGTCGATCGCCCGCTGAATGGCGCTGAAGGAGTTCATATTTTTGATTTCGACTTTCGTGCCGAATTCCTTCTGTCCCACCGGACGCACGGAAATGTTGACGTCGCAACGCAGGGAACCCTCCTGCATATTGCCGTCACTCACCCCCAAATAGCGGACGATACGGCGCAATTCCTGGGCGTATTCGGCAGCCTCGAGTCCCGAACGGATATCCGGTTCCGAGACGATTTCCACCAGGGGAATTCCGGCGCGGTTGAAGTCCACCATCGAATGGGTGGAACCCGACAGGCGATCGCTCCCCCCGTGCACCAGTTTTCCCGCATCTTCTTCCATGTGGAGGCGGGTGATGCCGATGCGTTTGCGGATCGGGTTGTTGTCCTCATCGACAATTTCGATTTCCAGCCAGCCACCGGTGGCGATGGGGAGATCGAATTGGGAAATTTGATAATTTTTGGGAAGATCCGGATAAAAATATTGTTTGCGATCGAACTTGCTGTAGGGCGCGATCTGACAGTTGAGCGCCCGCGCTGCCTTCACCGCGTACTCTAACACCTTTTGATTCAAAACCGGAAGCACCCCCGGCAGTCCCATGCAGATGGGATCGATGTTGGTATTGGGATCGGCGCCGAATTCCGTCGAGGAGTTGGAGAAAATTTTGGTTTGGGTGCTGAGTTGGCAGTGGGTTTCCAACCCGATCACCGCTTCGTACTCGGTTTTTGCAGGTGCGGCAGTGGACATAGGCAACAGGGCTCTCCAGCGACAACAGCTTTATTGTACAATCTGGTGGCGAGATCGGGCGGTGGAAAGCCGTACAAAAGGCAGGCGATCGCCCTCGAATCCGTCCGATGGGCAGATCGCCTTGGGATAAAAACCAACATATTGCCGGTACTGAATCGTTTGATTTGGAAATTTTAAAGGTATTTTAACCTACCCCCAATTCTCGGGGGGAGATCGCAGAGATCAAACATTCCCGAGAATGTCGATCGCCAGAGAAACAACGGCGAAAAAAATCACGCCCACCAAGCAATTTCTGCCCCAAACCGTGCCGAGGGCGGCGATCTGTCGGGTGCGTTTGCGGAGGGCGACGTATATATGTAATGCCCCCATGATGAAAAATAGGGTGGCGAAGCGATCGAGGTTGTTTTGCGTAGTTTGCGCGACCATACATCGTTCCTCTGTAGCAGGACTTTCAGCAGTTTAACAAATCTATTAAGTTTTGTGTAGTTCGCTGGCGGGGGTACGCCTTTTGTGGTAAGCAAAAATACCCACCGTGTTTCGGGCCTTCGCTCTCCCGGGGGTTGAAGAGTTGACAGCAGGCGATCGCAGAAATTGACGAATGGAAAATTTTGCCTTATAATTCATCGAAGAAGCTCCGGTCAATTGAAATCAAAAGTATTCGGATACTTAGCCGCAGTCATAGCTGTGAATCGACGGGGTGTTAGAAAAAAATTATCAATTTGTTCGCCCGACCATCCCAGAAAATTCTCGGGATAAAAAGTTGCGACTCCCGGCTATCTTCCGGCTTCAGATCCACCGATCGATATGCTGTCAATAAGAGACTCATCCAATGAAAAAAACGACCGCGGCAACTCCCCGACGGAGAAGACGCTTAAATCGGGTAATTGTGGGTGTGAACTTTGGCGTTTTCGGGGCCGTATTTTTTTTATCCAATCTCATTTTGAATCCCATGACAACAGAACCGGAAATTCCGGTCGTCAGTGCCAAGTTGAACCAATTTTCCGAAAAAAAAGACGAATATCAGGCAATTTTTATCGGTTCCAGCCGTATTTATCGACACATCGTACCGAGCCAATTTGATCGGTTGATGGCATCTCAAGGATATCCCATCCAATCCTACAATTTTGGTGTTTCCGGCATGACCGTTCCGGAAACTCACTTTGTACTCCAACAAATTCTCGCCATGACACCTCAAAACCTGGAGTTTGTTTTTCTGGAGTTGTACGATGTCAACCTTCTTATAGACGACCAAAATCTGCGAACTGAGCGGGTGATATACTGGCATACTTGGGAACACACCCTCTGGATTTATCAATTATTATGGTTGAATGTATTAAATGAAAAGCGAAATATTGTTTTAAATTTAAAAAAAATTTATTCCCACACCCTTCCCCTGCTGTATAACTTGACTAATCTCGGACAAGGCGATCGTTGGATTCGACGGATACTCCCCCCCACAGAAGGAGTCGATACAACCCTCAATCCCCGGGGAGACACCGCCTATGGAACGCCCGGTATTGACGGTTATCTGGCACTGGATGACGAGCCGGGTCCGAATTTCCAAAAACGACATCAGGAATTTTTGGAAAACTTAGATACTTATCATGAAAAAGTTCAATCTATAACCCCCACCCCCGAGCGACGCGCCGCTCCCACATCTGATCAGTTAAAGGCGATCGAAGATTTAATTAAAACTGTACGTGACAGCGGTGCGACTCCCGTATTTATTATCACCCCCGTCTTGGAAAAAGAAACCCATCTCATTGCCGCCCATACTCGAGGATATATACCCCTTCTATTTGCATTTAACGATCCGATAGAATTTCCCACTTTGTACGATGAAAATAAGCGGTTCGATCTCGACCATTTAAATCACGGCGGGGCGACCGAGTTCTCGAAATTGCTGGCGGAAAGGTTTTCCAATTATTTGGATGGGGAGAAAAATTAACCGATGATTTTTACAGAATTTAGATTTTTATTTTTCTTTTTAATCGTTTTCTCGACCCACTGGATACTTCGAGAAAATCGATATCGCAAGCTATGGCTGCTACTCTGTAGCTATTTATTTTATGGGGCGTGGGATTGGCGCTTTCTTTCCTTGATTTGGATCTCGACAGTTGTCGATTATATTGTGGGACTCCAACTCGACAAAACGACAAACGGCGATCGCCGAAAGATCTGGCTACTCGTCAGCTTGGGTACGAACTTGGGAATTTTGGGATTTTTTAAATACTTCAACTTTTTTGTCGATTCCGCCGCAAATTTTCTGAATTTTTTGGGATTTTCTGCCGATTTTACCACCCTCAACATTATCCTTCCTGTCGGGATCAGTTTCTACACGTTTCAAACCCTCAGCTATTCCATCGATATCTACTATAAAAAAATGAAGCCCGTGTATAAATTGTTGGATTTTGCACTTTTTGTCAGCTTCTTTCCGCAACTGGTTGCTGGCCCAATTGTCAGGGCTTCTACTTTTTTGCCGCAGCTAGAAAAAACCCGAGTTTTTAGTCGCGTTCGAGTCAAATCTTGTCTACTCCTTTTTCTGATTGGCTTTGTCAAAAAAGCCTGTATTTCCGATCGCTTATCTCCGATTGTCGATAGCTTTTTTGCTGCCCCCGAAACTTACACGGCCGGGAGTTCTTGGGTGGGGGTGTTATTTTATGCCGTGCAAATCTACTGCGACTTTTCAGGTTACACCGATATGGCGATCGCCTGTGCCGGTTTACTCGAATACGAACTCTGTTTGAACTTCAATTTTCCTTACTTGTCTGAGAACATTACCGAATTTTGGAGGCGCTGGCATATCAGTCTGTCCACCTGGCTACGAGATTATCTTTATATCCCACTTGGCGGTAACCGTGGGGGTCAACTGATGACCTACAGAAATCTCATGTTAACCATGCTTTTGGGGGGATTATGGCACGGAGCCGGATGGAATTTTGTCATTTGGGGAGGCTTGCATGGTGGTGCATTAATTGTACAGAGAGAATGGTCAAAATTTTCGGCTCCCTATCGGCAATTGTCTGGAGTTATGAAATCAATGGGTCCGCCATTAACATTCTACTGGGTTTGCATTGCTTGGATCTTTTTCAGAGCCACAGATTTGGAAAAATCCATGACCATTTTGCAGTCATTCGTGTTCTTTAATTCCTCGGGTTCAAATGAACTGGGAACACATCTCCTGGGAATATTTATCGTCTTGGCGATCGTCCATTTTGCAGCACAGCGAAATTTTCTGGGTGAATGGTGGGAAAAAACCCCTGACTGGATTTTTGCAGCTTGGTATGGTTTAGCCGTATCTGTTGCTTTTTGGTTTGTCGCTCCCAACTATTCTGCTTTTATATATTTTCAATTTTAGCCCCCAACCAAGGAAATTGAAAAGGGGGTTAACATTTGATGATTCAAGGCGTTTCGATCCGGATCGCGATCGCCTCCCCAATTTGACTCAATTGGTGCTTTTGGGCATCGTAAGCCCAAACTTTTAACTCGACATTTCCGGGGGGTAAACTGGCGGTGGGAACCCGCAGCGTCCACCCCGATTTCGCGTAGTTTGGAACGGACAAAACGCTGGCGACATCCCAGCGGTTGACATCCACTTCTGCCACGGAAATCAACGTATTATTTTCCCCGAAACTGAGATAAACGGCATCGGCGGGTTTGCCTTTTTCTGGAAGCACCGCCCACCCCGTCAAAACCAGGCGATCGCCCGCAGATATGGGAGAATCCGGAAGGGTGTCGATCGCCCCGTTGAAAGCGTCGGTTGTGGCGAAACTCGGCGGGCGATCGCTGCGTCTCCAAAACCAGTGGGACTGGATCGATTTGTAGGGTTTGTACTGTTGTAAAATATATTGATAAATCAGGGATGCAGAGTCCGCTTTTAAAACCTCATCCCAAGGGTTTTGAAACCAGAGGCGGTTTGTTAATAGGATGATTTCCGGTTGGGTGCGATCAAGATCGGCGATCACTTCCCGTTGGGCGATCGTCGGTTTTGCGTAGAGCACATAACTGTATTGGGAACAGGAGGGCTTGTCAAATAAATAATACCACAATCCCTCGGAAGTGACATTAAAAAAACAGGATTGATTTTCAATTTCCGGTTGCATCACCTCCATCGCTTCTAAATAATCCGGTTGCAACAATTCCGCATCCCGGCGAGAGAGAGCATCGGGGAGGGTGGCGAGTTTTGCCCCCGCCTCCCACACATTGAAACCCGGTTCCGAGGTGATCAAAAATAACAATAGTATCCCCACAGCCATCTGTTGCGATAAGGTTAGACTCAGGGTTTCCAGGCGGGGTTCGAGATACCGTCGATAGCCCAGCAGCAACAAATAGATACTGAGAAATGCCGTCATAATCGCCCCGTGGTAGGCGTGTCCCAAGTCGCTGCGATCGAGGGTGATTCTCATGTAAACGCCGGAGGCAGATAGCAGCAACAGGGTGAATAAATGTTTTCTGAAAAACGGTTTCAGTTGCCAGTTAAAGGCGATCGCATCCAAAATCAGATACACCAAAACCCCGGCTTGGATTAGGATGGGTAGCCAGAAATTTTGGGAGGTGAAAGTCATTTCTATCGCCGGGAGGGGGATAAACGAAATGTAGCGGCCGTATTTTCCCCAGTAGGCGATTTGGGAGGCGATCGCACCCAACTGATCGACACCCAAAAATAGGGCGATCGCACCCAGAGAAATCACCGCACCCGCGAGGGTTCCCCCCAGCCAAATTTTTGCCGTTTTTTTATTTAAAAATAGGGCGAGAATTGATGCAAAAAAATACACCGCCAAAAAATAGATCGCGCGATCGTAAACGTGGAGGAATCCCAGGGGAAGGGAAACCCCCAATAATAGGGCTAATATTCCCCCCTGGCGGGGGCGAAAACCGACGATCCGAAAAGAGCGGAGGGCGATCGCGATCTGAAACACAAACCACAGTCCCCGCCTGCCGTCAAACTTGAAGAAAATCCCATCCAAAATGCACCAAAGTAGACACAATAATAAAAATATTTTCAACCGCGATTTCTCTAGGCGAACCGTTCCCGTCAATTCCCACAAAATCCAGAAATAGCCCCAAACCGCGATCGCATTTTGCAGGTTCACAAATAGCCGCGTCAACGCGATCCCATTGTCGTTATAAATTAACCCTGCAGCCATCTCTCCGGGGAGCACATCCATCCCGTAGCCGTGAACCAAAACGGTATTTAAAAACGGCTTTTCTAGCTGGGCGAAGTCGGGCAAAAATCCCAAAAACTCCCCCTCGTGGAAGGAGTCAAGCAGCGTCGAACCGATTTCAAATTGGTTGAATGGGACATTGATAATCCACGCCGACAGTAAAATAACCGTGGCGGTGGATAACACCCAATTGCGAGTCAAAGCTGTGATGTAAAAATGAAGCGATCGCGTTTCAACCCGTCTGCCCAGATACAACGCCCCCACGGCGACGAGTGGGGGAACAAACAGCAAAATCAGATATTTCAGATAATCCGTGTAGGGGCTGATATTGTCGATACTCGCCCGAGAAATCACCCCCGTCGTGTTATTGTTGATGGGGATAACAATTTGATTCACAAACGGAACCAAAACCATCCAACAGGCGAGGGTAATTGCGATCACCGCCGCCACACCGGGTTGAAACGAAAACTTGCGATCGCCCATGTTTAATTCAGATCCAAACTCGAAACGCGATCGACAGACGAAAACGAGTACAATTTATGTCCCGTAAAACTGATCAACGCCACACAAGCCGCACTCGCCAACCGGGCGGTTGTGACATCCCATCCCAACTCATTAATCAACAACTGCAATAACCCCAAATTCGCCAACAAACTGTTGAGGGCGACGGTGGCAAATACCCCGTATTGTAGCCGCCAATTTCGCCAGTAAACTCCGAACACGAACCGACGACTTAACCAGAAATTGGTACTCAACCCCAAAAAGTAGCTGATCGCCAAAGCATAAACGTACCACAACCCCGTCTGGGTGAGAATAGAAAACACCAAAACGTCCACAATTGTCGCGGTGCCCCCCGTGAACAAATAGCCGCCAAACTGTCGCAAAAGTGCGATCGCCCGACGGCGACGAGACGTCCCAGAAACGGCGGCAGATGTGGTTTCCGTGTCCGCCTTCGCCTCCTCCACATATTCGCTGTCGCTGTTCACATCCCAGAGATTGTGTTTGCCCGGGTTGACGACATTTTCCGCCGCCATAATTCCCATCAACAAACTGTGATCTTGGTTGTTGTATTTAAACGCACCGTAACGCCCCACCAACTGCAAATTTTGGAACCGTTTAAAATAGTCCCGCATCGTCGCCAGCGACGTTTTATAATCCCCCGCATAGATGGGATAGGTGCGAGGCAGGCGGACGACGAATCCCCCCGAAACCGCCTGTTTTTTCAACAGTCCGATTTTGCGAAGTTCCGATTCCGTCAACCGTCGCAATTCCTCTTCCGGACAACTCCACAATTCATCCTCGAAATTGCACCAATATTCGCAGCATAGCGGGGTTCTGGTTTCGTCCGGCAACATTTCCGGGGACCAATTGGCGAAATTCGTCACCCGTCCGAGTTGCACCCTCGGATCGTTAATGTACAGCCAATTATCGGGGAATAGATGATTTCCCTCGACGATCAAATAGACTAAAATTGTATTGCGAAATTTGAGCGATCGCGCCGCTTCAATAACAGGCTTCGGCGGGGCGTTCTTCAACTGTTCCACCAGCAACGTTAAAGGAATCGAAGAAATGATCCCCCCGCAGGGAACCGTTTCCACTTCCTTCGTCCGGCGATTTCTGAGGGTGACGTGGGTGGCTTGAAAATTATTGTGGTGAACTTCGATCACTTCCGTATTCAGTAATATCGGTTGCCGATTTTGCTGCAAATACTCCGCAATTTTATCGTACAATTGACCTGAACCCAAGCGGGGAAATTGGAATCGATCAACCAGGGTTTTAACCTTGCCATCATTGCCCAATAAAGCATTGATAATCGCCCGATATAATGACAGTCCCTTGATTCGTTGTGCCGCCCAATCCGCGCTGATTTCGGTACAGGGAATTCCCCAAAGTTTTTCCGTATATCCCTGAAAGAAAATTTCAAATAACCGCCGGCCAAATTTCGCCGTCACCCAATCCGCAAAATTTTCGGCATCCCGTTTCGGAAATAAACGCACCTTAAAATAGGACGTGAGAATGCGAATTGTCTCCAACCCTCCCAAGGCAAAAATCACCTGTTTCGCCCGCAAAGGATAACTGAAGTATTTCCCTCCGTAATAAATGCGAGTCAGGCGGTTAACCGTAACCTGATCTTTACCCAAAACTTGATGCCAAAGTTTGAGAACCGGGGGCAATTTGGTAAAAAATCGATGCGGCCCGAAATCGAGAATAAACCCTTCGTACTCGATGCTTTTCGCCAGTCCGCCAACCCGCGTATCCCGTTCGACGACAACCACCGGAATTCCCTGCTGGGTGAGGGTGTACGCCGCAGCCAACCCCGCCGGCCCCGCCCCCAAAATGTAAATCGGCTCCATCACACCACACTCAATCTCGACTTGGGCAAATTGCACTCATGATACACCACGATCGCCATCGATGCCAATAAGCCTCAAAAAAACAAGGATAAATATTGTAATGAGGGTTGACTTTGGGGCAATGGGTCAACCCATCGCCCCAAAGTCAATTCATTTTAAAAATCAGGAGAACGGAGCAGCCGGCCGTCCGAATAGAACATGAGATGGTCGGCAAAATCCGGATTTTTTAACAGCAGTTTGTATTGAGTCGGGGCGAATTGAATCACTTCATAATCTTGGGTTTTCAGAGAATTTTTCGGCCAGGGCAGAAAGCTGGTGTCGGGATTCGAGAGGGTGAATTGAAAAATTTCCGGCTGGTCCTGTTGGACGAAAACCGCATCGTCAATCTCCCTCAAATCGTGATGCATGACGGTCTGAATTTGATCCGTTTCAAATTTGACCCGTTCAAAGGGACCGTCCGCCGGTTCTCGGGTAAATGCGATCGCGTATTTTTCCCCACCGCCAAACAATTCCAACCCCTGAATCAATCCCGTCCGGTAAATGTACGCCCCCCGATAATTATCCGGAATCGCCGTAATAATAACCGGTGTTTCCGGGTTTCCCTGTAACATTTCTAGCAGAATATTTTGGGAAATATAACCCGCAATTTTCCAGTTCTGATTTAAAGATTGAACCGTCAGCCCAAAAATCAATAATAACACCGAAGACGCGATTAAAATGACGCGGGTTTTGAGGCAAACGAAAACCAAAACGATCGCCAGATAAATCGAAGCAAATCCAGAACCGAAATAGAGGTATCTTTCCCCCTGAGTATCTGTAATCGAGACAAATACATTGATCGCGGGGAGGACAGCGACGAAGAAACTGCCGAGCAAAAATAGCAGCAGGGGCGGGATTTCCGGATGGGGCGATCGCCCTTTCATAAACAGGGACGTGCAGCCCAAAGACAGCAAAATTAACCCCACAAAAATAAACAGCCACAGCGGAAAAGTGGACTCAAAAATGGGCGGGAAAAACGTTCGGGTCGGATAGATGACCAGATTTTGGACGATATGTCCGACATTAAAGTTTAAATGCACGTCCCCGCCGTAGCCCCCCAAAGGCGTACCCAGCTTCAGGGTTCTCCCAATAAAATAGACGACCAAAACGCCGAGATAGGGGAGAACCAAAAAACCGCGATCGCGCCCGGATTTCTTGTTATTTTTATTTCCGATAGAATCATAAACTTCGTACAAAATAACCAATCCCGGAAAGGTCACCAAAGATTCCTTGGAGAGGACGGCACAGAAAAACAGAAAGAGCGAGAGTAGGAACGGTACTTTGTTGGGCAAGTTGCGGCCGATTAAATAGGTGGCAAAAGCCGCCAATCCAAAAAAACTGGAGATCACATCCGTGCGGGCCGAAATCCAAGACACCGCCTCCGTGTGACTCGGTAGCAGGAGGAAAATAAACCCCGCCAGATAGGGCAGAATAATTTTATAATTTCGGGCGATCGCCAAATTTTTGGTCAACAGATTGGCGCTCCAACCCACCGCGAAGGCATTCGCCAAATGAAATCCCAGGTTCGTGAGGTGATAACCCACAGGATAATTGCCCCAAGCTCGATAGTCCAGAAAGCTAATCAACCCGAGAACCGGGCGAAAAAATAAAGACTGTCCGTGCTGCTGATTCACCCACAATCCGAACGGCCCCAGCTTTTCAAACAGGGCGATCAAAACGAAATCATCGGACAAAAAAAATGAGCCGATAACGGGCGAATAACAGATGATTCCCGCCAGGGCAATAATAATAATTAATGAGATCGGATAGAGACCGAGCGATCGCGGTTGCCGAGTTGTCATAGTTGAGTCGGGCCTCCCCTCCAGCCGGCGAAAACATGAATTGAATACGCCCTCAGTATCCGCCCCCGCCGGGAAGGTGTCAAGAGAATCGTTTCAATTGCGATCGATTGTCGATGGAATTGCCGGAAAAAATCGAGTAAAATTGGGAATGATCTGTGCCAGATCACCGCCGCGCGAGTCCGTTCTCCCGCGATCGCCCCAATCAAATCCATTCCGCACCCTCTCAGATGTCGGGGAGGGGAATTGAAGTTCCCATCAATATCCCCCCGTTCCGGACGTGTTATCCTCCACTGTGAGTGTGTGAACATCGAGAGGAGTGAACGATATGGTAGCCACGCCAACCCATCCCAAAAACTTTAAGATGTCCTGTCCCCCCAAATTACAACAGGCTTCGGGTGTCGAACTTCCGGCGAGTCCCCTGTTCGGCACCGACGGCATCCGCGGCCCGGTCGGCGACCTCCTCACCGCCCCCCTCGCCCTGCAAGTGGGATTTTGGGCCGGACAAATTCTCCGCCAGCACCACCATCATCCCGGGCCAGTGATGATCGGACAGGACACCCGCCTTTCCGGGAATATGTTGGGAATGGCCCTCTCCTCCGGGCTCACCGCCGCCGGACTCGAAGTGTGGAATTTGGGCATCTGCCCCACCCCCGGCGTCGCCTACCTAACCCAAAACTGCGGTGCGATCGGCGGCGTGATGATCTCCGCGAGCCACAATCCCCCGGAAGATAACGGTATCAAATTTTTCGGCAACGACGGCACCAAACTCTCCGGCGAAGTGCAGAGACAAATCGAAGCCGCCCTGCGGGATGCCGAAGCCCTCCCCGTCCACTCCGACTCCTGCGGACAACACCACTACAGACCCGAATTGGTGCGAGATTACGCCGATTCTCTCTACCGGCCCCTGCTGCCGACCACCAATTTACAAGGAATGCGGGTCGTCCTCGATCTGGCCTGGGGCGCGGCCGTCCACCTTGCCCCGCAAGTGTTCCGAGAAATGGGCGCCGACGTCATCTGCCTCAACGATCGCCCCGACGGCCACCAGATCAACGTCAACTGCGGATCGACCCACCTGCAACAGCTACAGCAAGCCGTTTTGGAACATCGGGCCGACCTCGGCTTCGCCTTCGACGGCGACGCCGATCGCGTGTTGGCGGTGGACCGCCACGGCCGCACCGTCGATGGAGATTATATCCTGTATTTTTGGGGCCAGACCCTCAGAGATGCCGGACAACTGCCCCAGGATTTGATCGTTTCCACCGTGATGGCGAACTTGGGATTTGAACGGGCTTGGCAGCAACTCGGCGGACGCATGGTCCGCACCCCCGTCGGCGACCAGCACGTTCACGGCGAAATGAAACGCACCGGGTCGATGTTGGGCGGGGAACAGTCCGGCCACATCCTCTGCCACCATTACAGCGTCACCGGGGACGGTTTGCTGACCGCCCTGCACCTGGCCGCCTTGGTGAAGCGATCGCAAACCTCCCTCGATCGCCTCGTGGACGAGAGTTTCCGCACCTATCCCCAACTGCTGCGGAATATCCGCGTCGAAAATCCCGAGTCCCGCCGCCACTGGAAAGACTGCGAACCCTTGCAAGATGCGATCGCCGCGGCCGAAGCCGACATGGGCGACCGCGGCCGAGTCCTCGTGCGCGCCTCCGGCACCGAACCCCTGATCCGCGTTATGGTGGAAGCGGCCACCGCCGATTTGGTGGAACGGTGGTGCGATCGTCTCGTGGGAGTCGTCCAACGGCACCTGGTCGCTTAATCGGCTTGATTGAATTGTCGGGCCGTCCGCTCTGGACGGCCCAATTTGAGTTGTTATAATCTTGGATGAGTGTGTCCGAATTAGCCGGATCTCCAAATCTGGAGAAGAGAACGGCAGTTTTGAGTCAGGGAGTAGGGAGCGAGTCACGAAGGACAACTGACCCCAAAGCCGGGATTATTTAAAACATGGCATCCAAGGCAAAATCCAAGAAAAAGAAATCCAAAAACAAAAAATCGCAACAGCAAAAGCCGAAGCTGAGTAAAGCCCAACTCAAAGCCAAACAACGGCAGTTTGCCAAAGATGTCAAAGCCCTGATTGCAACTTTAATTCCCACCGCAATCGTGGCGGCGATCGTGGGGGCGGCATTATTTGCGGTCAAAGACGAAAAATTGGCGATCGCCGGCGGCGGCGGCATCTTCGTCTTCGTCATGTGCTACAAATATCCCCGCTACGGACTCTGGGGATTTCTCGCCTATATGCCCTTCTCCGGAACCATCACCTATTGGGTCGGCGGCGGAAATGCATTATTTCAACTCGCCAAAGACGGCTTCTACATCCCCGCCCTGATCGCCATGTATCAGGAGTGGAAGCGCAAGCGACTCCCCATGATCGTTCCCAAAGGCATCAAACAACCCCTATTCATCCTCCTCGGTTTTTGCCTGCTGACCCTCCTGTGTGTCAACGGCTTCCAGCAACTCGATCCCGAACCCGGAGACCAACCCATCCCGATGGGAATTTTGGGTTTGAAAGTCTTTCTGGGCTACGTCCCCCTGATCACCTGCGCCTACTACCACATCCGAGACAAACGAGACCTGCTGTTCCTCACCCGCATGACCCTGGTACTCGCCATTATCTGTTGCCTTCTCGGAATCGTACAGTACCAATTTCTAGTCAGCGGCCGCTGTCAGGGCACCGACCACCTCTCCGGGGACGATTTGTTCAAAGCCACCCTGGACGCCAAATGTTTGGTGGGCGGAGCTTTGGTGTACAGCCCCTCCCAAAATATGATCCGCCTCCCCGGAACCTTCGTCGCCCCCTGGCAGTGGGCTTGGTTCCTGATCGCCAACGCCTTTTTCACCTTCGCCAGCGCCTTCAGCGACCCCTCTGCCCGGTGGCGAATCACCGGTTTGGTCGGGATGGGGTTGGTGTTCGTCAACGCCGTGATTTCCGGACAGCGCATCGCCCTGGCATTAGTACCCACCGTAACCGTCATTCTGCTCGTCCTCACCGGACAAGTCACCAACCTCAAACGCTTCATCCCCATCGCCGGAGGCTTGGGATTGCTCCTGGGGGTAGCAATGGTGGCTAACCCGGAACTCGTCCAGGAGCGGGTCGATAGTTTTGTCGGCCGCTGGCAGGCTTCTCCACCCACGGACTTTATTGCCGATCAATTTGGGCACAGCACCGGCGGACAGAAGGGAATTTTTGGTAAAGGCCTCGGACGGGCGACCAACTCGGCCCGTATGTTTGGGGAAACGCGGTTGATCGAAACCTACTATCCCAAGTTGATCTACGAGGTCGGGCCGGTGGGGACTTTGGCATTTCTGGGGTTTGTCACCGCCATCACCTTCACGGCTTTCAAAACTTACCGTTCCGTCAAAGATCCGAGCCTCCGCAGTTTCGGGGCATCTTTTTGGGTTTTCATTTTGATCCTCAGTTACAATACCTACTATTATCCCCTGGATGTCGATCCGGTCGCCGTTTATTACTGGTACTTCGCCGGTGTCATTTACAAATTGCCGGACATCGAAAAGCAAGAACGAAAAAGATTGAGAGAAGCGGGAGAATTGGATGAAGATGAGTGAGATGATTAACGGGTTTTATGGGGGTTATTTTACCCCATAAAAAACCGTCAAAATAACAGCCGTCGTTTTCCGAGCCGTCGTCCACATGAATCTTGCCACAATAACATCCCGATTGATCTCCTTCGTGGTAATTTTTACTGCGGTTCTGTGGCTGGTCGTTTTTGACTTAGAAACCTGGTTTATCGTCAATTCTGAATCGGTCAACATTCCGATTTTCGGATTCCACAATATTATCGACCTGAGAGAATACAACGATCGCGCCGCGAAAAAATCCATTTACGGCCTGGATTATGATGTCCAAAATTTGGCGCAGTTCATCGATTATTTAGCCCGCCATAATTATTGGGTGTTGACCACGGAAGACCTCTACACTTACTTTCTCAATCGCTCCCGGCCAGTCCCGCCACAACATCTGAATCAGAAACCCGTCATGCTCACCTTTGACGACGGATATAAAAGCGTCTACACCCGGATTTTACCCCTGCTCAAAGAACTGGAAAATCGATATGGAAAAAAACTCGAAGTCGTTTTATTCATCAACCCCAAACAGACCCGGGAAGACCCAAAAGGCGATCGCTACGCCACCTGCGAACAACTGCGGGAGGGACTCGCCCAAAACCTCTACGACATCCAATCCCACGGCTACAGCCACCGGCGACTCACCGAATTGAATTCCCAGGAGTTAGAATGGGAATTGCTCGCCGGTCAAGAACAATTACGATCGTGCCTCAATTACGGGGGCGATCGCGCGATCGCATCCCATCTCGCCTACGCCTACAACGATTCCAATTCGACCGTCGAAAAACGGGCATCCCAATATTACCGATCCGGATACCTTTACAATCACCAAATGCTAAAAATCGGCTGGCAAAAAGACTTCTATCGCATCCCCAGGATTCGCGTCGATTTCAACCAAACCCCCGAACAACTGATGCAAATCGCCTCCTTCGCTTCCACCCTCAAATCGGGCCGGATGTTCCACCCATTTCAATCACGAGTGAATGCCAATATTTTTCTCAATTTCTTCTGACCTTTTACCGGAGTCAATAAATCGATGTCTGCGGATCAACCGAAACCCAAAACCAGGCGAATGCATTGGATCGACCTGACCAAAGGTCTGGCTATTTTGGGAATTGTCCTCTTTCACTTCTTCCAAAACTACCCCGATCGCACCACCTTGGTGGCCGCCCTCGACCGACTCGGGGCAAAAGTCGGCTATGCGGGAGTCGATATTTTCTTTGTCATGGCCGGATTCAACGTCAGTTACGTCCTGGCTTTAAAATCCGTCAAAAACAATCCCGACTGGCGGTTCAAAGAATGGAAATCTTGGCTGTTCAAACGCCTCGATCGCATCTATCCCTCCTACGGGCTGGCCGTCCTCTTCAGCCTCCTCCTCTACCAACTCTTCCAAGGCGGATACGAAATCAAATCAGTCCCCATCTTCATCCTCAATATTGTCGGCTTCGCCGGGTATCAATTTCAAACCATCAACCCCGGATTTTGGTTTTTCACCGTCATTTTACAAGCCTACCTCGTCACCCCCCTAATTTTTCACCTTTGCGGTTTCCGACCGGGCAAAATTTTGGCGGTTGCCATCATCGGGGGCGGACTCACCAAACTCGCCTGTTTGTTAGTCGATCACACCACCGATCTCTACTGGTATCTCCTGCAAAATGACTTTCTGGGCAGTTATTTCTTTCAGTACGGCCTGGGACTCTACTGGGGCATCATCTTTTTCAACCACCGCAACCGCTTTCGCAAAATCGATTATCTCTGGGTCCTCTCCGTCTTCGCCGCCGGGGCGATCGGCTACGGATATTTGACCTATACCGGCGTCGATATCATCTACATGGAAGGCTTCGACATCCTGTTCACCCCCCTGTTTTTTCTCGCCTGCTATCAAATTTTCCATTCCCTAACAAAACATAAAGAAAAATTGCTCCCCCCGTTATCGATGTTATCTTTGATGGGAATCTATTCTTATCAGATTTATCTCATTCACCAACCCCTGTTATTCGTCACCCTGCCCCGGTTGAACCGAACCCTACCCGGCAACTCGGAGTTGAAGATTCTGACTTCTCTGGCGATCGCAGCCATTCTGCTGACCCTTTACGTCCTCACCTTCACGGAAGTGGAAAAATTCCTGAGAAAATGGATTGGAAGGCTCAATAATCAACCCGCTCAATAAGGAGATCTGATCATGGACTGGCCCACCATCTCCGTCGTCATTCCCACCTACAACCGCGAAGAAGCCCTGCGAGATACCCTCGCCGACGTCCTCAAACAGGACTATCCCCACTTTGAAGTCATCGTCGCGGATCAAACCCGCACCCACGAACCCGAAACCCAAACCGATTTGCAAGAACTGGCCGATGCCGGCAAAATTTCCTGGCACCGCCTCGACTGGGCCAGCCTGCCGGGGGCGCGAAATTACGCCGTGCGACGAGCCAAAGGGGACATCATCCTGTTCATCGACGACGACGTACAACTGCCGGCGGGATTCCTCGACGCCCACGCCCGCAACTACATCGACAACGACCAAATCGGTGCGGTGGCCGGCCGGGTCTTCGATCGCATGAAATTGGGCGACTCCGGCGGCTCCCTCACCGTCGAAACCCTGCCCCCCGAAGCGATGGACCCCGGCATCGCCTGGTACTATATCGATTTAGTACACACCGTCAAACCCCAGCAAGTCATCTCCGCCCGGGGCTGCAATATGTCCTTCCGGCGGGAAATTTTCGACAAACACGGCCTGCACTTCGACGAACGCTTCCGGGGCTCAGCCGTCCGGGAAGAATCCGACTTTTGCCTGCGAATCCGAAACACCGGATATATCATCTGGTACGATCCGGACGCCCACCTCGTCCACCTCGGAGAAGAAGTCGGGGGCTGCCACGACATCAGCGCGCGATCGATGCAGTACCAGATCACCTTTTACCACAATCACTTCTTCATGGGCCTGAAAAACCTCACCCCCGGACAGTGCGGGCGCTTTTTCGCCAAACTGTTCGACTGCCACGTTTTGGGCCGTCCCCCCTGCAACAAAGGCGGTTCCCCCCTGAAAGTCGCCGCCCGCCTCAACTTCTATACCCTGGGACTGTGCAAAGCGATCGCCACCCAAATTCAATCCACCTGGACCGACGGTCAAATTTACACCCGACAGGACGAATTGGCCGGTTAAATGAAAAGTGAAAAATGAAAAATGAATCGGGAATTGGGCGAATGCCATTCGCCCCTACAATTCTCATTCTTCCGACCTCAATTTTTCTCAACCATCAGATTGACACGGAGGACCTTTTAATTCAATCTGTGCAATCTGCGTAATCTGCGGATCACCCCAACCATGAAAATTATCGTCGCCAGCCACACTTACATCGTCGATCTCAACCGCGAGAAACTGCGGGAACTCGCCCGCCTCGAACCCGGCATCGAAGTCACCGTCGTCGTGCCCCGCCTGTGGAACCCCGGCGGAGTCCAGAGCAAACAGATCGAGTCCCAACCCGTAGATGAAGGCAATTTCAAAGTCGTTCCGATCTCCAATTTCAGCAAAAATAACCAGGGTTTGCTCACGTTTGGATTGGATGTGATATCTTTGATGCGATCGCTCAAACCCGACATCATCCAAGTCGAACAGGGGTCGAAAGCCCTGACTTATTCTCAGTTTATTACCCTGAATCGGATGCTGGGACTTGGCGCCAAAAATGTATTTTTTACCTGGTGGAATCTCCCCTATGAATTGAAATTTCCCGTGTCCCTGCTCGAAAAATACAACCTCGCCAACACCGATGGAATCGTGGTGGGGAACAAAGACGGGGCGGAAATTTTGCGCGATCGCGGCTACGAAGGCCCGGTCCGGATCATGCCCCAGTTGGGGGTCGATGAAACCCTGTTCAAACCCGAACCCCAGCCGCAATTGCGGGCGGAATTGGGCATCGAACCGGACGCCTTCGTGGTGGGTTTCGTGGGTCGGTTCGTGGAAGAAAAGGGACTCTTCACCCTGGCAAAAGCCCTGTCCAAAGTCAGCGATCGCCCCTGGAAGTGGGTCCTCCTCGGCCGGGGGGAACTGCGATCGCAACTCCTCGATACCGCCGCCGAATTGGGCATCCGCGATCGCCTGATTTTAATCGAAAGCGTCCCCCACGATCGCGTTTGGCAGTATATCAACGTCATGAACACCCTAGTCCTCCCCTCGGAAACCACCGACAAATTCAAAACCCTCACCTCCGTCGGCTGGAAAGAACAGTTCGGCCACGTCCTCATCGAGGCGATGGCCTGTCGCGTCCCCCCCGTCGGGTCCGACTCCGGCGAAATCCCCCACGTCATCGACGATGCCGGTTTGGTTTTCCCCGAGGGAAATGCCGAAGCCCTGGCCGGGTGCCTGCGCCAGTTGATGGAAAACCCGCAACTCCTCGACGACCGGGGACAGCGGGGATACGACCGCGCCATGGCACGGTACACCAACAAAGCCCTCGCCCAGGAACTGCTGGATTTTTATAAAGAACTGGTTTGAGGGGAAAAGCGGGAGTCGGGAGATTGTTGACATCCTCCCCGCCGTAATCTGATAAAATCCTAAAGAGATTGTACTGACTCGCGACTCAAAAGCATTTAGGCGTGCCAAGTCCCAACCGCAAACCGATTTTACTCGACTTTGAAAAGCCCCTGGCCGAACTGGAGGCCCGCATCGACCAGATCCGCCAGTTGGCGGATGAGAACGGCGTCGATGTTTCCGACCAGATCCGACAACTCGAAGCCCGGGCGACCCAACTGCGACAGGAAATTTTTGGCAGCCTGTCGCCCTCCCAGCGACTGCAACTCGCCCGCCATCCCCGGCGTCCGAGTACCCTGGACTACATCCAGGCCATGAGCGACGAGTGGATGGAACTGCACGGCGATCGCGGCGGTTCCGACGACCCGGCCCTGGTGGGCGGCGTGGGGCGACTGGCCGGTCAGCCCGTGGTCCTGCTCGGCCACCAAAAGGGGCGGGACACCAAAGATAACGTCGCCCGCAACTTTGGCATGGCCGCCCCCGGCGGCTACCGCAAGGCCATGCGGTTGATGGAACACGCCGACCGCTTCGGAATGCCCATCCTCACCTTCATCGACACGCCCGGGGCCTGGGCCGGTGTGGATGCGGAAAAACTCGGCCAGGGAGAAGCGATCGCCTACAACCTGCGAGAAATGTTCCGCCTCGACGTGCCCATCGTCTGCACCGTCATCGGCGAAGGGGGGTCCGGCGGCGCCCTCGGCATCGGCGTGGGGGAACAACTGCTGATGTTGGAACACTCGGTCTACACCGTAGCCACCCCCGAAGCCTGCGCGGCGATCCTGTGGAAAGACGCCGGGAAAGCCCCCCAGGCGGCCGGAGCCCTGAAAATCACCGCCCCTGACCTCAAAGAATTGGGGATCGTCGATCGCATCGTCCCGGAACCCGACGGCGGCGCCCACGGCAACCCGCTCCAGGCCGCAGAACTGCTCAAACAAGCCCTGGTGAACACGTTGGGCGAATTGATGTCCCTGACACCCCAACAGCGTCGGGAGATGCGCTACCAGAAATTCCGCCAAATCGGGGTGTTTTCTGAACAAATTCCCGCCTGAATCCGGCTACCTTGGGAACGCCAACCCTCGACGGAGGGGGTGAGCGCCGGTTTGAGCGTCCCCGGCAGTTTCCCCCGAATTTTTGAATTTGGCAATTTTTTCGCGATCGTGACCCCCATCCCGGGTGATATAATGTCTGAGTAACAAATCTTTACAAAAGTAGCAACAACTTTAGGATTTTCTCTTAAAGGAGTTGGTAGAGGCACATTGACTATGCCTTTAAGA
>NZ_JAJENU010000271.1:0-25898 GCF_035615495.1 Lyngbya sp. CCY1209 | reverse complement strand
CGGCTAAAGCCGCCGTGTCGCTTTTCCACTCCGCTCTAAAGAGACGGAGCTATCAAGCTCCCGAACTCTTTTCGTATGGGCTTTGTTTCTCTGTCGTGTGGGATACAACTTGAGGGCGGGTCCGTCCCGTTACAATAGACCAGAGTTTGGCAAAATTTGCGAGGAGGTCCCGTTGAGCAACCCGGCGGATGCGATCGCGCGATCAAAACTAATCCATCCCATCGAGTGGGACGAACAATCCCCATCCCAGACGATTTCCGAACCGACATTTTATTATTTCGCCTACGGTTCTTGTATGTGTCCGGTGGACTTGCAGCGAACCCTCGGCGAACCCACCCACGCTTACGTCATCGGGCCGGCAATTTTGCGGGGCTACCGGTTGGGTTTTTACCGCCGTTCCCGACGTCGCAACTGCGGCGCGTTGGATGTGGTCAGAGATCCCCATTCCCATGTAGAAGGAGTATTGTATCAGTTGCCCTGGCGGTTGAGCGATCGCCTCGACAAGCGGGAAGAGGTGAAAATCGACCCCCAGCGGAACGTCCACGTCGGGGGGTATCGCCCGGAAATCATCGAAGTTCACGCCGGTGGCAAGCATTACAAAAACGTGCGAACCTACATGGTGATCGAGAAACTTCCGGAGGAACTGGCCCCGAACGACTGGTATTTTAACGTCGTGTTGCGGGGCGCCGTCACCTGCGGTCTGACCCAGGAATATTGCTGGAAATTATTCGAGCATATGCACAGTTTGCAGCGGCGACAATTGCAAGTGAGTCGCCCGCCCGTCACCCATTTTTCTCGAATTTCCTGATTCTTTTTGCTGATATCTAATCCCGAGAATCAACGGGAAAACATCTGCGGGAATGGATGTCGGGGGAGATGGGAGAATGTTTTTTCCTTATCGCAGGTATCGCGATCGCGTGTTTACCGTTCTGGAAAAAGGGAAAAACCTCGAAACCCTTATCCCCCCCTTCCTCTTCCCCACCGAGCACCGAGCACCGAGCACACCCCAGCGCGCAGCGCTATACCCGTGACACATTGTCCTTTTTTCCTCCCGACTCCCGACTCCCGATTCCCCGCGTCCGGCGCTCAAAAATCGTTGACTTCGGCGATCATATCGAGGCTGGTTTTGGAGCCGTTGTTGGTGGGTTTCACCAGTTCCCTCAAGTACAAGTTTCCCTCTTCATATTGGAGGTAGAACAGCCATTTTGAAGTCGGTTCGATGTCTACGGTATAGATGTTGAGTCGCGTTCCTTTGACCCGTTTGAGGCGGCTGACGGGAAAGTATTTTTTCTGGTAAGATTCCGGATCTTGCAGTTCTGCCAGGGCCTCCAAAAATTTAAGTTTGAGCGCTTCGGGCAACATTTTGCACGCTTGGCGGATCACGCCGCGATCGTCAACCAATCGGGGAACCTGTGATATCATAATCAACTCTACCTTTCTACCTTATGATTTGGGGGATAAGGACGTTTCGATCAGGGTGCGATAGATGGAATCGCCGACCCGCTTGTAAGCCACCGCCGCTTCCCGGCTTTCGACCACATCAAATAGGGTAATTAACAGGCGATCGCAGAGCGGATCTTCGTCAATGGTTAAAATAACACGGAGGTAATAGTTGACGATAAATGAGTAGAGGGAGGAGCCGTAATTGTTTCTCAAATCAAACTGAAAAAATTGGTGCAGTCGCCGTTCTCGAAAACCTTTTTCGGTCAACAGTAACGGAACCCAGCGCTCGACTTCATCGGTGATAATTGACTGTTCAGGCCCGCTAAATCGAGCCAGACTGCGATTGAAATCCTCAGTTGATTCAAACACAATTTCCATAGAAATACCCCTTCAAAAGGATGCGATCGCCACGTTTATCAACTGTTCAGTAAGGCCAGGTCGTAATCAGAAACACCACCGTCGCCGCCAGGGCCAGCAGTCCTTGGAAGATATTTCCCAACACCGTCCCCACGAAGATCCCGATCGCCGCTTTAGCCGCCAGCCGAATTCGCTCCCCCAGAGGCAATTCCCGGCGGTAGAGAAACTCCCCCACCCAGGCCCCCACCAGCGGCCCGATTAACAGTCCCAACAGCGGGCCCCCGAAGGGCAAAGCCGGCAGCAGCCCGAAAAAACCCAGCAGCAGCCCCACAATCGCCCCGATCTGGCCCCAGCGACTCGCCCCGGCCTGTCGGGCACCGAGATAGGCACTCAGGAAATCCACCCCCACACTCAGCAACAACACCGCGATCGCCACCCCCAGGGGCCACCCCATACCGGCGAACCCAGCCAGGAACGCCCAGACCAAAACCGCCCCCACGATCAGACTCGACCCCGGAAGCCCCGGAACCACCGCCCCGACGACCCCCACGACCATGACCAGCACCAGTATCCAGTAAAGTATTAATAACATCCCAATCCCCGTTAAATGTCGGCAGCCTCAGTTTTTTGGGAACTCTCCGGCCCGAGGCGGGTCAAAGTATCCGCCAACTTATCGGCGATGCCCTCGATCCAAATTTCATCCTGTTTCGTGTAGCTGCGGGGGGCGTTGGCGCCCAAAATCAAAACCCCGCGCGAACCCACCGGCTGACAGATAATCCCCTGAGTATTTTCCGGCAGATAGTCGAACTCCACCCGCCCCGGATACAGAGCCAAATTCACCAGGTAGACGGGCTTACCTTTCTCCAGCACCCGCCGCACGATCGCCCCCGGTTCCACCCGCTCATTTTCCCCCAAAATCCCCCGCCGCAGCAAAACTTGCGAATCCCACCACACCACCAGCGATCGCGTCGCCGTATTGCTCAACAGCAGGTGAGACGCCCAGGCCAGCTCCGTTTTCGCCACCTCCGGCAAATCCGCCTTCAACTCGAAGCCCTGCCGGCCCTTCAACTGCACCGCCTCCGGTCGGACTGGTCGAATTTGCTGCCACAGCAAGGTGGTCAAAATCAACACAGCACTCAAAATCACCCCCAAGGCATCCGAGCGGGCTTGGGAGTCCAAAACCTGGGGGGTCAGCACCCGATTGACCAGCAGCAGCACCCCCCCCAAACTACCGACGCAGAGGGGCAGGAGTCGCAGCACCCGGTTAGAATCGACCTCAGCCATCTTTAATCCACGTTTGACAACCCACCGCCAGATCCCATCAACCCACCTCGGGGGGGTCGATGATGCGCTGGAACAGATACCCCGTCCCCCGGGCCGTCAAAATCAACTCCGGGTTGCTGGGGTCTTCCTCCAGCTTGGCTCTCAGCCGGGAAATGTGGACATCCACCACCCGGGTATCCACGTGGCGCTCGGGGGTGTAGCCCCAAACCTCCTGCAAGATCTCCGAGCGGGAGAACGGCTCTCCGGAGCGGCTCACCAGCAATTCCAGGAGGCTGAACTCCATGCCGGTGAGGCGGATGCGCTCGTCCCCCTTGTAAACTTGGCGCTTGTTCGTATCGATGCGGATGCTGGCGATGTGGATCACTCCCGAACTGGGAATACCCGAACCGCCATCTTTGTCGATACGGCGGAGGACCGAGCGGATGCGGGCCTCCAATTCCTTGGGCGAAAAGGGTTTCACCACATAATCGTCAGCGCCCAACTCCAACCCCGTGATGCGATCGGCCACATCTCCGAGGGCGGTGAGCATGATGATCGGGATGTCGGACTCTTTCCGCAATTCCTGACACACCCCGTATCCGTCGAGTTTCGGCATCATCACGTCCAAAACCACCAGGTCGGGGTCCATCTCTCGAAAGGTTTCCAACGCCTCCTCTCCGTCGGCTGCCGTCACCACGTCGTAACCGATCATGGACAGGCGGGTTTCTAAAATCCGGCGGATGCTGGCCTCGTCATCGACGACTAAAATTCTTTCCTTATGGTTTTCCAATTGACTTCAACACTCCCTCAACGACATTCGGTTACAGTTCTGATCGTGCAACAGTTGGTGCGATCGCCCTCTAACCTGGAAGGGTGCGAGCCACCGCCTCGGCAGGCGACCCCCGTTGTTGCGTGTTAAATTTGGCAAAGCTGCGTCTTCGTTTACCTTATCAGAAAATTGGGTCTAAGACCTCGCCCGAACGCAGGGTGACTTTTCGATCGGATGTGTTCGACTCCGCTCCCTGCGACTGACACTCCCTTCGACTCGGCTCCGGGTCAACCTTTCGACTGCGCTCAACGTTGAGGGACTCGATGTCCCGAAATTTGACCGACTCGGAGCCTTGGACTCTTTACAGAGTCGGTGCTCAACTCACAAAATGACCCAGAAAGCCTACCGATATCGATTCTACCTGAGCACCGAGCTCCGAAAACTTGTTGTGGAGGACTTTGGGTTGTGTCCGCCTAGTATACAACAAGGCGTTGGCACAGAACCCCTTGACACTCCACGGGTCGAAACTCTGGGCGTTCTGGCGATCTGCCCCAATTTGATCACAACCACACCGAGATTTGGCGATCGCAGCCAAGAAATACGTTAACGTAAAGGGAAGCTTCGGCAACCTATTAGAGGCGACTTAACTACGCCTGTGAGAGCCTTTTGTCTGATTCCCGAATCTCCGTCGCTGTCTTCGCGGAGAGTGTCAAAACCTATTATTGTAAGCAATGGCAAAGCCGCGAACGCTTTTTATTTGTCAGGAGTGCGGAGCCGAGTTTTCCCAATTTTTTGGACGCTGCTCCAACTGCCACGCCTGGAACTCCTTGAAAGAAGAGGTCGAACAGTCTGTACCCCCATCCATGCAGCGGTTTAGTTGGAGTACCCTCGGCGAAGAAGGGGCCGCCGTTCTATCGTCGGGAAAGAGTGCGACGGAGGGAGAACCCCGGGCATCTTTCAAACTGTCTCAAATTTCCGACCAGACCCAATCGAGGATGCCCTCCGGCTACGGGGAGTTGGATCGCGTCCTTGGGGGTGGCATCGTCCCGGGTTCCCTGGTGCTGATCGGGGGCGAACCGGGCATCGGCAAATCGACGCTGCTGTTACAAGTTGCCAACAGTTTATCCCAAAAGTCGCGGGTTTTGTACGTCTCGGCGGAGGAGTCGGGGCAGCAGGTGAAATTGCGGGCTCAGCGGTTGGAAGTCGGGGAAAACGGCGGGGACGGGGAAGAAACGGAGGCTGAATCCGACAACCATCACCCCCCGGAACCCGCCGAACCCGTTACCGTCGATCCGTTTACTCAGGAGTTGCGGAACCAGCAGGAGGGCAACGGAAATGCCGCGCATCCTTCCCCGGAACCGTCTCCGCCGGTGGAAAATGGGAAACAGTCCCCAAATTCACACCCCCCCGAAATCGTGGAACCGGATCTGTTTTTGTTGCCGGAAACGGATTTGGAGGTGATTTTGCGGGAGTTGGAGTCCCTTAAACCCACCCTCGCCATCATCGACAGCATCCAAACCATTTATTTTGCCAGCCTCACCTCGGCGCCCGGTTCGGTGGCTCAGGTGCGGGAGTGTACGTCGGCTCTGATGCAGGTGGCGAAGCGGGAGAATATCACCCTGCTGATCGTGGGCCACGTCACCAAGGACGGGGCGCTGGCCGGTCCCCGGGTGCTGGAGCATTTGGTGGATACGGTGTTATATTTCGAGGGCGATCGCTTCGCCTCCCACCGCCTGCTGCGATCGATGAAAAATCGCTTCGGCGCCACCCACGAGATCGGCGTGTTTGAAATGGTCGCCCACGGGTTGCAGGAGGTGGTCAACCCCTCGGAGTTGTTTTTGGGCAACCGGGACGAGTTTTCGCCGGGAACCTCCACCATCGTCTCGATGGAGGGAACTCGTCCCATTGTCGTCGAAATTCAAGCTCTGGTGAGTCCGGCCAGCTACGGCTCGGCACGGCGGGCAACGACGGGGGTGGACAGCAGCCGCCTGCTGCAAATTCTGGCGGTTTTGGAGAAGCGGGTGGGGATTCCCCTGTCCAAATTAGATGCGATCGTCGCTTCCGTGGGGGGGTTGAAAGTGGACGAACCGGCGGCGGATTTGGGGGTGGCGATCGCGATCGTGGCCAGCTTCCGCGATCGCGTCGTCGATCCGCGCACCATCCTGATCGGCGAAGTCGGCCTGGGCGGCCAGGTGCGCCCGGTGTCCCAACTGGAATTGCGGCTGCGGGAGGCGGCGAAATTGGGCTTCAAACGGGCGATCGTCCCCAAGGGACAAAAACCGGGCGACCTGGGAATGCAGATCCTCCCCGTCGCCAAGGTCATCGACGCCATCATCGCCTCCATCCCTTCCCATCCCCCCAGCGTCCCCCAGGATGAGGACGACGACGATATCGGATTTTAGGGGCACAGGGGCAGGGGAGGCAGGGAATAGGGAATAGGGAATAGGGAATAGGGAATAGGGAATAGGGAATAGGGAATAGGGAGGGAGCCGAGGGAGCACAGGAGGCGACCGGAGGCGACCGGAGGCGACCGGAGGCAAGCTTATATAGCAACCGCCAGAACGGTTAGGACAGATCTACCCATTTTAGACCCGCCTTGAAATGAATTTCAAGGCTCACAGCAAAAGTCCACGCAAGCGTGGACTCGGTTGGAGCATAACTGTGTAACTAACCACCTTGTCAATCGCTCTAGTCAGTCAGATCAAGTCCGTTCCCGACTCCCGACTCCCTAATACCGACTCCCGACTCCCTAATTCCTGAGTTCCGGCGGTGGCTGCACGGGGATCTGAATCCAAAATTCGCACCCCGAGCCGACTTCGGAGAGACATTTGAGGACGCCGCCGTGTTTTTCCACCACGATGCGGTAGCTGATCGAGAGTCCGAGTCCCGTGCCTTTCCCCACGGGTTTGGTCGTGAAGAACGGGTCGAACAGGCGGTTTTTTACCTCTTCGTTGATTCCCGGGCCGTTGTCTTTGATGCGGATCAACACCTGGTCGGGTTGGGAGGCGGGGGGTTTCGGGGTGGCTTGGGTTTCGAGCCCCTCGGCGGGCCAACCGTGGGAGGGAAGGGAGACGAGGTTGGCCGGGGTTTCGCCGGAGACGACTTCGGTGGTGATGGTGATGGTGCGCGGGTCTGGTTGGTTGTCCAGGGCGTCGATCGCGTTACTGAGAATATTCATGAACACCTGGTTGAGCTGTCCGGCGTAACATTCCACCTTGGGCAGTTGCCCGTATTCTTTGACCAGTTGGATGCCGGAATGGCTGCCTTTTGCCTTCAGGCGGTTTTGCAGGATCAGCAGGGTGCTGTCGATGCCCTCGTGGATGTCCACCGGCTTCATTTCCGCCTCGTCCAGGCGGGAGAAGTTCCGCAGGGAGACGACGATCTGGCGGATGCGATCGGCCCCCATTTCCATCGAGGACAGGATCTTCGGCAGATCTTCCACCAGGAAATCGAGGTCGATTTCGTCGATCCGCTCCCGGATCACCTCCTTCGGTTCCGGGTACTCCTCCTGGTAGAGTTCCACCAGGTCGAGAAGATCCTGGGTGTAGTCCCGGGCGTAGGTGAGGTTGCCGTAGATGAAGTTGACGGGGTTGTTGATTTCGTGGGCCACCCCCGCCACCATCTGCCCCAAACTCGACATTTTTTCGCTCTGGATGAGTTGGGATTCTTTTTGCTGGAGGTCCTGCAGGGCCTCGCTGAGGTGGAAGGCCTGGGTCTGGGCAGCCAGGGCGGCAGCCCGGGTTTGGGCGTAGAGTTCCGCCTGGTCGATCGCGATCGCCAACTGGTCCACCACCGCCCGCAGCAGCTCCACGTCGCTGGCCATCCAATCCCGGGGGTGGTGGTACTGGTTGCACACCACCGCCCCCCGCTGCCCAGACCGCGTTTCCAAGGGCAGCAGGATCTCGGAGGAAATGCCCGCCTCGCCCAAAAATACCCGGGTCATCTCGTCGATCACCGTCGTGTTCTTGAGGTCGTTGACCTGGACAGTTTCGCGGTTGTTAATTCTAGTCGCCAGCCAGCCGATTTTTTCGGGGGGATAGTCTTCCAACACCTCCGAGAGGTTCGGATCTCGGGCTTCGTGGGTGATGGCGAAGTTGGGTTGGTCGGGGTGGGTGGGCAGGTACCAGAGGAAGTGGCACTGGTCGATCTGCAGCACGCTGCGGATCTCGTTCACCGCCGTCCCCAGAATGGTGTCGATATCGAGGGAATTGCGAATTTGGTTAGCCAGCCGGAACAGCAGGGCCTCCCGGCGGCTCTGCAATTCTTCCCGGGCCCGGACGCGGTCGATGCCCACCGCGATCGCGTTAGCGATCCAGCCCAGGACGTCCCGGACTTGGGGAGACAGGGGGGCGGCGCTGCAGATCGCCATCATCCCCATCAACCGCCCCTCCACCACCAGCGGCAGTTCCAGGGTTGGGGAGGAGGTTTCGCAACCCCCCTGACAGGGGGAGGCGGATGGGGGCGCCGCGGGGGGGTCGGGGGCTCTCAGGGTGCTGATTCCCTCGGATGCCTGCCGTTCGAGTTGGTTGGTGTGGGGGTCGAGGGTCCACATGGACACCCCATCGACCCGCAGATATTGAGCCATCGCCTTGGCGCAGCGGTTGAGGATGGCGGAGATGGTGCCGCCGTGTCCGAGGGCCTTGCCGACTTCCGCCTCCAACAGGGACAGGTGCGATCGCTCCAACAGGGCATCCTCGGCCTGTTTGCGCTCGGTGACGTCCCGGGAGATGGAGACGATTTCCTGGATGCGGCCCGTTTCCGGGTCGCGGAGGCTGTGGGAGGTGGTTTCAAACCAGATGAACGTGCCGTCGCGTCGCCGCACCCGGTAGCTGACCGTATCCACGTCGGAGGTGTCGAGCAGGATTTGGTGGGATTCTTTGATGCGATCGATGTCGTCCGGGTGGAAAAACTCGTAGGCCGAACGTCCCACCAGTTCTTCCGGTTCGTAGCCCAGCAGGGCCCGGGAGGCCGGGGAAGCGTACCGGTAAATCCCCTCCGCGTCGTGCCGGGAAATCAAGTCCGTGGCGTGGTCGGCCAGGAGGCGGTAGCGGGCCTCGCTCTCCCGCAGGGCATCTTCCGAGAGTTTGCGCTCGGTGATGTCGGTCTGGATGCCGATGTAGTGGGTGAGCCGCCCCCGGGAGTCGAGGACGGGGGAGATAGCCAGCTCGTTCCAGAAGGGAGTGCCGTCCTTGCGGTAATTTTTCAACGTCACCTGACACCCCCGGTTTCGGCTGAGGGACTCCCGGATCTCGGCGATCGCCCCCGGATCGGTGTCGGGCCCCTGGAGAAAGCGGCAGTTGCGCCCGATCACTTCGGCCTTGCGATATCCGGTCAGCCGCTCGAAGGCCGCGTTGCAGTAGATGATCGGGGCGTCATCGGCCGTTTTCTCGGAAATGACGATGCCGTTGGGGCTGGCCGCCATCGCCCGTTCGAGCAGGCGCAGCATCTCTTCGGACTGCTTGCGGTTGGTGATGTCGATGCCGCTGCCCAGGATGTAGCGCAGGGAACCGTCCGGGTTGACGATGGCGCTGTTGGACCAGGCGATCAGGTGGGAGGAACCGTCGGTGCCGCTCCAGCAATTCTCGCACTGTTTGGGAAATTGGGCGACGCCGAGTTGGAGCCTGTTCTGGCCGTTGCGCCGTTTGGGCGGCTCGTCGAACTCGACGGCTTCCAACCCCCAGTCGAACACCTCCCACTCTTGGCTAAAGATGGAGAGTCCCAAATCCTGGAGGTAGAGCCCCTCGACTTCGGCGGCCCGATAGCCCGTCAGTTGTTCGCAGCTTTGGTTGAATCTCACGATCCGGCCTTGGGGGTCGATCACCACCACCAGGGCGCTGATGGTGTCCAAGACACCGTTGACGAAGTCCCGTTCCTGGCGGACGACATCCCAAATTTGTTTCCGTTCTCGGATGATGGTTTCGAGCCGGCCCAATTTGCCCTGCAGGTTGATCAGTTGCCGGTGACAGTCGATCTGGCCGATCGCTTGGCGGGCGAGGGTTTGCAGGGCGAGGATTTCCTCGGCGGCGGGGTGCCGGGGGCGGTAATCCATCAGGGAGAGCATCCCGACCTGGAAGCCCCGGGGGGTGACGATGGGAATCCCCAGGTAAAATGCGATCGCCGGGTCGGCCTGGGCGAGGGGGTGGGTGGCGAGCTGTCGGTTTTCCCCCACGTCTTTGACGACGATGGGTTCGGGAACCGGCCGGCCGCCGTCGGCGTTTTTTTGGTCGCCGGCGGGAGGTTGATTGAGGCGCGCGGCCCGGGCGCAAAAATCCAAATACCCGTCCGCGTCCCCCGACAAGCCCGTTTGCGCTTTCAACCACTGGTGCGAAGTGTCTATGAAACTGATCAGGGCGATGGGCGCTCGGGCGATGTGGGCGGCCAGGCGAGTTAAATCGTTGAACGAGATGTCGGGCTCGGTACCGACGATTTGAGAGAGAACTCGACCATCGAGTCTGGACATAGTTTTACCTGAAATTGTACTGTCATGGAGCAATTCCCCGGCTGAGGGGATCGACTGGCACCAATTGGGTTCCGCGTCAAATCGGTGGGGTTTCTTTTCGCGCTCCCTCAATTGCTGGGGGAACCGCAGGACATCTACATCGCTTTTTAACTCGCCGGCGATCTCAAATGACTGGCCCGCAGTCTAAAGTTCGTACCGCAAGGGTCTTTCATTCAATCTTAACAAAGTGGAGGACCGGACTTTCCCAATTTTGGCTGGACTTTCAATTTTTGACCGGACTTTACAGTGTGAATGGGTCCCACCCCTCCCGAACGGGCTGGAGATGGCTCGGGGCGACAATGGGAATGGGGATGTCGCCGCTCTCAAGAGAATAAAAATTTGTTAATTTTTCTGACGAGTTTTAACCGGATTTTGGGGACTGAATCGAACCGGGGTCTTCGATCGCAGGAAATGTGCAACGAAACTCGAAGGTTTGTTCCCGGGCGAGTCGATTTTGCCCCGCCGACGGAGGGGAGCGCCATTCTTGATTTTTGCCCGTTGAAATTGACAGTAATTCGACGATTTTTGTGAGTCGCCGCGATCGCCCGAACGGATCGAATTCGGCCGGACGACGGGTGCCTTTGGCCCCCGAATGACTCCGAGCCGACCGGAATGGTCAACCGTCGATCGACGGGATGGGAGGGGTTCAATTGACGGCCATTTAAAGATGATACCGATGGCGGGGTCGTTGGTTTTCGCTCGGAGGATGCCGAAACGAGAATCTCGCATCAAAAGTTTACAGTTTGCACGGGTCGATAAGAGGTTCTGACATCGATCTACACTAAGAGTAGAACTCAATTGTGAGTCCGAGCGGGCTGCGTCACGGAGGGAAACTCAATCGATGTCTGTCAATCAAAGTTTACAACCGACCGTCCTGGCCGTAGACGACAGTACGGTAATGCAGGGTTTGGTCAAACAAGCCCTCGCCGACACCTACAAAGTTCTGGTCGCTGACAATGCCGTGGACGCGCTGTCCATTATCTATCACAACAAGGTTTCCGTCTTGTTGTTGGACGTGTCCATGCCGGGGATAGACGGCCTGGAACTGTGCCGGACTATCCGCAGCATCCCCCAATTTCAAGCCCTGCCAATTATCATGCTCACGGCCCGGGACGGCGCCTTCGACAAAGTCCAGGGGCGGCTGGCGGGGGCGACCGAATATCTGACCAAACCCTTCGACACCGAACAGTTGTGCCAGACGATCGCATCGGTTTTGAATGTCAAAAAATAATCCTCGCCGGGGAGAAATTAACATTTGACGGCATTCAACAGCAGGGCCGCGATCGCCCCCACCGGCAGAATGTAGCGGGCGGCTCCCAGGGCGATCGCCTCCCGGGGCATCCCGAATACCACGCAGGACCCCTCATCCTGGGCCACCGTCACCCCGCCTGACAGGGCGATGGCGGCCATGCCGTCCGCCCCGTCCCGGCCCATGCCCGTGAGCAGCACCCCCAGGCAGTGACTCCCGTAAAACTGGGCGACGGAATTGAATGTCACCGTGATCGAGGGCCGGTGTCCCCCCAGCGGCGGCGCGGAAGAGTAGAAAAACCGGCCGTGGCGATCGAATTCCAGGTGTCGCCCTTCCGGGGCAAAATAGACCGTTCCCCCTCGGGGCAGTTCCCCGGCCCGGGCAATTTGCACCGACAGGGAACATTGAGAATCCAACCAACTCACCAACCCCTGCAAAAAGCCCTCGCTGATATGCTGCACGCAGAGAATGGGGACGGGAAACCGAGACGGAAACTGGGTCAAAATCGTATGCAGCGCCTGGGGACCCCCCGTCGAAGCCCCGATGGCTACCACCCGGACGTGATTCGATCGCAGTTCCGATGCCCTCGGGGTCAGAGAAATTCCGGCATTCGCACCCCTCGAAACCGGGGTGGTGCTCCGGTGAGGGGACTTGGGCTCCGATGCCGGATCGGCGGCGGTTCTCGGCACGGTGGCTAGGCGGCCGTCCCGCCGGTGTTTGGTAAAGACTTTCACCCCCGCCAGAACTTTAATTTTGCGGATCAGTTCCTGTCCGGCGCCTTCATAATCCGAAGCCAGACCGGTTTTCGGCTTCGGAAACACGTCCACGGCCCCCGCATTCAACAGTTGAAACACGTTGTAAGTGTCCTCCGCCTGCACCGAGGCGCTGATCACCAGAATCGGCTTCGGAAACTTCGCCATCACTTCCCGGGTGAACTCCAAACCGTCCATCTGGGGCATATGCAGGTCCGTACAAATCACGTCGGGCTGCACTTGGGGAATCAACGCCAGGGCCTCGGTCCCGCTGCGGGCCGTCGCGACGACGGCGATCTCCTTGGAAGTCGCCAAAATTCGTTTGAGAATGATCAGGGCAACTGGTGAATCCTCCACCAGCACGACGCGAATGGCCATAGGATTGAGAGTCAGTGGATTGAAAAAGTCAAAAGTCACGCATTCAAAAGTCAAAAGTATTACCCCTTGAGAAGAGAGAAACTTTGTCCTCATTTCTCACTGCTCATTCCTCGGATCATGTCCGAACAAATAGTTTTTGTAAAAACTATTGTTGTGATTCGACAATCAGAAATCGAGATGATCACTGACGATCCGAACCGGTGCGCCCGGCGCGATCGGGGCCTGGAATCGGCCCGGAACAGCTTTCAAACCAATCGACTCAGGGTTTGCAACAAGATGTCTTGATTGAAAGATCCCTTGGTGATGTAAGCATTGGCGCCCGCTTGTGCCCCCCGTCGCTTGTCCTCGTCGGAGGCCAAAGAAGTGACCAAAATGATCGGCAACTCGCTGTACTCCCGATGCTCGCGAATTTTCGCCGTCAACCCGAAGCCGTCCAAGTTGGGCATCTGCACGTCCGAGATCACCGCGTCGAAGGGCCGGCTTTTGAGCTTGTTGAATCCGTCGAGTCCGTCCACCGCCGTCACTACCTCGTAGCCCGCCGCCTCCAAAATGCGCTTTTCTTGGGTGCGGGTGGCGATCGAATCTTCCACCAGCAGGATGACCGACTTGCGATCGCGATCGCCGTCTGACTCCCGGGACGCCACCGCCGCCACCGAAGCCGAAGACCCCCACCGCTTTCGCACCGAACGGATCAGATCCTGGGGATTCAACACCATGCAGACTTCCCCGGTGCCGAGAATCGTCGCGCCGGCCACATTTCGCACCCGCCGCAACAGTTGGCTTTGGGGCTTGAGAACGACATCTTGTTCGTCGATGAGGGCATCCACAAATAAACCCAATCGCTCTTCTCCCATTCTTAAAATGATACAAGATCGGGATTCTCGGGTCCCAAATGGATTCTGACTCGCCGGGGAGAGACTCTGCCCCCAAATGGGCAAATAATTGTCCCGAGGGCGCTCCCGCGACAATTTCGGGTTTCCACCGCCCCCCGCTGCCCTCGCCTCCCGATGCCGATCGCCCATTTCCCGGACACCGGGCCTCAATTCCAGCAATTCCGACAGGGGCATCACGGAAACCGGCTGGTCTTCAAACAAGATCGTATCTTGCCCCTCGATCGCGAAAATGCTCTCATCGTCCACCAGTTGCGTGGTTTGGACGAACTCCACCGGCATGGCATAGGAAATCCCGTCCACCGCCACGAGCAGGACGTGGGCTGTCGCCAGGGTCGTCCCCAATTGAATACGGAACGCGCACCCCCGCCCCGCCGTCGAGTCCACCCGGATCGACCCCTTGAGCCGTTCCACATTGGTGCGAACCACATCCATCCCCACACCCCGCCCGGAAACTTCCGTCACGAAACTGCGGGTGGAAAAACCGGGGGTGAAAATCAAAGCCTGAATTTGAGTCGGAGTCATTCCCGGCAGTTCTTCGGGCTGGCAGATCCCCCGTTTGACGGCCGTCCGTTTGATCTGTTCGAGATCCAACCCCCGGCCGTCGTCGCTCACCTCGATGATGACGCTGGTGGCGGTCTGGTAGCCGCTCAAGCGGATAATCGCCGTAGCCGGCTTTCCCCGTCGCTCCCGAACGTCCGGGGATTCGATACCGTGATCGACGGCATTCCGCAAAATGTGCATCAGGGGATCTTTCATCTCCTCCAGAATCCGCTTGTCGGCCCGGGTTTGCCCCCCTTCGACGACCAACTCCACCTGCTTGCCCTGCTCCCGTGCCAGATCCCGCACCATGCGGGGAAACAGGTTGAAGATCGTGGACAGGGGCAACAGCCGCAGGGTGCGGATGCCCTCTTCGAGTTCGTCGGAAATCAGCTCCAGGCGAGCCATGTCCTCGTAGATGGAGCTCCGCAACTGGTTGACCATCCGGCCGAAGCGGTCGAGGCGGTCGATGGACCGCTGGTGGTAGCTCTGCAGTTGCCCCATTACCCCGTTGCCGCCGGGGGAACCGTCGCGGGAGTCGAGGTCGTGGAGGGCGAACCGGTTGATGAAGGCGTCCCGACTCCACTCTTCCCACAAATTGGTCAGTTCTTCGATTTCGGCCAGCCGGTGGGCGATGCGGGTTTTGGTGACGGTCAGCTCCCCGGTTTGGGTCATCAGCCCGTCCAGGTTGCGGGTCGCCACCCGGATGGTTTCGATTTTGTAGGTGGGGGCTCGGTGGGGGATGACAGTTTCCGGGGGGACGGGAGTTGCCGGGGGGGAAGGTTCCGGGGAGGTGCCGTCCTCCCCTTCCCCCACTTCCCCCGCTTCCTCCACTTCCCCCACTTCCTCCACTTCCTCCGCTTCCTCCGCTTCCTCCGCTTCCTCCGCTTCGGGCTCCTTCGCCCCCATCAGGTTGGCCAGGACGTAAAAGGTGTTGACCCCGGAGGGTTCCCCGGTGACGGCTTCCGCCACCAATTTGCGGAGGGCGTCGAGTCCCTGAAACAGGCGATCGCTCACTTCGGGGGAAAACTCGGTTTCGCCACGGTTGAGGCCCCCCAAGATGTGTTCGATTTGGTGGGCGAGGGTCGAGACATCTTTGACCCCCAACATTCCGGCATCTCCTTTCAAGCTGTGGGCTTCCCGCAACAATTCCTCCAGCTTTTCGGTGTCGCCGGGGTTTTTCTCCAGGTGCAAAAAGCCGTCGTCGAGGTTTTGCAAATGTTCCTCGCTGGCCACTTTGAAAACTTCCCGGAGTTCGTCATCTTCGATCATGGTTTGTCCCTCGGTGCAAAGTTGGGGAGAATTGATAATTAACAATTATCGACGAATTTTCTATTTCCCTTTTCCGGTCGGCTCACACCAGATTTTTGAGATTCTGGGCGGTTTCATTGAGTTGTCGGGTGCCGATTTTACTTTGAGCCAGACCGTTGGCCGTTTCGTGGGCGGCGGTGTTGAGGTTGTTCATGGCGTCGATGACCTGTTCGATCGCGATCGCCTGCTGTTTGGCATTTAGGGAAATCTGCTGTATATTGACGGCGACATCGTTGATGGCGTTGACGATTTTTTCGACGGCCTTCGTCCCCTCCTCGGTGACGATGACGGTGGAGTTGGTGGCATTTTGAATATCCGCGATCAGGGAGCCGATTTTCTCGGCCGACTTGCGACTCTGATCGGCCAATTTGCGGATTTCGCTGGCAACCACCCCAAATCCTTTGCCGTGTTCCCCGGCCCGCACGGCTTCCACGGAAGCATTCAAAGCCAGCATATTTGTCTGATTCGCCAAATCGCTCACCAGGTTAGTAATATTATAAATCTGGCCGAGATTCTCGCTCAAACGCAAGATTTGCCCCTGAACCTGCCCCATTTTTTCGCGCAAACTGGGCGTGTCGTCGAAGCTGCCGTCCCGGCGATCGCTCCCGGCCAATTCCAGAACCTGGCGGGCCCCGCTAGAGGCGGCGGAAGCCTGGTCGGCGGACTGGCGGGAGGACGCCCCCAACTCGTCCATGCTGGTGGTGGTCTGATTCACGGAGGCGGCCTGCTGGACGGCGACCCGCTCCTGCTGTTCGATGGTGGTAGAAATTTCCGTCGCCGCCAGGGCGATATTGGTGGCCTCCTGGGTGATCCTTTGGATGATGGTGGTGATGATCCAGACACCCAAACCGATCGAAATGACGACCGCCACGCCGATGCTGCCCCAAACCACCCACACCAGGTTATTCAGGGCTTGGGTCTGGGCGGTTTTTCGCTGGGTGACGAGCATCAATTCCCGGGTTCTGAACTCTTCGAGCAAGTCGAAAATGGTTTCGGCGATTTCCACTCCGACACCCCCGCTCTGCCACACTTGTCGGGCTTCGTCAAGATTTCCCTGGTCTACCAATTCGACCACACCATCGTGAAATTCTCTGAGCTCCTCGACTTGTCGCTTCACTTCCTGAAAAGTCCGGGCTTGTTCTTCGTTCTCGATGATCGATTCCAAGAGCGGGACGACATTCTGATATTCATTTTGAGCCTGTCTCAAAGCCTTGCGGGAGGCGGGGTTTGTGTCGAGGAGGTAGCCCCGGAAGCTCTGGGACATGAGCTGGACGTCCAACGCCAGATCCGCGATATTTTCGGCAATTTTACGGGATTGAGTCAGCTCGTCCGCCTCCTGTCGGACGCGCCCGACGTTGAGCGTCACCACCGTGGCGCTGACGATCATCAGTATGATGGGGATGCTGTACCCCCCCCAAATCCAATACCTCAAGCGTTGAAAAATAAGCATGGTTCCGACTCTCCACTTTGACTTTGAAAAACTGCAATCAACCGAAGATGCTACTCCGGAAAAAAACAATTAATAATTATTAATTATAAATGATCAATTCATTCATCGGCCTCCCTCCGCAACCGCCCGACGTTAGCCGTGACCACCGTGGCGCTGACAATCATCCGTATGATGGGGATGCTGTATTCCCTCAAAATCCCATACCTCAAGCGTTTAAAAATAAGCATGGTTATGACCCTTCAGTGGATTTCAAAAAACTGAAATCCACTGAAGATGCTACTTCGGGAAAAAACAATCAATAATTGTTGATTCAAATGATGGATTGCAGCTCGGCGGCGATCGCTTTAAGCTGTTGCATTCCACTCTTGGTCTGTCCGATGCCGTTGGCTGTTTCGGTGGCTCCCTGTTTGAGGGCGGTCATGGCTTCGAGGACTTGGCTAATGGCGAGGGCTTGTTGCTTGATATTCAGGGAAATTTGTTGGTTGTTGATCACCACTTCGTTGACGGCATCGGTGACGCCGGAAAAGGCGGCGGCGGTTTTTTGAGCCATATCCACCCCCGAGCGCACGGTTTTCGTCCCCTCTTCCGTCACCATCACGGTGGAGTTGATCGCCGTCTGGATATCCGCCACCAGAGTGCCGATTTTTTGCGCCGATTTCTGGCTCTCGTCGGCTAACTTGCGGATCTCGGTGGCGACCACCCCGAAGCCCCGGCCGTGTTCCCCGGCCCGCACAGCCTCCACGGCCGCATTCAGGGCCAACATATTGGTCTGGTTAGCCAGGTCGGCGACCAGTTGGGAGATATTGCCGATCTGGTTGGTCTGTTCGCTGAGGCGGACGATTTGGCGGGCGATCGCATCCACTTTGTCTTGCAGGGCCCCCATGCCATCGAGGGTGCTGTCCACGGCTTGCTGGCCGCTCTCGGAAAGGCTAAGGGCCTGTTTTGCACCGGTGAGGGCCGCGTCGGCCTGTTCGGTCGCCGCCGTCGAGGAGGCCCCGAGTTCGTCCATCGTGGAGGTGGTTTCGCTCACCGCCGCCGCCTGCTGGGTGGCAACCCGTTCGTGTTCCTCCGTGGCCACCGCAATTTCGTTGGAACTGTCGGAAATGGCTTTGATCGTCTGTTTGAAGGTATTGGCGACGGACTGGCTGAGGAAATAGCCGAAGGGAGAGGCGACCACCACCGCCGCCAGAACCAACAATCCGAACAACAACAGGGTTTCGTTCAAAACCGCCCGGGCCCGCTGGCGTTCGAGTTCCGCCACCTGAAGCTGCAGGTTGATGAGGTCTTGAATTTTGTCGGTGAGGGGGTCAATTACATCATACAAAGCCCCGTCGAAAGCGGCTAATTGGTCGGAGTTTCCCGCTTGTAAGGCTTGCCGGAGCCGCTCGATCTGGATCTGGGCCGGAGCGAATAACCGCTCAATGTCTGTAGCGAGGGCTTTTTCCTGGGGGGTCAGGTCTGTTCCGAGATAGGCGTCCCAATTTTGCTCAATTTCGACCAGGGCTGCATTGATGGAATTCAAGGCGGCATCGGTGCTGATGATGCCGGCATCCGCCTTGTTGACGGCATCGATAACCAAGACGGCGTAGGCGTCGGAAATGGTTTTGAGCTGTTGCAGGGGGACGACGCGATCGTCGTAAATCGTGCCGATGCGGGAATCGATCCGCCAGAAAGAAAAGACGGAATAGCCACTGACGATCACGAGCACTGCGGCGGGAATCAGAAAAAAACCGCAGTAGAGTTTGGTACTTAATTTTTTCATCATTGTCGGAACCGTTGCTCTCATCGGGTGGACTTGACGCGCCCGCAAAATCCCGCCAATTTTGACGGCTGGAAACTTCGGAACTGCGGATTGCGATGTTCAATCAAAGTTTGATGGGATGGGGATTGAAGGGTGAATCGTTTCAGGAATTTTTTAGATTTGGACGGCGATCGGATTCACCCTTTCTGCGGGCGGTCGATATGGATTCAAACTTCTTCATCGACGATCAAAGTGCCCTGGGCGAGAATTTTTTCGAGATCTAACAAACTCATCATGCGATCGCGGTAAACGGCCGTCCCCCGCAAGTATTCGTCTTGGATGGACCGGAGAGCCGCCGGGACGGACCGGATCGAGGCCCGGTTGAGGTAGGCGACGTCGAAAATATCGTTCACCGTCACCCCTGTCACCAAGTCATTCATTTTGACGATCGCGGCTTTTTTGGAATGGCCGTCGCCGTCCATCGGCAGGCCCAAAGTCCCCCGAATGTCGATGAGGGTGACGATTTCCCCCCGCAAGTTCATGTTTCCCACGATATGCGGTGGCGTACAGGGGACGGGAGTGATATTGTGGATGTCGGTAAATTCGCGGATCATCGACAGGGAGACCCCGAAATATTCGCCGTTCAATCCGATCACGGCCAGCGGCATCAGACCGGCTAATTCTTCTCCCCGGGTTTTCCGCCTCAAATTTTGGGCGCGATCGCGAAAAATTTGCCGCTCTTCCGGGGTCGCGTCCGGACAAAAAACGGGGAGTTCGTGACCTTTGAGGGGTTCAAATTCGGGGGCGCGGGGGCGCTCTTCCACGTCCGATTCCGACTGCGATTCAGTTTCGAGGTCGGAGTCCGCCATCGCATCCCGAAAGGATTCGGGATCGAAGAGCATCACGATATCATCTTCAATTTTGGCATATCCGGCGATGGTGCGGCCGCTCTTTTCGGGTTGGGGTTCGGGCCGGAATCGGGCGGTCAAATTTTCGGACAGATCGGCGACAATTTCCCCCGGAGAAATCATCTGGACTTCGCAAACTTCGTTCACGAGGATTCCGAACCGCGATCCGGGGGTTTTGAGGACGATCACCGCATCGTGAATCGAATAGGAATTTGGCGGATATCCGAACCGGATATTCGGGTCGATGACGGGCAGCAAATCCCCCCGCAAATTCAGCACCCCCACCACCTCCGGGGGGGCTTCGACGATGGGGGTGAGTGAGGGTAAGGAAAAAATTTCCTGGACGGAAAAGGCTTCGACGGCGTAAGTCAATCCCCCCAATTGAAAAATCAGATATGGTTTGCTTTCCATGGTCAACTCGTCGGGTCAAAAGGAATAGCGGTTCAATTTTTGATGCAGGTAAGTGGTCAACTCGGCGACGGTAATTTGTCCCAAATATTCCACCGGCGCATCCGACGGCAACAGTTTCAGCAGGGCGAGGGTCGTCGCGTACACTTTTTTGGCTTTGATCCAATTTCCTTCCCGCTCGTACAGGGAGGCTAGTTCCAGGTGCGCGGAAATGGACGGGGGCGAGATGTCGGACAAATAGATAATTCTTTTTGACAAAATTTTTGCCCCTTCAAAATCCCCTTTTTCTTCGGCAATTTGCAGTAGCAAATAGTAGGGTTGGATGGAAAGGGAATCAATTTCCAGCGCTTTTTGGCAGTGATGGGTTGCTTTGTCGTACTCTCCGAGGTTGGCGTGAATTTCCGCCATCAGGTAGTGGGCTTCAAAATTTTGGGGGTCGTCCGCCGCGAACTGCCGAACTTTTTTGAGGGCTTCATTGTAAGCTTTTTGGCTCACGAGTCGCCGCGCTTCTTGCAGGATCCGGTGGATAGCGATCGCCCGTTCTTCCGAGGTGGAATTCGGGACGGCGGGCGGGGCGACGATGGAGAGGGGGGAGATCGGGGACTCCGACCCGGCGGCTCTCCGGGAGAATCGGCTCCGGTTGGGAGCGGGATAACTCAGTTCCGGTGGCGGTGGGGATGGGAGGTGGGGGCCCGGAAGGGGGGCGGTCTGAGAAAAGCTGATGGTCGCCGATTTGGGCCGCCGATAAACCAGCGATTCGGGAAAAACCGCCGGTTGAAACTCGTCGAGAATCGACCCCTGCAGTTCGGCGTGGGCCGTCATCAGATACCCGCCCGGTTTGAGGGACTGATAAAATTTTCTCAACACCTGAATGATATACGGTTTCTCGAAATAAACGAACACATTTCGACATAAAATTAAATCGACCTCGCCGAAATTCTTGAGCGCATTCGCGCAATTATCGCCCACCAGGTTCAGCCGGAAAAAGGTGACGGAGCGTTGGATTTTGGGGTCGATCTGCCAAGATGACCCCTTGGCATGGAAATAGTCCCGCTGCACGGAGGGATCGACCATCCGAAAAGACCAGGGGCTGTAGAGTCCCTGGCGGGCTCGTCGCAGGGCGACTTCGTTGACGTCGGTGCCGATAATTTGGATCTGCCAGGTGTCCCAGTCGGGGAGCAACTGTCGCAGGAGAATCGAGAGGGAGTAGGGTTCTTCTCCGGTGGAACACCCGGCACTCCAGAGCCGCAGAATTTGGCTCGATCGCCGCGCTTCGATCAGTTCGGGGAGCAGCACCTCTCGCAGGAGCTTGAACTGGCCGCGATCGCGAAAAAAGTAGGTTTCCGTCGTCGTCAGCAGCGGCATGAGTTCGGCCCACTCCGTCCGGCTTTCCGTGTCGTCGGCCAGGAGCAGGTAGTAGTATTCCTGCAGACTCGAAAGGTGCCGCTCATACACCCGAGTCCAAATTTTTTGGGAGAAGTTCCCGTAATCCTGGGGCCGGACGTGCAGGCCCGTGGTGAGGGCGACCAGTTGGATGAGCTGTTGAACGATCGTGGAAGTCATGATAATTGTTTCAAGAAAGCAGGGTGGGCGATCGTCACATGGCCGAGTCCGAGGTCGAGATTGAAACAATCCCGAAGGGATGTTGCGACGGTGCCGGACGGAGTGGAGGGGGGAACTCTGAGTCTATTATTGGGGTCGGCGGTAGATGCGATAAAATTCCACAGCCCCCACCCAGGCGGGCGGAGGTGACGGTGCTATGATCCGTCCGAAGGAAAATTGCGACGAGAAAGCGACTTCTCTACAGATAGCATTTTATTGCCCCCCGAGGCTTGAGGAGGGCGAAAATACGGCCCATTTGAGGGGAATGGGCGTCCGGAAAGGCGCGGCGGCCGATGGGTCGGCCGAATTGGAACGGAACGGGAGAGATTGTTTCATCATCCCTCCCGAAGTTCTTTAAGCCGGATAAATCCGCAGGCGGCGGTTGGGTTCCTCGCCGAAACTGTTGGATTTCAGGCGGTAATGTTCCACGAGTTCGTGCTGCATTTTGCGGACTTTGGGCGATCGCGGCAGCAGTTCCACCGGCTGGCCCTTGGGGATGACGATCTGTTCGACCGCGAGTCGGGCCTCTTCGAGGGCTTCCAACTCGTCGGAAGAGCCGCCGGAGGTAAATAGGCTCAGGTCGGGCACTTCGGGGGTGCTCGGATCGTCCATGTGCAGCAGCCGCCGCAGGGCGCGGGCGATTTGCGGGGGGTTGCCGGATTTGATGGTGTGGATGGGGACGTGGCGGGTTTTCGCCATCTGCCGCAGTTTGGACTGGTTGCGGACGTGCGATCGCAGGGCCAGAACCACGTCGGCATCGTCGATGTCCTTCGTGACCGCCACGGGCAGGGTCAGGGTGCGGATCACCTGTTCGATCTGGTGGCGGGCGATGGCGTAGGGGTAGACGTGCAGGGGCAGATCCTCCCCGTCGGGGCCCCGTTCGGAGGCCAAAGCGAGTCCCCCGCCGCCAACGGACCCGGCCAGGGAGGCGTCGAGCAGTTGCTCGAAGTCCTGGGCAGCGGCGGAAGCGGGAGCTGACGGTGACGGAACCGGGGTCATTTTCCCCGACCCCCGCAACCCCCGCAGGCCGGGGGCGCTCAGGGGGGTGACGGTTTCGGCCGGGGCCAGGGCTGGGGGGGCATTTCGGGAGGCAGGGGGGCTGTACCGTTCCTGGGTGACGGTGACGTTGCCGTGATCGTCCATCTCCCGCACCTGCAAGGTGGGCTGCATCCCCCGCAGTAGGCCGTCCACCGTGGCCGAGACGCACTCGTGTACCACCCAGCGCTCCCGTTCGAGCATCTCAACGGCGATGTCGAAGGTGGGGGGCGCCTTGCGCTCCAGGACGGTTTTCTGGGAGCCCCGCCGTCGGGCCTCGTCGTCCCCGAGGGTGACGGCTTGTATTCCCCCGATCAGATCTGCTAAAGTGGGGTTTTTCATCAGGTTTTCGATGCGGTTGCCGTGGGCCGTGCCGACGAGCTGCACGCCGCGCTCGGAAATGGTGCGGGCGGCCAGGGCTTCGAGTTCCGTGCCGATCTCGTCGATGACGATTACTTCCGGCATATGGTTTTCCACCGCCTCGATCATCACCTGGTGTTGCAGTTCCGGGCGGGCGACCTGCATCCGGCGGGCGCGGCCGATGGCGGGGTGGGGGATGTCGCCGTCGCCGGCAATTTCGTTGGAGGTGTCGATGATCACCACCCGCTTATCGAGTTCGTCGGCTAGAACCCGGGCGATCTCCCGCAGGGCGGTGGTTTTGCCGACGCCGGGACGCCCGAGCATCAAGATCGAGCCGCCGGTTTCCACCAGGTCCCGGATCATGCCGATTTTGCCGAACACGGCCCGGCCCACCCGGCAGGTGAGGCCGATGACTTTTCCGGTGCGGTTGCGGATGGCGCTGATGCGGTGCAGGGTCTGTTCGATGCCGGCCCGGTTGTCGCCGCTGAAGTCGCCGATGCGCGAGGTGCAGTGGCTCAGGTCATCCCAGGTGACGGGGCGATCGCAGAGGTATTCCGCGTGGGAGGGGAAGCGGGCCTCCGGGCGACGACCTAAATCCATGACTATTTCGATCAGGCGCTCTCGTTCGGGGTGGCGGATCAGGTTTTGGCGGACGCTGGGGGGGACGATTTCGAGTAATCTGTTAAGGTCGTCTGTGATCTGCATACTTTCAACGATGAAGTGTTCAACGAATGCATCAGTTGGGGCGATCGCATTCGACCGCCCCCATCTCAAAACCCCTTGAGTTGGGAAACGAGGGAATGGGCCAGACCGACGGCTTTCCACAACCGATCGGGGTGGGCTTCGAGTTGACTGAGCGTTGAGGGATCGGGGGGATTGGGCATCCCGTGAATGGTTGTGGGCATGAATTCGACGGATTCTAACAGGGGGGAAAGGAGCGATCGCGCGTAGCTGCCGTAGGCGACCCCCGCCACCGTGGGAAACGGGGATGGGGGCAGGAGGTTTTCTGATCGCAGTTTGGCGACGGTGTAATCGTTCGTACCCCCGGCGAGCTGGACGTACCCCGGCAACCGGGCTTCGAGAACCCGCCGCCCCAGTCGGACGGCGGCGAGGGTGGTCCCCCGGCCGATGTCCCCGCTCATGGGCCGGCCGTCGGTCTGCCAGATCGGGACGGTGTCCGGGGGCAGGGGGGAGAGGATCTGATAGAGGGTCCGCAGGTATTCGAGCAGGTTCGGGCCGTCGGGACAGCTAACGGCGATCGCCTTGAGTCGGTGCGCCTGCGGTCGAATCCGCTCCCAGAGCCGGCGGAAGTCGGCTTCCCGCCCGATTTGGGTGTGAATTTCGATCGCGTCCGCCCCGGTTTGGAACACCAGGGGGGCGACGGCCTCCGGGGTGGAGACGTAGGAGCGGGTCTGGATCAGATCGGCCGGACAGACGGGGAGGCAGCGCCCGCAACCGTAGCAGAGGCGGTCGATCACGCCGCTTTCGATGTCCGAAAATGCGATCGCCCCCGCCGGACAGATGGTTTCGCAGGGGCGGGGACAGTTCGGGGGGCAGGCGGTGGCGTCGAATTCTGCCTTGCGGAAGTGGGGATCTTCGCCGTCGTTGAGGCTGACCATCAGCCAAGGCCGTTGTCGATAGCCGAAACCCCGCTCTCGGGCCTGTTCTCCGAGGCGATCGGCGATCGCCAAACCGTCCCGGGCCGCGGCGATTACGGCGGGATCGGCTGCGACATCGATGCAGTCCGCCCCGGCGAGGGTGTAGGCCAGGGTGAGGCTGCGAACCGACGGCAGATGTTGGTAACTGGCTCCGCAAATGAGTTTGAACCAGCGACCGGTTCGGAGTGAGTTGAGCGGGGAATCGGTAATGATCACATTGTCTATGGTGACACAGTTCCGGCGTCGGTGCATGGGGGACTTAAGCTGCCGCGATCGCTTCTTTCAGGGGTTTCCAGCGAAACGAGCGGGCTCCCCCCATTTCGATGGCAACTTTGACCCGAGGCTCCAGGCTCGGCAGGCGGCTGAGAAAGTCCACCTCTTGGGAGGACAAAATTTGACCTTCGAGAATCCACAGCACCAACCCTTTGGAGTCGGGGGGCAGGTGTTGCAACTGGTACGTCACCACCGGGGGCACGTAGTAGATATCTCCCACCGCCGCGCTGTTGCCACTGCTTTTTTTGCCCAGGTGGGCCGGCCGCACGCCGTGGACCCCCAGCAGGTAGGCCGCCAAGTCACCCAGTCCCCGCGCCGACAGGCTGTAGGTGGTGTATCCCGCAGCCCGCAGGCGGCGGAAGTAGCGCCCCTCAAATCCGCCTTCGAGGGGGACGTACAGGGCTAGGGCGCCCTGGGATTCCAAGTCTCGAATCAGCTTCCCACCCGTTGTTATCAATGCCATAGGTTTAACTGGTGCCTCGTTCCTAAACGCTTGTCCTTAAAATGTATCAGAATATCGGCTGCGGGGTGGGGGGTGAGGAGAAGAAAAAAGGGCTCTCGGACCCCCGCCGGCTTTCTATTCCCCCAACTTTGGGGAGGCGAACTCCGGCGCGATCGCACGAAAACTGATATAATTTAAGGTTGGTGTCGCTATGGGTCGGGGCGTGAAACCGGATGCCACCCCGCCGGATTTCTCCGCGTTTTAAAACCCCTCGAAAATCCGTCAATCGATGCCCTCGATTTTGAGTTGGGTGGAATTTTCTATCTCCATTTTTGGGGGCGATTTTGGGGGGTTTCCGTTTCGTTTTTTTGCCCGTTTTTCCCTTCGCTGTTAAATCGCCACGAAAGGCGGCGGCGAGAACCGATCGCCGAAATTGGTCTAACAGGAATGCGATCGCTTCCCATTCCCCTTTATAGCAACGAGCGCTCACGTAGTTACAGTTGAAATGGGGTCAGAAATTTTCAAACCCTTATAGAAAAGCCGTTTCAGTTTCCGACTCCCGACTCCCGA
>NZ_JAJENU010000270.1:0-220 GCF_035615495.1 Lyngbya sp. CCY1209 | reverse complement strand
CCATCTTACGTCTGAACCGTGACCCGTCTGCATATCTCGAACATTACATCCGAGCTTTGGCTTCTGGTCACATCTCATCCCCATATGGCTTGCGCTTACACTTTTGGCTTGTGCCTTCACTACTTGCCTAATCGACCTTTGAACAAGAGCCAGTATGGGGTTAATTCGTTCCATCTGTATGGGTATTCCATCCTTAGACTCATCCTGTCCCCCGGTGTAC
>NZ_JAJENU010000269.1:0-614 GCF_035615495.1 Lyngbya sp. CCY1209 | reverse complement strand
CAAGCGGCTCAATCGGGACAGGATGCAAAAGCTAGAAGGTTGCAGAGACTCCTTTTGAAGTCATACTACGCAAGGCTACTAGCGGTAAGGCGAGTAACCCAAGATAACCAAGGCAAAAAGACAGCCGGAGTGGATGGAGTGGTAGCAATATCCCCAAAACAAAGGTTTAAGCTTGCTGAGGAAATCAAAGGAAACTTCAAAGCTAAACCATTACGGAGAGTATGGATACCAAAACCCGGACGGGATGAAAAACGTCCACTGGGAATCCCGACAATCCGAGATAGAGCCAAGCAAGCCTTGGTCAAGATGGCAATGGAACCCTACTGGGAACCACGATTTGAGGGAACAAGCTATGGATTTCGACCCGGACGCTCAACCCTCGACGCAATTGGCAGAATATATGTGGCAATTAATCAAGGGGAATATTACGTCCTCGATGCCGATATCGCCAAATGTTTTGACCAGATTGACCATAATCACCTGCTATCCAAACTTCATTGTCCAACGACCATAAGGCGCAATATCAGACAATGGTTGAAAGCCGGGGTCATTGACAATGGTGTATTTGACGACACGAAAGCTGGGACACCTCAAGGAGGGGTAATAAGTCCACT
>NZ_JAJENU010000268.1:0-3986 GCF_035615495.1 Lyngbya sp. CCY1209 | reverse complement strand
CAAAAAACCGGAACCGATACAGTTCGATCCCCCTAAATCCCCCTTACAAAGGGGGACTTTGAGTCCGGATGTCAAACCCTCAAAAATTCGGGGACGCTTGAGACTCCCCCCCTTCGCAAGGGGGGGTTGGGGGGGATCGAGGGGGGCGGGTAAAAAACCGAATCTGAAATAAGGACAAATAACCTCTCCGTGTCCTCTGTGCCTCTGTGGTGAAAAATTTCCCCCACCCCACACCCTCCCAAAGGCCCATCCCAAATCCCTCCGGGGGGCAATTCGCAGCGATCGCGGATTATGATATAAATATGAAAAATGAAACAATTATGAAATCAGTCCATCTCGATGACACAGACTTTCCACCCGAGAAGCCTCATCCTCGCCGCCAGCCTGACGCTGGGGGTTTGGCTGTCCGGGTGTAGCGGAACCCAGATCGACCCCCCCCCAAATGGGGAAAATACGGCCGAAAACGCCCAAATAGCGGGCGATCGCCCCACCAACGAAGATGGCAAACCGAAAGTTCTGACCACCTTCACCGTACTGGCGGACATGGCCCGAAACGTGGCGGGGGACAAACTGATCGTGGAATCCATCACCCGCATCGGCGCCGAAATCCACGGCTACGAACCCACCCCCAGCGACATCGTCAAGGCCCAGGACGCCGACCTGATCCTGTACAACGGCATGAACCTGGAACGGTGGTTCGAGCAATTTTTGGGCAACGTCGAAAACGTGCCCGCCGCGGTGCTCACGGACGGCATCGAACCCGTCCCCATCGCGGAAGGGCCCTACACCGACAAACCCAACCCCCACGCCTGGATGTCCCCCCAAAACGCCCTCGTCTACGTCGAAAACATCCGCGAAGCCTTCGTGGAGCTCGACCCGGACAACGCCGCCACCTACAACGCCAACGCGGCAGCCTACAGCGAAAAACTGCGGGCGATCGACGAACAGTTGCGGCGGGATCTCGCCCAAATTCCCGAAAATCAGCGGTATTTGGTCAGTTGCGAGGGGGCGTTTTCCTATTTGGCCCGGGATTACGGCATGAAGGAAATTTATATGTGGCCCATCAATGCCGATCGCCAGTCCACCCCCAAACAGGTGCAAACCGTCATCGAGAAGGTGAAAGCCAGCGACGTGCCCACCATTTTTTGCGAAACCACCGTCAGCGACGAGGCCCAAAAAGAGGTCGCCAAAACCACCGGCGCCCGATTTGGCGGCAACCTCTACGTCGATTCTCTGTCCCCAGAGGACGGCCCGGTGCCGACCTATTTGGACTTGCTCGAATACGACGTCCGCACCATTTCCAACGGTTTACTAGCCGGCAGCAATACCCCCTAATTCTTCCCCTTAAAAGGACACACTTTAACTCCCCCATTTCAAAGGGGGGCTGGGGGGGATAAAAAACCAATTTACATACAAACAAACTATCTCTATCTCGAACCATGATTTCAACCACAATTCCACTTTTAAATATCACGGTCGATCGCCTCAGCGTCACCTACAATAACGCCAGACTCGCCCTGTACAACGCCAACTGCACCGTCGAACCGGGAACCATCACCGCTTTGGTGGGGCCCAACGGCGGCGGCAAATCGACGCTGTTCAAATCGATCATGGGGTTTCTGCAACCCACCGAAGGGCGAATTCGCGTCGGGGATCTGCCGGTTAAAAAAGCCCAGAAACGCCAGTTGATGGCCTATGTACCCCAGTCGGACGAGGTGGATTGGAATTTTCCGGTCAGCGTCTTCGACGTGGTGATGATGGGCCGTTACGGTTATATGAATTTGCTGCGAATTCCGGGGGCAAAAGATCGGCGGATGGTGATGGAAAGTCTGGAACGGGTGGGGATGACGGAATTCCGCCACCGCCAGATCGGGGAACTGTCCGGGGGTCAGAGAAAACGGGCGTTTTTGGCCCGGGCGCTGGCCCAGGAGGGCAAGGTTATTTTGTTGGATGAACCGTTTACGGGGGTGGATGTGAAGACGGAAAAACAGATGATCGATTTATTATTGCAGTTGCGGGATGAGGGACACACGATTTTGGTTTCCACCCACGATTTGGCGTCGATTTCTACGTTCTGCGATCGCACCATTCTTCTCAATCGGACTATCCTCGCTTCGGGCACGACAGAGGACACTTTTACGGAGGAGAATTTGGCTTTGACGTTTGGGGGGCGGGAATTTCAATGAAAAATGAAATTTGGTTTTTTTGTTGATTGCATCGGGTCTGGTTTTGTCGTCCCCTAAACTTCCCAATCATCTTCAGATGATTTCTGCTGTTAGCTTGGGAATTGATTCCCAAGCGATCCGGATTAGAAACCGGATTTCTATTACAATCTTGCAATTTTAACCCGAGATCTATTTAGAAACCCGGTTTCTTTCTTGAGACACCATTGAGTTTTTACTATGAACAATTTAATGACATCAATTCCGATTTTGAATTGGCTGGCGGAACCGCTGCAATATGGATTTTTGGTGAAGGCGATTTGGGTGAGTGCCTTCGTGGGGCTCATCTGTGCGGTGCTTTCCTGTTATGTTACACTGAAAGGCTGGTCGCTAATGGGGGATGCGATTTCCCATGCGGTGGTTCCGGGGGTGGTGGTGGCTTACGCTTTGAATATTCCGTTCGCGATCGGGGCGTTTGTGTTCGGGTTCGGGGCGACGGTGGCGATCGGTTATGTGAAGTCGAAAACTCGCCTCAAAGAGGATGCGGTAATCGGGGTGGTATTTACGGGGTTCTTCGCCTTCGGGATCGTGTTGGCGACGAAGATTCCCAGCAATATCGATTTGTTCCATATTTTGTTTGGGAATGTTTTGGGTATTTCTCAGCAAGATATCGTGCAAACGTTGATCGCCGGGACGATTACGCTGGCGGTGATTTTATTGAGGCGAAAGGATCTGTTATTGTTTTGTTTCGATCCCAACCACGCCCAGGCGATCGGTTTGAATACCCAGATGATGTATTATACCCTGCTTTCGGTGATGGCTTTGACGATCGTGGCGGCGTTGCAGACGGCGGGGATTATCCTGGTGATTTCCATGTTGGTGACGCCGGGTTCGATCGCGTATTTGTTGAGCGATCGCTTCGATCGTATGTTGGGAATTGCGATCGTCAGCAGCGTCTTTTCCTGCGTCTGCGGAACCTATCTCAGCTATCACCTGGATGTCTCCACGGGGGGTTGCATCGTCGTGGTTCTGACGCTATTATTTCTAGTGGCGATGGTCTTCGCTCCCAAGTACGGCATCCTGGCTCAGAGTTTCCGAAAACCCTCCGAAGTTTAGTCCCGTGAGGCGTAGTCCAGTAGGGTGGGTTAGGCGCGGCAGTAATTTGTCGGAAAAACCCACAACTTTTAATCCGCGCCGTAACCCACCATTTCTTTAATAAATCAATAGTTTCAGGTGCGTTAATGAGCTACGCTCGCAGAAAAAGGGTAAAATAAAAACAGGGCAGAGGGCAAAAGGGTAAGAGCGCTAAGGGCGAAGAGTCTCCGGGGGCGGACAGACGACGCGGAAACCGTTGAGGTCGAGGAGGTAGCCCGGGACGAACCAGTAGCGGCTGGTACAACGACAGTAAACAGGATCGAAGTACCACGAACCGCCGCGGAGCACTCGGGGTTTTCTCAATAATAAGTTAACTAAACCTCCGTTCAATAAGTTTACTAAATTATCAACATAGTTATCGTAGATATCTTTTCCATCCCAAACTCGACCATCCGATGGCGCACTCTTGTAGCTGTCATGCCAGGGGTCGGCGCACCACTCCCAAACATTCCCGTGGATGTCGTACAAGCCAAAGGCATTGGCGTGTTGAAACTGACCAACAGGGGTCGTTGTTTTGCGGTTGCGAGAGTAGTTGGCGAGGTCGGTGGTCAGGGTTTCACCGACATGAAACGGGGTGGTGGTTCCGGCTCGAGCCGCATATTCCCACTCAGCTTCACTGGGCAATCGGTAGGGTTTGCCGATTTTTTTCGAGAGGCGGGCGCACCACTC
>NZ_JAJENU010000267.1:0-9356 GCF_035615495.1 Lyngbya sp. CCY1209 | reverse complement strand
CATCCCCCCCAGCCCCCCTTTGAAAGGGGGGAGAAAGGGGGGAGAAAGGGGGGAGTAAGGGGGGAGTAAGGGGGGAGATAGGGGGGAACCGGAGACTGGACTCCCCTCTCCCAGAATTGGGAGAGGGGCCGGGGGTGAGGGCGAGAGTCTCAAATTCGGTCGGGGGGCCGATTTCCCGATCATAATGGGAATGTTTGAATTTTCCTCACTCTCGGCGGGCGGATTCCATCTCATCCGTCTCGGCAGACTGCCGCTTTTCGATGATTTGATTCAACATCTGTTCGACTTTTTCCTCCCGCTTTTCGAGTTGTATCCGGCGTTCCCGGCGATCTTGGAATAGCAAGCCGACGAGGTGGACGACGGCCCCGGCGATCGCGCCGACGGATAAAATGTAGCTGTGGAGGGCGTATTGCCGCAAAATCGTGGCGGTGGAAATGCCGCCGCCCCCGGTGAGGACCTCCCGCAGCAAAGGCCCGATCGCCGGAATCGCTTCCACGGTGCCCAATTCGATGGAAAATCGCCAAAATCCGGTCTGACTCCAGTCGAGGGACATGGCGGTCCATCCCAATCCGATCGCTGCCAAAATCAAGAAAATTCCGCTAATCCAACCTGTCAGCCAACTGGCGCGAAATTGGCGTCCGAGAAACATGACCACCATCTGCACCAAACCGAGGGCGATGACGAAGTTTCCGGCGTAGTCGTGCAGTCCCCGTACTAACCAACCGAAGTTGACTTCGTTGTTGAGATATTCCAAAGAATGATAACTGCCCCCGGCGGTGGGTTCGTAGTAAAACGCCAGCATTGCCCCGGAGAGGGCGGCGGTGAGGGTGAGGGTGAGAATGGCGATCGCGATCGCGGTTGACGTGCGCCTCAGCGCGAACGTCGGGTTAATTTCTCTCAGCATCGTAATATAACGTAAATAAACTTCATGAAAAATTGCAATGGCAAGCTCGGGAGAAATTGGGGATAGATTTCTCCAAATTGCCGATTTATGGAGAATTGAGTTCCTTCAGCCGTGGGGGAGCGCGATCGCCCCCCCTGTCGCACGGATGAAAATCTACATAAAACTTAACATATTTTTTAATCGATCGGGGATTAGCCCCGGGTGCGACTCCCGTCGATTTTTTTCCTCCGGTCGGAGCGATAAATTCGGGGTACAATCGAGGTCTGAGTTGTATGATGGGCTACAATAACCGGGGCGCGATCGTCCGCCGCCCTCGATGTTAAAGTGTACAACCGGAATCGAAACAACCGAGAATCCATTATTCAAATGCATCTAGGCTTCAGAACCGGAGCCGAATTGATATGATCGACAGTTTGCTGCAATCCTCGACCTTCTTATTCGTGCTTTTGAATCCCTTTTTGATGAGCATTTACCTGATCGATTTGATTCAAGAATTGGATTTTAAAATTTTTGCCAACTACCTGATTCGGGGGACGACAATCAGCGGATTTGTATTCATTTTATTTGCCTGGTTCGGGGAATCAATTTTCACCCAAGTTTTGCAGGTAGAATTTGAATCATTCATGGTTTTTGGCGGCATCATCTTTTTGATCCTCGCCATCCGCTTTTTCTTCGGGGGAAGTCAGGCGCTCGGACAGTTGCGCGGACAGCCCAAAGATATCGCCATCACCATCGCCATGCCCTACATGATCGGGCCAGGCACCATCAGCGCCAGCGTCCTGGCGGGGAGTCGGCTGTCGCCCCCGCTGTCGGCTGTCACGATCGCCTTCACTTTATCGATGACGGCCCTTTCAATTCTGTTTTTTAAATGGCTCCACGATTATGTCAAACAGCGCGACGAAGCCCTGATCGAGCGCTACATCGACATTGCCGGACGGACGACGGCGATGATTTTGGGGACGTTTTCCATCGACATGATCCTGCAAGGGATCGAAACTTGGATCAAGGAGTTTTAAGGCGATGCAACTCGACATCCGGATCGCAACTGTGGCCGATTTATCGACGTTAAATAATTTGTATGCCGAGATGGACGGGGAATCGGAACTCCCCCCCGAAACGGTCGAAACCCTGTTCGAGCAAATTCGGGCAATTCCCGACTATCGGATTTATATCGCCGAGTCGGAGGGGGAAGTGGTGGGGACCTTTTCGCTGCTGACGGTTCCGACCTTCATGCACCGGGGGTTTCACAAATTTGCGGTATTGGATGCCGTCACCGTGATGCCTTATAGTCGGGGGCGGGGGTTCGGCCGGGAGATGATAAAGGAAGCGATCGCCCTGGCCGCGGCGGCGGGGTGTTACAAAGTGACCTTATCATCGAACTTGAAACGCGATCGCGCCCACGGCTTTTATCGGTCGCTGGGGTTCGAGCAACATGGCTGGAGTTTCAGCTTGAAAACCGTACCCGAACGGCCGGATTTGACGGTGACATAGATCGGGGGTATCGAACAATTGCTACAATTTAAAAAAGGTTGCAACATTCCGGAATATCCATTTTTAGTTGATCAAATATCGAAATAATGAAAAAACTTTTCGGCGAACTGATTTCCAAATCCACCCGACCCAAACCGACCCCCCCCACGATCAAAAAGCGGGGTCGCGGGATTCACGTCAAATCTCCCGACGAGATCGAAATCATGCGGCAGGCCAGCCGAATTGTCGCCACGGTTCTCAAGGAGATCTCGGAACTGGTGAAACCGGGGATGACCACCGCCGACCTCGACGCCTACGCGGAACGCCGCATCCGGGAAATGGGGGCGGTTCCCAGTTTCAAGGGCTACCACGGCTTCCCGGCCACCATCTGCGTGTGCCTCAACAACGAGGTCGTCCACGGCATCCCCCGCAAAAATAAGGTGATCCGCACCGGGGACGTGCTGAAAGTGGACACGGGCGCTTACTATCAGGGGTTTCACGGGGATTCCTGCATTACCGTGCCCGTCGTCGAGGTGTCTCCGGAAGCCGCGAAACTGATCCGGGTGGCCCAGGAGTCCCTCTACAAGGGGATCGAACGGGTGAAAGCGGGGGCCGATTTGCTGGATATTGCCGGGGCGATTCAAGATCACGCGGAAGCCAATAATTTTCGGATCGTGGAGGAGTTCACCGGCCACGGTGTCGGGCGGAATTTGCACGAGGAACCCTCGGTTTTTAATGTCCGCACCTACGATTTGCCCAACGTGAAGTTGAAGGCGGGGATGACGCTGGCGATCGAACCGATTTTGAATGCGGGGTCGCGGTTCACCCGCATCCTCTCTGATCGCTGGACGGCGGTGACGGTGGATAATTCCCTGTCGGCTCAATTTGAGCATACCGTGTTGGTGACGGAGAACGGCTACGAAATTTTGACCGATCGCGATCGGGTGTAGGATCGGGAAAACCTGCCGTCGGAGGGTCGGTCTTTCGGAGATCAAACCGAAAATTTCAAGTTCGGTTCAGGCCGGGAAAACCGATCCTTTGACAGAGGTTTGAAAGGGGCAAAATTCGTTACATTCTAGATTAGAAGTCTGAATTTTTAGGGAAAAAAGGTAGAGTGCCGATGTCGAGTCAAGCCCAAGGAAATGAGCGATCGGGAGACAACGTACCGTCCCTTCCCGCCCGTTTGTTATTGGTGGACGACGAACCGGGATTGAGGGAAGCGGTTCAAGCCTATTTGGAAGACAGCGATTTTCTCGTCGATGTGGCGAGTAACGCCCGGGAAGGGTGGGAATTGTTGCAGCAAAATTTGCCCGATCTGGTGATCACGGATATCATGATGCCGGAAGTGGACGGGTATCAGTTTTTGCAACAAATGCGGGAAGATCCGAAGTTCAAAGCCCTCCCCGTGGTCTTTTTGACCGCCAAAGGAATGACGACCGATCGCATCCAGGGTTATCAGGCGGGCTGCGACGCCTACCTGTCGAAACCCTTCGACCCCGAAGAACTGGTGGCGATCGTCAAAAACCTGCTGGAACGCCGCGCCAGGGTCCGCACGGAAGGGGAAGACGGGGCTCCGGACATCACCGCCCTGGCCGGACAAATTGCCCGCATCGAAAATATGTTGAAGGGCAAAAGCGGGATCAGTCCCAGCCCCTCTCCCATCAAAATTGACCTGACGCCGAGGGAGCAAAGCGTGTTGGATTTGGTCGCCCAAGGGCTGATGAATAAAGAAATCGCCCGCCGGTTGGAAACGAGCGTCCGCAACGTGGAAAAATACGTCAGCCGCCTGTTTACCAAAACCGGAACCAACAGCCGCACGGAGTTAGTCCGCTACGCCCTCGAACACGGACTGACACAATAGTGTTAAGAAATGGCTCCCCGCTCTCTTTCGTTTGGTAAAGAAGGATTGCATTAGTTTAAGATTTGTGCGAAATCCGGGGTGCCCTCGAATTCTCTTGTTAGGTTTTAGGTGGATGTCAACTGAACATGACATGAGACGGAGGCCGTATGAAAACTTCCAACCTACCTTCAAAAGCGACCCAAACCCTATTCCAGACCTTTCTACTTCTGGTCTTACTGTTGGCTTTTCTGATGGTAATGAGTATGGGAGGGGCGGTTTGATTTGAAATTCCCAACTCAGTTTCATGGAAAATGACGGTCAGTTCCGGAGCGGGACTGGCCGCCCAAACATCGATCCCTAAAGCCTCAACGAGATATCGGTGCCGTGGGTATCGGTGCCGCAGGTTTGCAGTAGATCGTGAGTTTTCGCCAACGCTTGAATTTGTTCGGTGACGTTGGGAGTCGGGCGCCAGGGTTTGGTATGGCGGTAGCTGTAGTAAACTTCCACCCCGTCGATACCCAAACGGTCGGCTTCGGGAATGAGTTCGGCGGCGGGGCGGCGATATCGAGCCGGGTGGGCGAGAACCGCTATTCCCCCCGCGGCTTGGATAGCGGAAATGACCGCTTTGGCATCGTATTCCCGACCCCGGGCGACTTGACGTCGCAGGTAGGGGCGGAGGCAGGGCGAGTTGGTGTCGAACCCGTATCCCAAAATGTGGACATCCGTTTTGAGCAGTCCGGCATTAATTTCGATGCCGGTCCACAGGGTGGGGGTGTCGGCGCGACGTTCCGGGTGGTCGATTTTCCAGCGGTCCAACCAATCTTGAGCCGCCCGATACCCCTCGGTGGTGTGGTGGTCTGTGATGGCGAGTCCCCGGAGTCCGATCGCGATCGCCTGCTGTATCACAGCGATCGGATCGAGCTGTCCGTCCGATTTCGTGGTATGAATGTGAAAATTGTAGGATGTCGGACAGCTATCGGCATCAATCGCTGTAAAAACTTGAGTGAGTGTTGGCTGGCTGGAAGCCCCGGCCCGTGCGGATGGGTCTCGGGCGAATCCCCGCTCCGAAGAGAAGCGGGGGAACCCAGCAGAAGCCGGCGCAAGATTGACTGACATAGCCGTCGATTTCTTAATAAACCGTTACTTCGATCTACTGTATCTAATTTGTCAGGCCATCGTGGCGATTCAGGCCAATTCGATGGGAATTTTAGATTTAAAATTCTTATCAATAACCGTCCCGCGAGGGGAAAGGGATGGGGTGACCGGGAGGAGTTTGGAAAAGACCGATCCCCATCGCCCCCCCTTCAAGCGGACGCCCCGTCATCATTCCGATAGCCCGCCGCCAGATCCAGGAGTTTCGCCCAGCGCTTGTGCACCTGTTTGGGGGTGCATTTGAGAGTCGCCGCGATCGCCTTGTCGCCCCGTCCCTCCCGCTTCAGTTGCAGCAGGGTTTGTTGAGCCGGAGACAGCTCTTTGTGAAACGCCTCCCACTGCTCGGCGGTCATGCCCAGCTTTTGATCCAAATCCGCGCCCAGCCACTCGTGGACCAGTTTCCAGTTGTGGGAGCGGGCGAACTTTTCGACGTGGTACTTGAAGCGCTGCTGCAAGTAGTCCCGCTGGCGAGGCGTCAGATTGAGGGCCTTGTCGATGTCGCTGGCCTGCAAATCCTGCAATTTCAAGATCAGGTAATCCACGCATTCGGACTGACCCTGAGATTCCAGGTACTGCACCAGCTCGGCGATGACGCGATCGCGCAGCACCGCATCGGCGGGATCGACCATTTCCGAAACCATCTGTTCGCGAATTTGCTGCATGGCGTGGGAACGGCTCTGGGCTTCAGCCTCCTCCGTCTTGCCCCCTTCCACCGCCAACTCGATATCCAGGGACATTTCCGGGGGTTGACCCTTGGCGAACCCCTGGGCGCGGAGGACGATCAGGCGCTGGCGGTTGCGGCCCGGCAGGCCGATCTGGCGCTTGGCGTACTGTTCAGTAAAGGCCATGTACTCCGAGAGTTCCAGTTGGGTGCGGGGGGTGTAGTCTTCCCCGACCGGGTGTTCCCGCCGGAAGGCGCGCAGGGACTCGATGTAGAACCCTTGCAGGAAATCTTCGATCAAATTGTACCGGGCTTGGAAGTGCAGGTTGGAGTGGAAAGAGGCGACGTGGCGGTAAACCATCGCGGCCAGATTCGAGTGCAGTTCCACCCGGCCCTGGCGGGAACCGAGGCGGTAGTATTGCAGGCACTTTTGCAGGCGGTGGCGGCCGAGGTTCAGTTGCCAGGTTCCGATCTCGCCGGACTCCTGAATGCGCTTGCTCTTGTTGCAGATCCGCTCCACTTCCAGAGCGATCCGCATCATCACGGAGCGGCTGCTGGCGGGTTGGGTGCCGAGCAGGTTTTGGAGTTCTTGCAGGAGTTTTTCCGCCAAGGTTTCGACTTCGAGGGTGGAGATTCCGGGGGTGTCGGGGGTGTCGGCGGCATTGGTGTTGACAAACATCGTGTAGACCTCGGTGATTGAACCATTGCAGAGGTCGAGCTGGGTGGGAAAGTGCTTTCAATCCATCCCCGTCCTGATTCAACTCTCTACAGTTTGAATAGTAGGAGGGACGAAATCCAAACAGGGATTGAGGTGTACCACTCTCTGAAGTAACTGCGATCGCGGGTGGGGTCAACCCCACCGAACAGACCGGGTGTCGGGGGCAGCGAGGGTTCAAAACCTTTGTGAGATCGGGGTTTTAGGCGATCGCGAACCGGCGATCGTGATCGGTATTCCGTCAGCTCGCATAGGTCTGTAGAGTGGACAGTTTGCCAACTGGTTCCCTCCGGTCGGGTGAGGCCTCTTTCCGGAAAATTGATTATGGACAATCGACAATTGATAATTGACCCGCTGCCATTCATTTCCCCCGGCTCGCCGCGGCCGCTTCAGGCGTTGTTGTCTTCGACGGCGATCGGTTCGAGATCCTGCAGGTTTTGGGGGGACGGGATCGGGACCTCCTCAACCACGGGATGTTTTTCCAAGGTCAGGTCGGTCTGTTGGGAGCCGGAGAGGCGTTTGAGCAGTTTGGGCTTGGGGTCGTGGAGCAAATAGATGATGCGATCGCCCGCCTGCCAGGTTTCTTCCACCGGGATCACCTGCAATTGATCTTGGCGCTTGAGCAACAGGGGGACGAACTCACCCGAGCGGATCATCGCCTGTAGGTGCGATCGTTGAAACTCCAATCCGGGTTGTCTGAGCAACGTTTCCCCCAACTTGACTTCCCGTTCTTCGACATACTTGTTCCACTGCTTGAGGGGGAACTCCGGAATAAACGCCTGTTTCACCTTCTCCTTGGCGTTGTGGTTGGAATTTTTCTTTTGGGGTTCCTGGGGGAAGATCGCCAGCACCCGGGGGGGCTGAAATTCCTCCGCCGCCCGCTGGGCCAAAACCAGATTCACCTCGCCGTTGCTCGTCATCGCCAGGAACGTCCCCATCGATTCGAGTCCAGCCTCCTCCAAAACGCTCGTATCCAGGGCACTGCTTTGGTAAACCCGCAGGCCCTCGTGTTTAGCCCGTTCGCAGGCCTCCGGGTCTGTATCGATGATCACGACGGACTCATCTTGCTCCTGGAACATCCGGCCGATCAGGCGGCTGATGGGGTTGGACCCGACGATGACGGCGCCCGTGGCGGTGCTGGAGGTGACGCCCAACACTCGGGCCACCCAGCGGGCGGTGAGTCCCTGCGTCACCACGGTCATGATGATGGTGAGGAACACCAGAGCCTTGATGGAATCTCCCCCGTTGATCCCCCTTTGGGTCAACAAAATTGCGAACAGGGAGGATACGGAAGCGGATACGATCCCCCGCGGCCCGATCCACGAGATGAAGGATTTTTGCCGCCAGTTGAGCTTGCTGTTGAGGGTGCACAGCCAGACGTTGAGGGGGCGGACGACGAACATGAGGGCGAGTACCGTCAAGACGCTACCCCAGCCGAGGGCGACGATACTTTGCAAGGACAGATCCGCGGCCAGCAGGATAAATAACACCGACACGCACAGCATCGTGAGCTGTCCCTTGAAGCGCCTCAGTTGGCGAATTTCCGGCACTCCGACGAAGCGCACCATGATGCCGGCCACCACCGCCGTCATCAGCCCGGATTCGCTGCTGACGAGTTCGGCGACATCGTAGAGTCCCCAGAGGGCGGCGAGGACAACCAAATTTTTGAGGTCTTCGGACATGAACTGGGCTTGTTTGAGGCTCCAACCCAGCAGGGCACCGCCGACGACGCCGACGGTGGCACCGATGCCCAGGCGGGCAACCAGTTCTTGGAAGAGTTCCACCGGATTGGCGCCGCCGCTGAGGACGACGTTGAGGACCAGGACGGCCAAAATGGCACCGATGGGGTCGATGAGGACGCCTTCCCCCTCCAGGAGGGCCGCGACGGGGCGATCGACGGACACTTGTTTGAGCAGGGGGCCGACCACCGTCGGGCCGGTGACGACCACCAGGGAGGCGTACAGGAAGGCGATCGGCCAGGGAAATTCTCCCAGCCAGTGGGCGGCCATCCCGCCGCCGAGCAAGGTGATCAAAGTCCCGGCCGTCACCAAATTGCGGATGCTGCCGGAAACTTCTCCGATCGCCCGCAATTCCAAGCTCAGGCCGCCTTCAAACAGGATCAGGGCGACGGAGAGGGAGACGATGACTTCCAAGCCGTCGCCGAGCAGGTTGGGGTGAACCAATCCTAGGCCGTCATTGCCGACCAGAATCCCGAACAGCAGCAAGAAGACGATGGCCGGAACTTTGAAGTAGTCCGCTACAACTTGAGCACCGATACCGCTGATGACCGTAATCACCATCAGCATGGTGATCTCAAAGGGTGTGTCCATAAGGGTTAGCCGTCGATCTGAACCGATCTATGCAAGTGAAATCGAATTTTGTCAGCCCGGATCTCTCAACATTGCGATCGTCGCTGGGAATTGTAGCAAAAAATTGAACGGCGGTGGATCGCAGGCATGGAGGCCTGTGAGGCCTGTGAGGCCTGTGAGGCCAACTCCTCAATCATCTTTAGATGATTTGGGCTGTTAGCTTGGGAATTATAGCGCTGCGCGCGGTCCGAGGCCGTCGGTATTAGGGAGTCGGAAACTGAAACGGCTTTTCTATAAGGGTTTGA
>NZ_JAJENU010000266.1:0-494 GCF_035615495.1 Lyngbya sp. CCY1209 | reverse complement strand
TCGTCGCCTCTGACAAATCCAATCATGGGTAAATACTCCTGAGTAATGGGTGAATGGCCGTGGTGATAACGGGCGGTTGCCCTCCCACGGCGGTTGAATTTAGCGGTATCGCATGGCGGCGAGGGCTTCAATAAACCCCCGCAGGCGCGACACTTCCCGTTGGGCGTATTCGCGCTCTAAATCGTTGCTGACGGCCATCACGGTCAGGATCAGGACCAGGATGGATGCGGTCAGGTTGCGGGTGTATCTGCTGTTGTTGTCGTGCTTACTCATGGCTGTTGCGGGTTGATATCCGACGGGGCGGGCGCGTCCGTTCACCGGCGTCCGTCGCCTCTGTCGGGGTGGGCAAAGTCTACGGTGAGGGAGAGGGGGGGGATTCTCAGATCGCCGGTTCCCAGCCAGAATCCGAGGCAGAAGAGGGCGATCGCGATCGCGGTGAGGGAGATCTTGAAATCCCTCCAACCGGCATCCCTCACCCCAGGGCGAAAAAACTC
>NZ_JAJENU010000265.1:0-494 GCF_035615495.1 Lyngbya sp. CCY1209 | reverse complement strand
TCGTCGCCTCTGACAAATCCAATCATGGGTAAATACTCCTGAGTAATGGGTGAATGGCCGTGGTGATAACGGGCGGTCGCCCTCCCACGGCGGTTAAGTTTAGCGGTAGCGCATGGCGGCGAGGGCTTCAATGAATCCCCGCAGACGGGAAACTTCCCGTTGGGCGTGTTCGCGCTCTAAGTCGTTGCTGACGGCCATCACGGTCAAGATCAGGACCAGGATGGACGCGATCAGATTGCGGGTGTAGTCGCTGTTGCTGTTGTTGTTACTCATGGCTGTTGTGGGTCAATATCCGACGGGGCGGGCGCGTCCGTTCACCGGCGCCCGTCGCCTCTGTCGGGGTGGGCAAAGTCTACGGTGAGGGAGAGGGGGGGGATTTTCAGATCGCCGGTCCCCAGCCAGAATCCGAGGCAGAAAAGGGCGATCGCGATCGCGGTGAGGGAGATCTTGAAATCCCTCCAACCGGCATCCCTCACCCCAGGGCGAAAAAACTC
>NZ_JAJENU010000264.1:0-205 GCF_035615495.1 Lyngbya sp. CCY1209 | reverse complement strand
CTAATTTGTAGATGAGATAGGCAGGCACAGAGGCACTGCCCCCACAGTCTCAATCCCATCTAATTTGTAGATGAGATGGGCAGGCACAGAGGCACTGCCCCCACAGATTGAATCCCATCTAATTTGTAGATGAGATGGGCAGGCACAGAGGCACTGCCCCCACAGTCTCAATCCCATCTAATTTGTAGATGAGATAGGCAGGCAC
>NZ_JAJENU010000263.1:0-295 GCF_035615495.1 Lyngbya sp. CCY1209 | reverse complement strand
GTAACCAGAAGCCAACGCCCAGATGTAATGTCTGGGATATGCAGACGGGTTACGGTTCAGACGTAAGATGGAGACTTAAGTAGCAATAATGGCGTCTAGTCAAACCAAAGGTTTCGGCAAGCCGAAACCAACGGTCACTAAGAATGCATGGAGGATAATCAATTGGGCGAAAGTCCAGCGGATGGTCTTCAAGTTGCAAAAGCGTATCTATCAAGCGACTCAATCGGGACAGGATGCAAAAGCCAGAAGGTTGCAGAGACTCCTTTTGAAGTCATACTACGCAAGGCTCTTAGCG
>NZ_JAJENU010000262.1:0-25632 GCF_035615495.1 Lyngbya sp. CCY1209 | reverse complement strand
GACAGTTATAAGGCTGGTCAGGGGTGCGCCCCTTATATTCACCCGAGGGGGTGAAAGCCTTACCGGGAGGCTATTTCGGGCATTTCAGTCCTATTTCACTCCCGAACGAATCGCACCGACGATCTCAAAAATACCAAAAGAGCTTTCAATTGCCTTTTTTTGGCGTTATATCGACCGCCGGAATAGTCGGGACATCACCCAATTTTCACAACTCCGGTGGTGGGAAGAGCTGCTGGCGGCCCAGACCTGAAAGCCGATCGCTTTAAGACCCACACCCGACAACTGCCATACTATTGTTGGGAACCAACTGAGGCCGGTTTCATGTCCTTTCGACCCCAACAATTGATCGTCGCCGGTGTCGCCGGACTGGTGACGGCGGTTGTCGTTGCCGCCATCGCCGTCCAACTGCGATCGCCCGGGGAACCCGACAACCCCCCCGCCACCGAATCCCCGGTTCCCGCCGCCCCGGCCGACGTCTCCGCCACTCCCGACGTCGGGCCGATGGTCGTCAAACCCCCCACCAGTGGATGTGAGATCAGCATGGCCGTGGTCGAAGATCCCGATCCCCCCCTCAACGTGCGATCGGCCCCCCAAGTTCAGGACGGCAACATCGTCGGCCAACTCCCCAACGGAACCTTCGTCTCCGTCGTGGACGAGCAAAATGGCTGGCTGCAAATCAGCGATCCGGTTCCGGGGTGGGTCGCCAAAAACCGTACCCGCAGCAGTTGCCCCAACGTCGTCCAATCGATCCAATTTTTTCCCGGCGGAAATTCCGCCCGGGTCACCGGTGAAATTATTGGCGGCGGCAGCCACAGCTACACTCGGTCAGCCGAAGCCGGACAGACCCTCACCGTCGAAAGCGAAACCTCCGTTTTCCCCCGCATTATCACCCCCGACGGACAACTTCTCGGCGAAGACCGGGCAACGGTTGGAGGACAGCAAAAATGGAGCGGACAACTCCCCACCTCCGGAACCTACACCTTCCAACTCGACTCCAATTTCAGAGGCTTTGAATACGATTTTCTGGTAATATTAGAGTAGGATTTACCCCAGCAACTTTCCCTTTGAAAGAGGGCGAAAAATTAAATTTATAGCAGTGCGCGCTCGTATAGTTACAAAACCGATAAAAGGGAGTCGGTCGTAGAGAGATTGATCATTCCCGGCCTGTTAACACATTGGGGGAACCTCGAAAACTTCAAAACTTCGATTCAAAGGGACTTTGAGTTGTACCGATTCCCTAATACCGATTCTCGAGGACCGCGCGCAGCGCTATAAATTCCAAAATTTTTATTTTAAAAAAATCCAAAACTAAGGAATTTCATCCAATCCGATATCGAGCAAATCGTACCGCTGCCAATCTTCGGCATCGAAATGCCACCACTCCGTAATTAAAGAAACAAACCCCTGTTTTTTCATCTTATATTCCAGCAGGTCGCTGTTGCGGCGGACTTGTGGTTCGTTGCCCCAATAATCCCGGGCGGCTTGTTCGGTAAAGTCGTCAAAATCCGTCGGCATTTCCAACGGTTCCCCCGTTCTCAGATCCACCAACGTCAGATCCACCGCCGCGCCGCGGTTGTGCCGCGAGCCCCGGGAGGGATTAGCAACATAGCGGGAATCGGGCAAGATTTCCCACATTTGACGGGTCACGGACCAGGGCCGGTAGCAGTCGTAAACCATCAATCCCAACCCCATATTTTCCAGGTCGTCCTGAACTCTGGAAAGGCGATCAGCGACATCGGCCCTCAGCAGACATCGGGGGACGGAGTAGAGCGATCGCCCCAAAAAATTATTGGATGTTGCATAGCGGATGTCGAGGCGAATATTGGGATTGACCGACTCGATATCGACCAATCGATCCGCATTTGAAACGCGGTTATAACTTTCGACGAGACCGGGGGGTTTCTGCGCCACTTCCGCCGCCGCGATCGATTGGGAAATGCTATCCAATTCTGGAGTCGAATGAGGGAGGAAAATCGACGAGAAAAAAGCCAGAAAAACCGAACCGATGAAAATGCCAATTCTGGGGAACATTTTAGAATACCAATTCTCAAGTTAAGATGGCGGAGAAGAGGCAAAAATCGGGGGAGGTTGCGGAGAAACCGGGTTTCTGATGGTGCCTCGAATTCAAACCCACGCTGGAGATAGAAACCCGGTTTCCAGACCGACACCCGACACCCCAATTCTCAGATATTCAACCGCTGATAAATTTCATCCAAGTGTTTGAGATGATGTTGCGGGTCGAAACAGGCTTCGATTTCTTCCGGTGACAGATAATTTTTGACGGTCTGATCTTGGGTGATTAACCCGTGAAAATCTCCGTCGGTTGTATTCCAAGCCTGGTGGGCGCAGGATTGGACGACGCGGTAAGCCTCTTCGCGATTCATGCCTTTTTCAACCAAGGTGAGTAAGACCCGCTGGCTGAAAACGACGCCACCATAGAGGTTCATGTTCCGCTTCATGTTTTCGGGATAAACCAGGAGATTTTTCACCAAATTGGTGATTTCCACCAACATGAAATGGGTGACGATGGAGGCGTCCGGTAAAATCATCCGTTCAACGGAACTGTGGGAGATGTCCCGTTCGTGCCAGAGGGCGACATTTTCCAACGCCGCGATCGCGTGCCCCCGGACGACCCTCGCCAGTCCCGTCAGGCGTTCGCTGCGGATCGGGTTGCGCTTGTGGGGCATGGCCGACGATCCCTTTTGGCCCCGGGCGAAATATTCTTCGACTTCCAACACGTCCGTCCGCTGCAAGTTGCGGATCTCGACGGCGAACCGTTCGATGGAGGCGGCCAACAGCGCCAGGGTTTGGACATATTCCGCGTGGCGATCGCGGGAAATGACCTGGGTAGATGCGGTGTCGGGTTGCAATTCCAACTTCTGGCAGGCGATCGCTTCCACCCTCGGATCGACGTTGGCGTAGGTGCCGACGGCGCCGGAAATTTTACCCACGGCGATCTGTTGGCGGAGGTGGACGAGGCGTTCCCGGTTGCGGCAGACTTCCGCCAGCCACCCGGCGAGTTTGAAACCGAAGGTGATCGGTTCGGCGTGGATGCCGTGCGATCGTCCGATCATGACGGTGTTTCGGTGCTGCTGCGCCTGGTAGCGGATCGCCTGGGCCAGACTTTCCACCTGTTCGAGGAGTAAATCGGTGCTGGCGACCAGTTGCAGGGCCAGGGCGGTATCCAAAACGTCCGAACTGGTGAGTCCGAGGTGGATGTAGCGTCCCGCGTCTCCCACATATTCATTCACGTTGGTCAGGAAGGCGATGACATCGTGGCGCACTTCGGCTTCAATTTCCAGGACGCGATCGGGGTCAAAATTGGCCTTGGCTTTGATTTCTTCCACGGCTTCCATCGGAATGTAGCCCAGTTCCGCCTGGGCTTCGCAGGCTGCAATTTCCACCCGCAGCCAGGTTTTCAATTTGTAAGTGTCCGTCCAGAGGTCGCCCATTTCGGGCAAAGTATAACGTTCAATCATCTTGATTGGTCAAGTTTTATTTTGTTAAAGGCGGTTTCCCAACAGCAAGCTCTGAGGGGGTTAAGATACTTCGGGTCGGTCTGGTAATTGAGCAAATTTCACCGATACCCCGCCCGATCCAACCGTATTATTCTGACATATCGCGCCACCTGGGGGGAGTGGGGGGCAACGGTCAAGCTTCGGTAAGCGGAGGTAAGCGGAGGTAAGCGGAGGTAAGCGGAGGTAAGCGGAGGTAAGCGGAGGTAAGCGGAGGTTGAATTGGGGGTGGACAGGCACGGAGGCAGAGCCCCTACAATCTAAAATTAGGGCGCAAGCCAGGGGCCCCTACAATCTAAAATTTCCGATTCCCGACTCCCGACTCCCGACTCCCTATTCCCCACACCCGACACCCTACACCCGATCGCGAAAGGAATTGCGCTAGAATCTACCATGCCCGCCCCCTAGCCGATCGCGCCATGTCCGTCAGCCTGCCCGCCAAAATTGAAGCCATCCTGTATCTGAAAGGTCAAGCCCTGTCCCTTTCGGAGATCGTGCAGTTGGCGGAGTGCGATCGCGCCGCGGCGGAGGACGCCCTGATCCAACTCATGTCCGACTACGCTCACCGGGACAGCGCCCTGGAAATCACCGAAACCCGCCAGGGCTACAGCCTGCAACTGCGGGAGGCCTACGCCGGCCTGATCCACACTTTGGTCCCGCCGGAATTGGGGGTGGGGGCGCTGCGAACCCTGGCCGCGATCGCCTTAAATGGAGGCATCACCCAAACGGATTTGGTGGAGTTGCGCGGGTCCGGGGCCTACCAGCACGTCCAGGAACTGGTGCATTTGGGATTCGTCACCAAGCGACGGTCTCCCGAGGGACGGTCCTATTGGCTACAGGTGAGCAAAAAATTCCACCAATATTTTCAAGTCGATCAACTCCCCCAGCAACTTTCGCTACAATTGCGGCCCAATTCGGCAGACGATCCCTCACCATCGGGCGCGATCGATTAAACTGGAAATACATCAGACCAGACACTCAGAGTCACCTCATGGTTTTTAATTCCGACTTCATTCCGTCCAATGACCAGGAAACCTCCGAGAACCCGCTTTTGAGCTACCTACAACACCAGCACCCAGATGTCTTGGCTCACGTCGCTCAATCTGCGAGTCCGGAGATCAAAGAAATTATTTCGAGAAATGTCCAGGGGTTGGTGGGGGTCTTGCCTTCGGATGACTTTGACGTGCAAATCACCACAAACCGGGAAAATCTGGCGGGGTTGCTGGCTTCGGCGATGATGACGGGTTACTTCCTGCGGCAGATGGAACAGCGGATGCACCTGGAAGAAAACATTTCGGGAACCGCATCCCCCCGCTCCCACTCCGGTTCCTCCGACTTCTAAGCCGCCGTCAGTCGATCGCCGATAGGGCTGATGCCGGAAAGGTCGCCGCCTTCACTTTCAGGGTTTGAACTTTGCCGAGGCGGTTGATCTCCACGTCCAACTCTTCACCGACCGCGATCAGTTCCATCTGTTCTTGAACTTGAGTCGGGGTGTTGACGGCGATGCCCCCGACCTTCTGGATGATATCGCCCTTGACGATACCCGCGATCGCGGCGGGGGAGTCTTCCACGACCCGCACCACCAGCACCCCCCGATTTTCCGTCAACTTCAGATCGAGTTGCTGGCTCATCTCCTCTTTGAGGGTGGCGTTGAGTTCCACCATTTTGACGCCGAGGTAAGGGTGATCCGCTTTTCCTTTTTCAAATAGCTGGTCAGCGATCCGCAGGGCCGTTTCGATGGGAATGGCAAATCCCAACCCCTGGGCATTCGCCCGGATGGCGGTGTTGACACCGATCACCTGGCCGCGATCGTTCAACAGGGGTCCGCCGGAGTTGCCCGGATTGATGGCCGCGTCCGTCTGGATGAAGCGCACCCGCTTATCGGGGATGCCGACCTGGGAACTCGATCGCCCCGTGGCGCTGATGATGCCGACGGTGACGGTATTATCCAAGCCGAGGGGGTTGCCGATGGCGATCGCCCACTGGCCGGCAACGATGCGGTCGGAGGTGCCGATGGGCGCCGTGGGCAGGTCCCGCGCCTCAATTTGGACGACCGCGATGTCGGTGAGATCGTCCACCCCCTTGACCCGGCCCTCGAACACCTGGCCGTCCTTGAGCGTCACCCGCACCACGTCCGCCCCATCCACGACGTGGGCATTCGTAATCAGACGGCCGTCGGAGCTGATGATGAACCCCGAACCGGTCCCCCGCTGCAGCCGTTCGTGTTCGGGGGGAACGCGATCGCCGAAAAACCGCTTGAACAGGGGATTGTTGAAGGCATCCGGCACGTTTTTGGCCACTCTGCGGGCCGCGTCGATGCGGATCACCGACGGCCCCACCCGCTCCACCGCTTCGGCAATGAAATTGGGGCTGCTGCGATCGACGACCCGACTTTCCGGCATCGGAAGTTGCGTCTGGGGCGCAACGGGCCGGACAACCGGAACGGCCGGAGAATTGGATGCCGGATAATTGCCGTGCAAATGACGAGAGCCGAGCCACCCCGTACCGCCCCCGATGGAAAGTAAAGCCAAATATACAGTCAACTGTTTGAAAGATAAGTCCATCTCTACGTTCCGACCCGATCGGTCGTCTCTACTAAAACATCCACCGGAGTCGTCGGGAATTGACCGCCGGGGGAAATCGTTGTGGAGAAAGCCACGATCCCAAACCGAACGGCGATCGCTGTTCCGATGGAGATTGAATTGAGCCGAGGGCTTCACACCGATTCCCCGCGCCGATTCTCGAAACTCGACTCTCTCGCAGAAATTGGGAGTCGCGTCCGGAGTCGCGAGGACGCAATGAGCTTGATATCAAGCCATTCTCTATTTACTAATATCCCCTCTAATCCCAAAATCTTCAACCTCTCGTCAAATTTCCATCGGTTCGGGGGAGGCAGAAGGCTGGAATTTTCGCCGTCGCGGGCGGTCGGCTGAAAGCTGAAAGCCCGTAGCCGAAAGCGATCCCGGCGGGGCGACGGCATCCGACCGGAAGAATTTGATATGATGTGGGGGCGATTCTCCGGGAGTCCCGATTCCCCCGCGCCCACTGATTTGACACGCTCCCCGTCAATTCTGCCGGTCCGGCAATTTTCAATCCCATGAGATCCGCCCGGAGTCGGGGTGTCGGGAAAAATTGACAATTATCAATTATCAATTATCAATGATCAATTATCAATTATGATCTTCCGACTGCTTTCGCTCTCACGCTACTGGCCGGTTTGGATATGGACTGCGATATCGAGTCTGTCCGGTTTGGCGATTGCCCCCCCGGCGACGGCAGATCTCTTTTTCCGGGAAGCCGAGGCAGTCTGCCCCGTCCCGGTACTCTCCCGCCTCCGCCGCCATCGCATCGCCCCGGGGGAAACCCTCGAAAGTATCGCCCGACAATACGACCTGATCCCGGCGACGCTGATGGGCATGAACCCCAGCCTGCGGGGCGGTGAAGCCCCAGCCGGAGAAGAAATTGTCGTCCCCCCCTACAACGGAATTCGCGTCGAGGTGCGGCCCGGGCAGACCTGGCAGGAGATCGCCCGCACTCACGGGGCGCGGGCCGACGTCATTTTTGAGGTGAACGGCTGCGATCGCAACCCCGCCGTGGTGTTCGTCCCGGGGGTGAACTGGACTCCCGGGGGCACCGCGCCACCCGCCCCCGCCGTCAGGTCCGGTTCCCCGCTGCCGATCCCGGCGACGGTGGCATTTCGCTACGGGTGGCAGTTGCACCCCGGCACGGGGGAGGTCGTCTTCCACGGGGGCATCGACCTGGCCGCGGCGGTGGGCACGCCGGTTTTGTCCGTGGTCGAGGGGGTGGTGGCCTTCGCCGGATTCCGGGAGGGCTACGGCAACGTGGTGGTGGTCAACCACGCCCAGGGCAAACAAACTCGCTACGCCCACCTTTCGGAGATGAGCGTCCGGGCCGGCCAGCGTTTGGCTTCGGGCCAGCGTTTGGGGGCCGTCGGACAGAGTGGCAGACCGGACGGCGATCGCCCCCACCTGCACTTTGAAATTCGCTACAATTCGGATCTGGGATGGGTCGCCGAAGATCCCGACCCCTATCTGGATCTGGGCAATTCGGATCGCTGGTACAGCCGCCGCGATCGCGGACGATAAGACCGAACCGATGTTTTGAGAAAATCGGACGTGGGAAATGGAAAAAAGAAGCCGGGGAACCCCTGTAGAAATTCGGCGGGGAGAAACATTTCACATTCCGCACACTCTCCGAGCCGGATGAATCTCAATCCCATGGAAAATTGCTATATTTTGGTGAACCCGGATATCACCGCCCTTCACCGAAGCGTATTATTAACATCCCGACCGACAGGAGACAATCATCGATGATTCGCCAACGTTCGACCCCCTGGATTCAGCAAAAATCCCGCTTCATCATCGCCGGGATCGGAGCCTTCGGCGCCGCGATCACCGCCTACCTGGCGGCGACGAAACTGGCCGGGGGAACCGCCGCCTGTCCCGTGGAGGGCTGCGACAAGGTGTTGGAGAGCCCCTATGCGGAAGTGTTCGGCCTGCCGCTGGCCCTGTTCGGCTTTTTGGCTTACGTTTACATGATCGTCATGGCGGTGGCGCCGCTGTTCGTCAATGCGGAAACCCAGAAAGGGTTGCGGACGAAGCTGGAACACTGGACCTGGCTGCTGATGTTCGTCGGGTCGGCGTCGATGGCGATCTTCAGCGGCTATCTGATGTATATCATGGCTTTTGAAATTCAGTCGCTGTGCGTCTACTGTATCGCCTCCGCGATCGCCGCGCTGAGTTTGCTGGTGCTAACCCTCGTCGGCCGCGACTGGGACGACGTCGGACAACTGGTTTTTATCGGCCTCATCGTGGCGATGGCGACGATCATTGGCACCCTGGCCGTTTACGCCCCCATTAACAACCCCTCCCTCGGAGAAGGAGGCCAGGGAAGTTACAACATCTCCACGACCTCCAACCCCTCCAATATCGCCCTCGCCGAACACCTGACCGACGTGGATGCCGTCATGTACGGGGCGTTCTGGTGCGCCGCCTGCAAAACCCAAAAAGAATTGTTCGGACGCCAAGCCGCCGCGGCTATCCCCTACGTCGAATGCGACGCGGCGGGTCAAGATCCGCAGCCAGACCTGTGTCGGTCAAAAGGAGTTCGGGCCTATCCGACGTGGGAAATCGACGGCCAAATGTATTCCGGCGTCATCTCGCTGCAAGAGTTGGCCGACCTCAGCGGTTACACGGGCCCCCGAGATTTTGGCAATTAGGGAGTCGGGAGTCGGGAGTCGGGAATCGGGAATTAATAATTATTAATTGTTAATTATTAATTTTCCCGGTGTAAATCTTTGACCGCCGGTCCCCGCAGCAGTTGGCCGTCAATGTCGAAGCGGGAACCGTGGCAGGGGCAGTCCCAACTCTTCTCGGCGGGGTTCCAGGCGACGATGCAGGCGAGGTGGGGGCAGACGGCGGAGACTTGGTGCAGGTGTCCGGCTTCGTCGCAGTAGGCGGCGATCTTGTTGCCGTTGACGGTCATCAATTCGGCGTTGCCGGGGGAGAGATCGTCGGGGGATTTGAACAGGCCTTTGAGACGATCGCCGAACCAGCGCATCCCCACGTCCAAATTCTCTTTGACGGATTCTTGGCTGACGAAGGGGGTGGGGCGCAGGGAGTCGTAAAGGTCGGCCCAGGGATTTTTGACCCCCAAAATCAGGTCGGAGAGGATCATCGCCGAGAGGGTGGATTTGCTCATGCCCCAGAGGCTGAAAGCCGTAGCCACGTAGATGTGGTTGTTGGCGGGGGTCAGCCGGCCGATGTAGGGGAGGCGATCGAAGGACACCATGTCCTGGGTGGACCAGCGGTATTCGGTGGGGACGCCGAACTGGCTTCGCACGAATTCGTCCAGGCGCCGGTAGCGGTCGTCGGTGTCGGAGGCTTCCCCGACCTTGTGTCCCCCGCCGCCGACCAACAGCAACAGACCGCCATCGGGGTGGGGGGTGGTGCGGATGGATTTGGTGATCTCGCCCGCCCCGATGAACATCCCGCCGGGATCTTTGTCCGCGTCGATGCGGGCGCCGATCAGGTAGGACCGTTTGGGGTAGGATTTGGCGAAATAGAGGCCCTGGTCGAGGATCGGCAGATTGGTGGCGACGATGACATCGGTCGCGGTGACGGTGGGGCCGTTTTTGGTGATCACGCGGCAGGGCTGTTCTTCTTCGACGGTCATGACCCGGGTATTTTCGCAGATGACGCTGCCATCCCCGTGGACGGTTTTCGCCAGGTGCAGGATGTATTTGCGGGGGTGGAATTGGGCCTGATTGTCAAATCGGACGGCGCCGGTGATGGGGAAGGGGAGGTTGGCTTCCGTCACGAAGGAGGCGGGTAGCCCCAGTTTGAGGGCCGCTTCCACTTCCGCCTCGATTTTTTCGCGATCGCCGGCCGTGGTGGCGTAGACGTGGGCGTTTTTGCGTTCAAAATCGCAGTCGATATTTTCTGCGGCGACGAAGGAGGCTACCTGTTCGACCGCGGCTTGGTTGGATTCTCCGTAGAGGCCCGCGCCGTCCGCGCCGATTTTTTCGATCAGGTCGGCGTAGATGAGATGGTGTTGGGAGGTGAGTTTGGCGGTGGTGTGGCCGGATGTGCCGCGGGAGATGCGATCGGACTCCAAGACGGCGACGGTTTTGCCGGCCTGTTTGAGCAGTTTGGCGGCGGTGATGCCCACCAGACCCGCCCCGACGATGGCGACATCAACGGAGAGATCTCGGGTGAGGGCGGGATAATTGGTTTCTGGGGTCGAAGCGATCCAAAAGGAGGCAGCTTTTCCGGGTAGGCCGCTCATGGGGGGTTCCTCCACGTCATTTGATAACTGTTTGATAACAACGACATTGTAGGGAGGGCGGGCGACCGGGCTTATCTATCGGCGGGGGGAGCGGGTGCGAATTTCTATCTCCGGAGAGAGACGGGGCGATCGCTCGTCGTCCGGCTGTGGCTTTCATTCGATCGACGAGTCTCGCGATCGCTCCGTTTGGGCGACAGAGGATTGGGAGGCTTCCTGTTGTTTTTTCCTGCGGGCTAACTCCGCTTTTTTCTGCCTGAGGGCCAGTTCCTCTTTTTTCTGCTTGCGGGCCAGTTCTTCGTTCATGGTCTTGATCAGCCAGTAGCTGATCGCCAAGGCAAGGCTCGCACCCGCCAGGGCGATCAGATCGATTTTTGCATATTTATTAGGGTCGAAAATTATAATTTTTCTGGACACGGCAATTAAAGCCGTCACCACGACCAACTCGACTTGGACGATGTGCTTTTTTAAATAGGCGGTGACATTTTCTAACAATTCCAATGCGATTAAAATATTGAGAAATAATCCAAAAATATCGATCAGGGTCGTATTGAAAAATCCGACGGGTTCCGAGTGGAGCAAATCCACCGACAAAACCCGCACCAAATCGATCAGAGACACCAAGATTACGGCGATCAATGCCAGGGATAAAACTTTGGATACGAAGTTCTCGATCCAGTGGATTAATTCCATAAAGTTTTCGTCTTTAAATCCGGTCGAAACGGTGTGAAAAAATTTTTTGAGCATCGAATAATGGATGGGGTAAATATGGGGGATTGAAATTGAGAGACCAGAGGGTCAAAAAACCGGTGGCGATCCGATCTCAGATACCCGAATGGACGAACCTCGTTGAACCTTATTTCCTCAAAAGAGTCCCGGCGATCGCCGAGATTGGGCGGGCGATATGATCCCCTTGAGTTACTGTTATCACGTTTTGACGCGACATACAATAGATTAAATTGCCGATCGCGTTACCGTTGACTCAATTGATATGATGGCGTTCCGATTCCGCATTATCCCGGGGTCGATAGTCAACCGATGTCCGGGCATTTTCGATCGCCCAAATTCGACCGGGATTGTCCGAGACACCGTAAAAAATTTGGAAGCCCAACCGATCGCGATCGAGGCATTTTTGCACCAGTTGCGCCAGATCCCGGGGGCTGCACCAGGTTTTGAGGGTGCGCTTGCCCTCGGGACGGTCCAAAAACGAACCGATCCGCAGGCAAATCACGGACATCCCGTATTTGTCGGCGTAAAACCGTCCCAACGCCTCGCCGAACACTTTCCCCACCCCGTACAGGGAATCGGGGCGGACGGGCATCTCCGGGGTGATCCGTTCCTCCCCCGCCACCTCCCGCCATCCGGAAACGTGGTTGCTGCTGGCGTAAATAATTTTGCCGACTCCCGCCCGCCTCGCCGCTTCAAAAACGGTGTAAGTCCCGGCGATCGAACTGCCGTAAACGTCCTCCCAGGGCTGTTTCGGATCGGGATTTCCCGCCAGGTGAATGACGGCATCCACCCCCGCCATCGCCCGAAATACCGCATCGAAATCCGTCACGTCCGCCGCGATCGCGTCCTCCACCTCGGAAATGGGTTTAAGATCCAAGCAGCGGAAGTGATAGTGACGGGCTAAAATTTGGCGGAGCGATCGCCCGATCCGCCCCGCCGCACCCGTGACCAAAACTGTTCTCATTGTCAAGTGGGGAACGTTACATTGAGCTTAATTTTAACTCCTATTCAGCACGATGCTCACTCTTCTAGAAAATCCCATTCTTAGGTTATACTTAAACCTGATCGGATGGGCTTTGGTCGGATTCCTCCTGGGGCGCAAACTCCCCCCAAAAACCTCCAAATATCTGGGTCAATTTCTCTACTGGGTCGGCGTCCCGGTGGGCATCATCGCCTTCATGCGGGGTGCGAAGATCTCGGGATACATTTGGGTGGCGCCGATCGCCGGGTGGATCGCCATGTTGGTGGGGGCGATCTTCGCCCGCCTCTGGATCGAATTGGAAATCAGTGACGAACGCACCAAAGCGATCGCTTCGGGCATTGACGCCCCCGAAGATGCCCCGGATCAACCCACCTTTGAAACCGCCTGGGATCGGCCGACGCAGGGCAGTTTTTTGTTGGCGATGATGGTGGGAAATACCTCCTATCTCGGCTTTCCAGTGGTGCTCTCCCTGATCGGGCCGGAATATTTCCTGTGGGCGGTTCTTTACAACACCCTCGCCACCAGCCCCGGACTGCACGGCATCGGTTACGCGATCGCCTCTTATTTCGGAAATAATTCCACAAATCAACCCCGAAAAGGTATCTTACCAGTGATTTTAGGCAATCCGGCGCTGTGGAGTTTCGGCTTCGGTTTTCTATTCCGAAATGTCCCCCTCCCGGACCTCGCCGAACGGAGTTTGAAGCTGTCCGCCTGGGGTGTCGTCACGTTGTCGATTATCATGATCGGTTTTCAACTCAGCTACCTGGGCGTCGTGCGGGAATTCGGGCGGGCGTCGATTTGTCTGGCGATTAAAATGGTGGTGGTTCCTTTGGTGGTGGGGACGGGTTTGATGTTTTTCGGGGTGACGGGTTGGCCGCGGTTGGCGATCGTTTTACAGATGGGAATGCCGCCGTCCATCGCGACGGTAATTTACGCCACCGCCTACGGCCTCGATCGCGATTTATCCGTCGCCACCGTCGCTTTTGGTTCGGTGGGTTTATTGCTCACTTTACCCGTCTGGCTGTGGTTATTCGCACCTTAAGCGGAGGAGGCGGAGGAGGCGGGGGAAGCGGAGGTTGAATTTGGGGTAGGCAGGCACGGAGGCACTGCCCCTACAACTCGGAATTGAGAGAATCTAAAATCTAAAATCTAAAATCTAAAATTCCCTATTCCCTATTCCCTATTCCCTCAAAATTAAGTCGGTGGCGTGATGAACGATACAGTCGAATTCTGATTCTTTGATGGTAGCCGGATCGCGATATCCGAGGTGGACGCGATCGCAGGTTTTACAACTAATGCCTTCGGCTGATAAAATCACTTTAATTCGCTGCAAATGCTGGCCGACACGGATCATGTGGCTGGCGACGAGGGGGTTATTTAACTGGCCGGAATCCACCCAGGATTTTATTTTTTCTGGAATGGCATAACCGAAGGTTTCGATCATCTCGCCGTGGGTTGAAGAAATTCCCTCTTTCAACTTCCCCCGCACCACCAGTGTCCCGCCATCTTTGACGATCGCACCACAATTATAAACCGCCTTTGCCGCCTGCCAAAAATCGGCGCTTTTATCATCGACGATCGCCAACAAATTCTCGCAGGGTTCCACTGATTTTAAGAAAAATTTCGCACTCAATTCTGACGCTTTGTGGTAAGATGAGAATAAATCCCCCGCGAATAAACCCACAATTCCGGCGGGGAGGGTGACGAAATTAACCGAAACGAAAGTTGCCGGAAATTTTTGCATCGCCAAAGCGCCCACCCGATGCAATATCTCCCGGATCGGGTTGGCGACTTTTGCGATAATTTCCTCGCCGGGAAACAGATTACTTTTCCAGTGGGTGTAGTCGATAATCGCTGTGTTGGCAATTCCCGGACAGAGATATTTTGCACCGCCGGAAAATCCGACCACCCGATGGGGAAAGACGCTGCCCATCGAAATCACCAGATCCGCCCCGGCTAACGCCCGATTCAGCTTCACCGAAACGCCGTCTATTTCGCCGATTTCAATTAATTGGCTGTCGTCAAAGGCATTATGATTGAAAAGCCCGATCGCCCCCGCTTCCGACTCCGACAATCCCAATTTATCCAGCATTTCAGTCCGGGTCATGGGGCGGTGGGTGCCCAGGGCGAAGACGACCGAAATTTGGCGGGATTGGGATTGCAAAAATTGCAGGAATCGCGGGAAAAATTGGGCGATGGGGGTGGATCGGGTCACGTCTTCGCAGATAATTAAAGTGCGATCGCTCACCCGATCTAACCGTGCCATATAATCCGCCAATTGGCGGATTATTTCATCGGCGGACAGCAACGGAACCGGATCTAAATCGACAACTTTCACCCGGCAATTTTACTCCATCGAATTGGGCGCGATCGGCCGGACAAAACTGCTGTTCGCCCGCACGAAACAGGTCGTCGCTTCCCCATTTTTATCGGTCGTTTTGACATACAGCCAGGGCTGTTGCTGCGTATCAAAAACGAGGCCCAACCCGGCTGGACCCGGAATGGTTTGGAAATCTTGCCCCCGTTCCAGAGTCGCCACCACCGGCCAGTTGCGGATGTCGAGGGAAACGTTGCGGGTGTTGAGTTCTTCCTCGCTGATGTCCGCCATGCGACAGTTGAGGCCGTCGGGGTCCGGATCGACGGACTCCCAAGTGGTATGGGGCGATCGCCCAAAATTGCCGTTTTCCAGGGGTTGGGGGAGGGTCGTCTGGGGGGCGGCAGGCATGGGACGGGGGCGGGGCCGATCGCCCAAAGAACCGCCGGGAGTGGGGATGGGTTGGACAAAACGGCTGTTCGCCCGGACGAAACAGTTCCTCGGCGCCCCCGCCTCGTCGGTGCGATCGACATAAATCCAGGGCCGATCTTCGGTATCGTAAACGACTCCGAAGCCGGCCGGTCCGAGTTCGATCTGAAAATCTTCTCCCCGTTCCAGGGTTCCCACCACCGGCCAGTTGCCGATATCGAAGCTGAAATTTCGATCGGTCATATCCCGGGTGATGAGTTCGTCGTAGTTCTCGATCCCCTCTGCCATCCGACAGTTCAAGCCGTTGGGGTCGGGATCGACGACTTCCCAAGTGTTATGGGACGATCGCGAAAAGTCGCCGCCTTCTCCCGGTTGCGGCAGGGGTCGATCGCTCTCCGGCGGCCGCAGGGGCCGATTCTCGTCGGGTTGCGGCAGGGAAATCCGTTCCTCGATCTCCGGCGGGGAACCGGCGGGGGCGACGGGGACATCATCATTTCGGACCGGTTCCGCTTGAGTCCGGGGGAAGTTATCGCAGGCGATCGCACCGATGCCCACGATTCCCAAAACTGCCAGCAAACCGAGTTTTTTCAAGGTTGGGTTACTCATACATTGGCGTACAATTCGACGGGTTCTCCGGTGAGGCTAAATGCCCGCACTTCGGTGATCTTCACCTTCACCAGCCGCCCCTTGAGTTCCGCCAAATCCCCTTTAAAAAAGGTGAGGCGATTGCCCCGGGTTCGCCCCATCACCTGGGTCGGATCTTTGGGATTGTGCCCCTCGACGAGCACTTCTTCGACGCGATCGCAATACCGCCGCGATCGCTCCGCCGCTTTCACCGCCACTAACCGATTCAACCGTTGCAGGCGATCGGCTTTCACCTCCTCGGAAAGCTGATTTTCCCACACCGCCGCCGGGGTTCCCGGACGGGGAGAATAGGCGGCGGTGTTCAACTGGTCGAACCCGATATCTTCGACTAATTTTAGGGTATTTTGAAACTGTTCTTCCGTCTCCCCCGGAAAACCCGCGATCGCGTCCCCACTGATCGCTGCGTCGGGAATATACTTGCGGATGGTATCGATAATCCGGCGATATTTTTCGTGGGTGTAGCCGCGTGCCATCGCTTTTAAAATATCATTATCCCCGGACTGAAACGGGATGTGGAAATGTTCGCACACCTTGGGCAGTTCCGCACAGGCCCGAATTAACCGTTCTGTAAAATAGCGGGGGTGGCTGGTGGCGAACCGGATGCGATCGATTCCCGGCACGTCGTGGACGTAGTACAGCAAATCCGTCAGGGTGTGTTTGTGGCGCCCGTCCGGGGTGGAACCGGGCAGATCTCGCCCGTAGGCGTCGATATTCTGCCCCAGCAGTGTCACTTCTTTGTAACCCTGTCGCCCCAACTCCTCCATTTCCGCCCGGATGGCTTCGGGGGTGCGGGACTGTTCGACTCCCCGCACGCCGGGGACGACGCAGTAGGTGCAGCGTTCGTTGCAACCGTAAATCACGTTAACCCAGGCCGTAACGTCGCTGTCCCGGCGGGGTTTGGTGATGTCTTCGACAATGTGGATGGGTTCGGTGGCGACGACCTGGGACCCGTCGAGCACCTGTTCTAACAGGTCCCGCAGGCGGTTGGCGTGTTGGGGCCCCATGACCAGATCCAGTTCCGGAACCCGCCGCATCAGGCTATCTCCCTCCTGCTGGGCGACGCAGCCGGCGATCGCCAAAATTAAATTGGGATTCTCCTGCTTGCGTTTCGCCTGCCGTCCCAGGTAGGAATAGACTTTCTGTTCGGCATTGTCGCGGATGGTACAGGTATTGTACAGGACGATATCGGCGTCGTTGGGATCTTCGACGAAGGTGAGCCCCATTTCGTCCAAAATGCCGGCCATGCGTTCGGAGTCGGCTTTGTTCATCTGACAGCCGAAGGTGGTGATGTGGTAATTGCGGGGGGTCGTGGTCATCTGCAATTGGGTATTAACGATGAATTGGGGGGGTGGTAGGGAATGGGTAATCGGGAATGGGGAATAGGGGATGGGGAATGGGGGATGGGGAATGGGGATGTCGGAACCGGCAACCGGGGACATTGGGAACGGCAACCGGGGACGGTTGCCCCTACGGATTTTCCCTACACCCTACACCCTACACCCTACACCCCACACCCTAATTCTTGCCAAATCACTATTATAATTCAGGGGTTCGGTGTATCTGGGGTTCCCCATGTCGAAGCGGACTGAAGTTTTGCTCGTCGGTGCGATCGCGCTCCTCTCTTTGACCGTGGCGACGGCCTACACCCATTTTGAGCTTTCCATACTGACGGGTTTGATTTTGGCGATCGCCTCGAAGGGAATGCGGAAGAATTAGGGTTGGGAAATTTTAGATTTTGGCGGGCCTTGTTAAAAACGATATGGCGATCGGAAACCATTTGTTGCGTTTGCGCCCTGCCGACCTCGATCGAGAGTGGATAATTCTGAAAAGATTCTAAAATCCATAAAATCGGCCGAGTTGGGGTGCTATCGTATTGATAATAATTCCCAGATGTTGTTGGCGTCGCGCCGATTGTGATCGACGGCGGACAATTCTGATAAAAATTCTAAAATTCTCTAGCAAAGATTCTCAAATCTCCTGATAATAAAGATTCTAAAGTCGTGAAATTGCCTGAATCGGGGTGCTATAATTGACAATTATTTCTAATAACCCTGAGCAACAAATGAAAAAAGAGTCCGAGAAGAGAGACAGTTTTTGGCGATCTGTCTCCAAAAGCCCCGAGAAAAAGGCTTCCGGGAATACGCCGGCCAAGGTGGCGATCGCTTTAGGTCTGTGTCTGTCTGCCATAGCGGCGATCGCGGTGTGGCAGCGAGAACGAGAAACCCTCGCCATCGAGTTGCAAGAAAGAACGGAGAACTTGAGAAGCGCCCTACAAGAACAAATCGATCGCAACCCGGATTTTAGCGGGGGTAATGTCTCGGTGGGAGAACTGCTGGAGGCGACTTTACCGGGGCAAGTGCTAGAGGATCTCAATATTTACATCTACCGAGAGCGCGCGGATGGTAAATTTCAACCCCTGGCGTTTTACGAATTTAACACCCACAGGCTAATTGTCGATCGCCTCGACCCGCCCAAACTTTCCGGAAGGGGATGGCTTTGTCCGGAATTCGGCGTTGCTTCGAGTTCTTCGACCGGTCGGGTTTTTCGCCAACTCAGACAAACTCAGACGACGGGGAAACCTTGCAAGCGGACGCTATCGGTGGGCGGCGATCAGCAGTGGTTTTTCTTATTACTGCCAACGCCGGCATATCTGGCCCCTTACAAATATTGGCAAAGCTGGGGAACGTTCCTCGGCGGTTTAATTTTAACGAGTCTGCTGGCTACCTATCTGCTGGCGTCGGGGCGCTACACTCAACAGGTGGAAGAATTGGCGGAAGAACGGACGATCAAAGCCCGACAACTGCAAAAAGCCCTAGAAGAATTGCAGGAAACTCAGGGGATGCTGGTTCACAGCGAAAAAATGTCGAGCCTCGGTCAAATGGTGGCGGGTATCGCCCACGAAATCAACAATCCAGTCAACTTTATTTCCGGCAATATTTCCTGTACGAAAGAATACATTCAAGATCTGTTAAACCTGATCAAAATTTATCAAAAAAATTATCCCAATCCCCGCCCGGAAGTCGAGGAATTTAGTTCGGAAATCGATTTGGATTTCCTGGTTGAAGATTTGCCAAAAATATTAAATTCGATGCAAGTCGGAGTCGATCGCATCTCCCGAATCGTCCTCTCGATGCGAAATTTTTCTCGTCTGGATCGGGCTGAAATGCAGGCGGTCAACTTGCACGAAGGAATCGAGAGTACCTTGTTAATTTTAAACAATCGTTTTCAAGCCAAATCGGGTAGTTGTGGCATTCAACTTGTCAAAGAATACGGGGAGTTACCCTCGGTTGAATGCAATGCCGGCCAACTGAATCAGGTTTTTATGAATATCGTTGCCAACGCAATAGATGCCATAGAAAGCCACGACAAAAAACGCTCCCCCGAGGAGAAAAAAGCCGATCCCAGTCGGATTGTTATCAAGACATCTTTGGGTTCCGCCTCCGACAGTCCCCCGGCTGTAACGGTGACGATTGCGGATAACGGTCCGGGGATTCCCGCCGAGATTCAACAGAAAATTTTCGACCCATTTTTTACGACAAAACCCGTGGGCAAAGGCACGGGTTTGGGAATGTCGATCGCCTACAAAATTGTGGTCGAAGGACACGGCGGCACGATTCGCTGTCGGTCGGAAGTAGGCCGGGGAACTGAGTTTAAAATCAACCTCCCCATCCGACAAGTTTACAGAGAAAAAAAACCGAATTCGATCGGGGTAGCCGTGGCTTAAATTTTTGAAAATTGGAGGTCGTCAAAAAACATCTGATAAACCATTTCAGCGGTCAATTTTTCTGCACAACAATTTTTGCAGGCGGACTTGCCGGAAAAAATCGATCGCATTCTCTGGGAAACCGGGGTAGATGCGAGGTGTTTGCATCTGGAAATTACGGAGAGTAGTTTTCTGGATGGAGAGGGAGCGATCGCTATTTTGCACCGACTCAAAAAAAGGGGGATAAAATTGAGCATCGATGATTTTGGCACGGGTTATTCTTGCTTAAATTATTTGCACTTCCTTCCCGTAGATATTTTAAAACTTGACCGCTCTTTCGTTCGACTGCTCGGCCTGGAAAAACCCACTGAGGAAATCGTGAAAGCCATCGTCGCTTTGGGTCATAATTTGGGTTTGGAGCTGGTCGCAGAAGGCATAGAAACAACCGCCCAGTTACAGAAACTTCAGCAGTTAGACTGCGAATGCGGACAAGGTTTTCTATTCGGCAAACCCATGACTCCCAAAGTGGCAGAAGAATTTATTATTTCCAGCCTAGATCTCGAAAAAATAAATGATGAATAATAAAGGGAAACTGAGGATCAATATTCGGGGCATCTCAACTGCCGTTTTCGCCCTTCGGGGAAAGTCAACATTGACCGCTGTTTGGTTAACATCCAAAAAATGCTATTTTTATAGCCGATCATTGATCGATACCGCCAATACCCACCCATGCCAAACCGTTATTTTTTACACCGCCCAAAATTTGCAGCCTATCGAAATTCTTCGACAAAAATAGTGGCCGTCGGTGGCATCTGCCTGTCAATTTTTGCGGGTACCGTCCTTTGGCAGTGGGAGAGAGAAAAGCTCCAAAATTTGCTCCACGAATATTCGGACAACCTCGATAGTGCGCTGGAAGAAACGATGCACCGGAGAACTTCAAGAAAGCAACGAACGACTGCAACAGATCAACTCGCAACTGCAACGGACTCTAAAAGAGATTCGCCGGCTCAACGAAATGAGCGATCGCCTCCAGGCTTGCTACACCCGGGAACAAGCTTACGCGATCGTTTCCCTGTATATGGAGCAGTTATTTCCCCATCTCGAGGGGGGTATTTGCCATCAGCGAATCGAAAAACTTTCTCGAAGAGATGTCGAGTTGGGGGGAGGGAAGTTCCATCCAAAAACTTTTCCCCCCCGATGACTGCATGGCCCTGCGGCTGGGTCAGCCCTATGGGGTGGCAAACGATCGCTGCAGGGCCCTTTGTAAAAATGTCAATCCTCCCTATCCCCCAAAACATTGCTGCATCCCGATGATGGCCCAGGGAGAGACGATCGGTTTACTGCATTTGAGTTGTCCGGAAGGGTCGAAATTGATTCTGCCGGAGACGCCTTTAGAGGCCTGTTGTTCTCGCGCGGAACAAATTCGGGAGGGGGTGAAGCATCTCAACATTCAGCATCGGGGTCAGTCTTTGGGGGTCGTCAGTTTTTCCATCGGGGTGGCGGCGTTCCCGGAACACGGTCTGACGCGGGAGGCCATCGTGGAAGCCGCCGATGTGGCGTTGTATCGGGCCAAACACGAAGGCCGCGATCGCGTCATTTGCGCTTCCGAAAGGGCGATCGCCGATACCTCTTAGGTCGGCGGTCGGCATTGGAAAATATCACTTCAACCCCTTCAGATGACAGTCGAAATAAAAACGGAAAATGAAACATCAAACCATCGCCCTCATCGGCAATCCCAACTGTGGCAAAACCACGGTTTTCAATAACCTGACGGGCTCTCACCAGACGACCGGCAACTGGCCGGGGGTGACGGTCGATCGCAAACAAGGCTACTACAACTTTGAGAGTCAAAAAATAGCGGTGATCGACCTCCCGGGAGTCTATTCCCTGGATGCCGAAGACTCGGAAACCGGCCTGGACGAAAAACTGGCGCGGGATTATCTGCTCTCGGGGGAAGCGGATTTGATCGTCAACATTATCGACGCTTCCAACCTGGAACGGAATTTCTATCTGACCACCCAACTGCTAGAAATGGGACGGCCCGCGATCGCCGTTCTCAACATGATGGACCGGGCCGAATTGAGGGGCCTGCAAATCAATCCCGAACTGCTCTCGCAACGCCTGGGATGCCCGGTTTTGCAGGCGGTGGCGGTGCAAGATGTGGGGACGGCGGAGCTGCGGCGGGCGATCGCCCTGGCCCTCGACCGCCCGCCGGTGCCCAAATGTTATGTCGTTTACCCCGCCGTTGTCGAAGAGGCGATCGCCCGGTTAATCCCCTGGGTCATCGAATACCGTTGCGATGCCGACGTCGATCCCCGCTGGACGGCGGTCAAACTGCTCGAATATCGAGACGATGCCCTGCCCAAGTTTCCGACCACCGAGTTGGAAAAACGAGTCGTAAGAGAGCGGCGAAAAATCCGCGAAACTTTGCGGGAAGATATCGACATCATTATCGCAGACAATCGCTACAGCTTCATCCGGCAACTGCTTCTCGGCGCGGCCGATCGCACCCGGGAAGTCGCGTCCGACATTTCGGACAACATCGATTCAGTCGTGTTGAACCGGTGGTTGGGGATTCCGATTTTTCTGGCGGTGATGTATCTGGTGTTCCTCTTTACCATCAACATCGGCGGCGCGTTTATCGACTTTTTCGACATCGCGGCGGACACGATTTTTGTCGATAGTTTGGCTGCATTTCTGGAACGTCTCGGCCTGCCGGGGTGGGCGATCGCCTTGCTGGCAGACGGTGCCGGCGGTGGCATCCGAACCGTCGCCACCTTCATCCCGGTGATCGGGTTCATGTTTTTGTTTCTGTCGTTTTTGGAAGACTCCGGTTACATGGCGCGGGCGGCTTTCGTCATGGATCGGTTGATGCGGTTTGTGGGGTTGCCGGGAAAATCCTTCGTGCCGATGTTGTTGGGTTTTGGCTGCAACGTGCCCGCCATCATCGCAACCCGGACGTTAGAAAATCCCCGCGATCGCATCATGACGATCGTCATGAACCCGTTCATGTCCTGCGGAGCGCGACTGCCGGTTTACGCCCTCTTTGCCGCCGCCTTTTTTCCGGCGGCCGGTCAGAACGTGGTCTTCGGTTTGTATCTCATCGGCATCGCCGCGGCGATCTTCAGCGGTTTGGTCTTGAAAAACACCTTGCTGCGAGGAAAGTCGTCATCTTTAATTATGGAACTGCCGCCCTACCACCTCCCCCAATTGAAAGGGGTGTTGTTGCGAACCTGGGATCGGCTGAAAGCGTTTTTATTGCGGGCGGGAAAAGCGATCGTCTTGATGGTGATGATATTGGGTTTGTTAAATTCCCTCGGCACCGACGGCTCCTTCGGCAACCAGGACAGCAAAGCGTCGGTTTTGAGCGCGACGGCGGAGGCGGTCGCCCCCGTCTTCGCGCCGATGGGCATCCGGCAGGAAAACTGGCCCGCCACCGTGGGCATCTTCACCGGCATTTTTGCCAAAGAAGTGATGGTCGCCACTCTGGACAATATTTACACTCAGATGGCCGGGGAAAAATCGACGGCGACGGCTTCCGGGTACGGCCCGTTTGAAATCGGGTTCGACTTCTGGGGGGGTCTGGGCAGCGCCTTCGCCACCATCCCCGGAAATTTGGCGGAAGTGCCGGGGGCGTTGTTGAACCCCCTGGGACTCAATGTCGGTCCTGTAGAAGAATTGGAGTTCGCCGCGTCGGAACAGGAAGTGGCGGTCGGCACTTTTGGGGAGATGGTGAGGCGGTTTGACGGTCGGGCGGGGGCTTTCGCTTATTTGCTGTTCGTCTTGCTTTACTTTCCCTGCGTGTCCGCCACTGCGGCCGTTTACCGAGAGACGAATTTGGGTTGGACCCTATTCGCCACCGGGTGGACGACCGGTCTGGCCTATTGGGTGGCGGTGATGTTTTATCAAGTGGCGACTTTCCCGCGACATCCGGTCGCTTCCGCGCTGTGGATCGGAGTTTTGGGGGTGGTGATGGCAGGTGTTATTTTGGCTATGAAAAATGTGCGATTGATGGTCAGAGGCGACAATTGAGGGTTCCCCCCGCAGGGAGGGTTAACCGGGGTCAAATCATGGAACTGACAGCCGGTTTTGTCTGTTAAAATCTGTGTGCGATCGCAAACTTTTGTAATGAAGGATTGACCTGGGGAAAGCGATGGTTTAAAATCTTCACTATAATTATAGTCTGAATCCGCAAAATTCAGGGATTCCGTTGGTAGAAAACTGAGATGATATTTGCCAATTTTATCATCAATTGTTTGGGGTCTGGGTTCGAGTTGAAAGCGTTTGACAACAGACAGAGCGACGGGCATCGGGGACAGTTCGCGGCGGAGCAAGGCTGTCAATTGTATCTCCCCGTTGCTCTCCGTTTGCAGTGGTTGATTATTCTTCATTTTGACCCGAATTTTACCGTTCGTTGGGAACGAGGAGAACATGATGATTACCACCGCCATTTTTCCCGCCCGATACGTCCAAGGCAACCACGCCATCCGCTTCCTGGGGGAAGAGTTGAGCCGTTTGGGGCGAAAAGCCCTGGTGATGATGGGTCCGGTTATTTTTCCGAAAATGCAACCCCTTGTCGAAGAGTATACCCGGGGGACAATTGAGGTTTATCTGGAACGGTTCGGGGGGGAATGTTGCGATCGCGAAATCGATCGCATGGTGTCTCTGGGCCAAAGTCAACAGGTCGATTTGATCGTCGGCATCGGGGGCGGAAAAACCATCGACACCGCCAAAGCCACCGCCCACCATTTGCGGCTTCCCGTCGCGATCGTCCCTACCATCGCCTCCACGGACGCCCCGTGCAGCGCCCTGGCGGTCATTTACACCCCCGAAGGGGTTTGGGAGCGCTATTTAATACTGCCGCGAAATCCCGATTTGGTTTTGGTAGATACCCATATTATTGCCGAAGCTCCGGTGCGGTTTTTGGTCGCCGGAATGGGGGATGCCCTGGCGACTTGGTTCGAGGCGGAAGATTGCCAGATCAAACGGGCAAAAAATATGACCGGCCGCATGGGTCCGATGACGGCGTTTAGTCTGGCCCATTTGTGTTATGAAACCTTGCTCGAATACGGGGTGTATGCGAAAATTGCCTGCGAACAACAGGCCGTGACTCCGGCGTTGGAACGGGTGATCGAAGCCAATACGTTGCTGAGTGGACTCGGGTTTGAAAGTGGGGGACTCGCGGCGGCTCACGCCATCCACAACGGGTTTACCGCTTTGGAAGAAACGAAGAAATTCTGGCACGGCGAAAAGGTGGCTTTTGGAGTGCTGGCTATGTTGATTTTGACCGATCGCCCCAGCGAGGAAATCGATCGCGTGTTCAGCTTCTGCGAGTCGGTGGGACTCCCCACCACTTTGGCGGATATCGGACTCGAAGGGGTGAGTCGCGATCGCCTGCTGTCGGCGGCGGAACGGGCCTGCGGACAGGGCGAAACCATTTACAACGAACCCTGCGAGATCACCCCGGAAGCGGTTCTGGCGGCCCTGTGTACCGCCGATGCGGAAGGGCGCCGGCGGAAAGGACGTTGATTTTTGGGGGCGATCGGCCGTTTTTTGCCGAAGTCCGGCAAAATCTAGATGGGTGAAAAGGACTTTTGAAGTCGATTCCTATGGGGTTGTCCTGCGGTCAACCCCGTTTTTGGGATCTCAAACCAACCCTACCGATTGCCCATTGTCCATTGCTCAATACAAGTACGGTTCGGTGGCGATCGCCGTACCTCCCCGCAATACCAGCCAGAACGGCTCCAAAGTGTATCAATTCATAATATAACATCAAGTATATATGATGCCTAATATCTCATCAACCGTTTTTTTCGAGATGGGTCATTGGGGATTTGGTCAATTTTAAAATTGGCCATTCAAGACTTTCGATCCGCTCAAAGCCCGTCCAGGTAAAGCATTCGGGCTTGCCGATCTGGACGTCAATTGTTAATTGATCCCTCGATCTTTACATGAGCTTTATAATTTTCAGATAAATTTTACAGAAAATAGATTGATTTCGGATCGGGATGGTGCAATTCTTAATGTCGGGGTCCAAAAAAATTTTAAATTGGTATTTTTTGGGAAATTTAATTTTCCATTTTTTTAGAATCGTTTCTTTTCCGTCTTGGATGTCGATATTCGGACATTAAATTGACATCCATTAATTCAAACTGCATCTATCGGACCAACATGATTTCACTCGACTTCAGTGACTCTGTATCTGTCGAAACATCCCTTCTGCCTCACAACAATCTCGCAGTCGCTCCGGGTCTCAATATTAGCATCAAAGATATTGCAGCCGGCCAACAACTGGGAACTCCATACGACGATACGATGGATGGCAGTAGTGGAGATGGCGATCTTCTCATCTACGGTTTAGAGGGAAATGACGTGTTACTCGCCACCGGCAACGAACAATTGTTAGGAGGAATAGGAGACGATCGCCTCGATGCTTCGGCGGGAACCGACAATCAACTCTTTGGCGGCAAAGACGATGATATTTTGATCGGCGGTCGTCGGAGTATAATGT
>NZ_JAJENU010000261.1:0-9733 GCF_035615495.1 Lyngbya sp. CCY1209 | reverse complement strand
CTCCCCCTTATCAAGGGGGGCTGGGGGGGATCATTCTCCCCCTTATCAAGGGGGGCTGGGGGGGATCATTCTCCCCCCTTATCAAGGGGGGCTGGGGGGGATCATTCCGCTCAAAAACCACCCGATCATTTTCAACTCCCCTGCAATAAATTATCGCAATCTTCCTCGGTCGATTTTTCTTCGATTAACTCTTCAAAAAGTTGATTCAGCGACTTTTCTCTGCTAACCTGATTTAACTTGATTGGTTCACTAACAAACCTAGCAATAACCTCTTTGGCTAAATAATACTCCTCGGAACTGGGTTGACAAAAACCCGCATCAAATTCTCTAAAACCCAACAAATACGAGAGAGATAAAAACACATTTTGCTTGTACTGATCCTGCAAAGAACTGGGGTTTTCTTTTCGTAAATATTCTAAAATTGTCAGAAAATGGTGGCGATAATCAAAAAGATGACGCGAATCTTGGAAATTAAAATACCAGAGCAAAATTCGACCGTAACCCCACATATACCACATATATCCGTAATTGGTGAATCCCTCAGAATTATCGAATAAATTAAAATATCGTTGTTGTAGGGATTCATTTATAGCAGTTCTCGCTAAATACTGAAAATATTGAGCGTTAATTCTTGTATCGTCTATAATGTTCGATTCTTTGGATTCATTAAAATAAAAATCGGACAAAATATAGGGTGAAAATTTATACAGCTTCCCTACCCACATCAAGGCACTGTTAACGAGATTTATTTTGGATCTATGGCAAGGGTAAAGCTTGAGAATATCCGGAATTTTTTGCCATCGAGAATCGCTCAAAACAGCCGTCAATTCGGTTAACTCCTCGGGATCAATATATTGAAGAACATCGAGTCTATGACTGTTTTTCGGCAAAATACTCGTGATTTGAGATAGCAATCCGGTTAATTCCTGGTCTTTTTCACGTTGTTCTGGACTGCGATTTTTTGAAATATTTACCATTTCTAATTCGGCAACTATTTTTTGCAAATAGTCTTGTAATCTTTGCCGGCGATCGCTATTATATCTAAATAACTCGATTTGCTTATTCGACTTTTCTGCACGGGTTTGACTCAATTTTGCATGGGGAATGTAACCATAGTATTTGACTATTCGATCAGTTAACTCCGCTGTGATGTGATACTTATTCTCAATATCTTCAACGGCTAAAATCGGAGATGAACCCGGTGTTAGGGTAAATTTTATCCTCACCTCCACATCTTCCGTCACTTGTTTTTCTTCCACAGAAATGCTATAATCTTGGGGAACTCCGTTTTTACAAAAATCCTCGCCATTCACCCGAATCGGCAGCGTCGGATTTAAGTTGTCTTTGGGAATTCTAAAAGTATCCTTGTTGTCCAATTCCGGAATGGTTCCAATCAACTCGCGGGATTCCCCTTCACGGGAAATGATATCGCCTTCCGTCAGTTGAATCCACCTTTCTTGATCCTCGATAGCAATCTTAAACTCGATTTTATCTAGGTAAATTCCAAACAGAGGTAATCTAGACCCATAATTCTGCTTGTGTCTCCAGATGCGGTCAAAGTCTCGACGCTGACTGGAAACAAAAATCACGCCGGGAAGGTAAGAGGTGACTTGAGATTCGATGAATGGATGATATTGAGAAACTAAAACAAATTGATAATTGGGATAACGTTGGATTAAATCCTTAATTTCTTCTAAATTGATTTTGCTTAAAATAATTCCTCTTATTTTATCCCGAGATACCGTCACATTTTTATAAAAAATGCGGCCTTGATGGTATATTTCACCGACCAAGGTGATCTGTTCTTGATTGATAATATCTTTCTGAAAGAATGCAATTTTTTGCAAGTGATTCGCGAGGTGATTGATGGTCTGCGATTGATTCGCCAACCCCGGAAAATGAGCGGTCAATATTTCGGATGCAATCTCTTCACAAATTGACTGATAAGTTTCGATGGGATTCAATCTTAATTGATATGGGATGGGAGTTTGATGCTTCAAAATAGGAGTTGGATTCTTAATTTCAATCGGAATCATTTCCCGAGAAACCCAATTATCTAAATTTAAAAATAACAGATGTCGATCAATTTGGATATCTTTTATAGTGTAATAGTTGTTCCAATAATGATAAGCACTGCCGTATAAGTAGGCTTCTTGGGATGCCAAAAAATGACTGGTACTCAGAGTTAATAAATCGATAGTATCGGGAATAATGAACAGTCGCGGAGTTGACCCGGTTGATAACTGAGTCCCCATGCAAGTCAGTTCTGTGGGGTTAACCGTCAATCCTGACGGACAATTTTCGCTCAAAATAGGTTGATTCAAATATCGATAATCGCCGTAATCTTTAAGCAAGTTTTTATAGCCTCTCGGCAAATCTCCGGGGGTGGGAGTTAAAGCGTCTGGAGTTTTGTTAAATTGATGTGCGTATTGACGGCATTCAACGTAAGATTCCAAATTAAATAATCGAGTTGACATAACGATCAATTCTCCTCTTTTCTGGATTTAAAACACTTTACGATTGCCGAAATTTCTTGTTTATTGGTTGTCTTGTACATCAAATCATGAAAATCAAAGCTGTTGCGATAAAAGTTAAAATTGATGCCGCCGATATAGGCGACTTTGCCTTGAATAAGGGTGATTTTAGCATGGCAGTTATCTTTAGGAATAATTGTAAAATCAGCATCCTGGCAGTTCATTTGAGAGTCGATAAAAACTCGGGTATTTGATAACTTCAAAAGTTCTCTCAATTCCGGCGTGGGTCGAAAGCTGCGGCTGATGATAACGATATTTCCCCGAAACCTCCGAAGTTCGTCGAGTAAATCTCGATAGTATTGGCGGGGATTTAAAAGCTGAGGATGGGAAACAATTTGGGGTTGATGGGGACGGGGGATGGAACGCAAGGTCAACACATTTCCGGAACCGATGATATCATCTTGGGTGTGGTTATCCCAAAACTGACCGAATGTTTGAATGAGTTGGGAATGTAAGGGAGTGTTTCTCCAAATTATCCCCGATTCCAAATTTCGATCCAAACTTCCGGCGGTCAAATTGCAGGAACCTAGATAAGCATATTGTTCAGAAATGCAGGTTTTTAAGTGAAATTTTCCACTTCTGATTTGTAGCTGATTGGGGTCGGTTGCCAAGAATTTTCGCAGACACCTGATCTTTTTTTCGTCTGACCTTTGGTAACTGATTGGCAATTTTTGTCTGGACTCCACTTGACTATCAATTCTATCAATTACTTCGTCCCTCAAGTCGGTGAGAATCCACACGCCTTGGGGGAGTTGGGATGACTTTTGACAAATCAGTTCTGCGACATCTTCATCTTCGATGATATAGCTAGATACCAGCAAAAATTGTTCTGCTTTATTGATAATCTCAGCGATCGTGTTTCGACTATTTCTTGTGAAGATCAACTTTTTGCCGGGTGAAAAACTTGATTGGGGTTCGAGGCGATCGGGAAAATGACGGGTTTTGAGTTTTCGATCGCATCTATATTGTTCCACCAAATTGGCGACATCGCCGGGTAAGTCCGCACGATCGGATCGCCGTTTTTGCAGGAATTGAATAGCCTGCTGTAGAGGTGGGGGAAGTTCCGCAAACTGAACCGTCAGCGACAGTTGAGACGAAAACGTCACCTCGGCTTCATCACTGGATATGGAGGTGAGAAAATAATCGATTTTGGCAGAATCTTCTAAATTGTCCCAAGTCTCGATCGCCTCTTTCCAGATCTTCTCGGACAGTTGGGGAGAGAGACTCGGATGGCGATCGCCGGTTAAAATTAAGGTGTAAATTCCCTCCTGTTCCGACACTTGACAGGGAAAAACGGGAATTTGGCGATCGTCCGGTTGCAGCGAAAATCTGACTTCCCCATCCTCGTCATCACAACTGACAAATAGATAGTCATAAAATTGGGGTTCCGGAAGATTTTGGGAAACCTGGGGATGTAAAAATTGCAACCCGGACAGTTGATAGAGTTCCGTTTCATCCGTCACCTGATGGAACTGTTTTAATAATTCGATCAACGCCGAACGGGGGACAAAATCCAAACCGAAAGATTCTCGCAAAAGTTGGGGAGTCCGCCTCTGGGTTTGGGTGGCGACAGCTTGAACCTCCCGCAACAGTTCGGCGAGGGAGATGCTGCTAACCCCTTCTCCCGTGGAGGATTGCCGATAAAATGTTCCTTTCAATTGACATTGAACTTTCATGATAAAATCACCGTCCTTTCTCCCGTCCTGTTTCTGGGAATTTCCAAATTCTTCAAGGGTGAAGCCTGTCGCCATCGGTCAAAGTCTCCGACCAGAATCAAATAATCTTTGGCCCGAGTCAAGGCAATTTTTGTCCGTTCCCAGTTCAGGTTTTGCGGGTTTCCGGTACAGCAAAAAAAGACGATTTTTCTCTCTTTTCCACTCCAGTTATCGATGGTGTCGATAAAATATTGCGGACATTCCCGGATTAACCGTTCCCGTTCTCGTTCCGAGGTGGCAATGATGCCGATATCTTCCCCCGGTGGCGGTAAATTTGCCGACCACTCCGAGATTTTTTCAATTTCAGTTTGGTCGGTAATATTTTGCCACACCAGGCGATGATTCCAGGCGGGTAAATGGCGGTAGATGGGTTCGGTGTGGGTTTGAATCCAGGTGTCAGAAATGAGGGAGTAAACGGGAGTGGCAATTTCCGGATGCAAGCGAAACTGTTGGGTGAGTTTATAGGAATAAGCCGGCAGTAAATGCTGAGAGAGGAAGGTAAAGCCGTCAATGCGGCTTAACATTCTGCGGTTGCGTCTACTGATATAAGTATGGCGTTCGTCGCCGAACAATATCAATTTTTGACCCGAACCCGCCAACAGGATTAATTCATCCCAGCTTAAATATTGGGATTCTTCTACAATGACCCAATCGAATTGGCTTTGCCACAGAGATTGATTCGCCGCATCAAAAAACTCTCTGACGGTTGCCAAGATGGGGATTTGGGGATTATTTGCCAACTGTGTTGCTAAGGTTTGGATGTCGCGTTCGGGGAGACTTCCGAACAGTTGACTGAGGCTGAGTTGTTGTTTGAGTAAGGGTGTCAGCCGTCGGAGTTGAATGGCGAGGATGTCCCGCCTCGCCGGGGTTAAATCGGGAAATTCCGTTTGGAGAAGCCGGGAAATTTCTACTGTAGATTTGTCGGCAATTCGCGGCAGCCAGGTTTCGAGTTTTGCGGGGGTTCGCAGTTTTGCTAATTCGGAATCGGGGAGATAGGAGGCGGGTAAATAATCCATCTCTGGCCGAGATAGGTGATGATTTTTTAGTTGTTCTGCGATCCAGTTTTGATGGCTTTCTAACTGGTTCAGCCTGCATGGATATCCGGGTAATTGTTTATAAGCCTCCAGGACACTGGGATGGTGGCTGAGGATCAAAATTCGCTTTTCGTGGCGAATGGCGGCGTCGGCTAAATTGGTGGCGATGCGGGTTTTTCCCGTGGCGGGAGGGCCGGAAATTAATGCGTTCGCACTATTGGAAAGGGCCATTTCTAAGGCGATTTGCTGATGGCCATTCAGGGGATAGGCGGGGGTGATACTGGGAAAATTTAAGCCGGTTCTTTCGGTCAAATAAACCCCGCCGTCACGGACGGTTTCTACAATTAACTTTAGGGGTAACGGCAGTTGTTCCCGCAGCAGCGACAACCGTTTCCCTATCGCCTGTATTGTTGACGGCGAATCGTTTTTAGAATTCAGTAAATTGTTCAACTCCGACCAAAACTGTTGTTCATTCATCGTCCGTCAATTGATTGATTAAACCTTTGATAAAATCGGATATCATATTCACCGTCTCCCTCCAACCTTCCTCGGCGAGAAAGTTGGGAGTTGGCAGCAACCAGACTTTTCTCGGGTTCTCAAAATTCCATTGATTGAGTGTCTGCGACGAAAATTTATTGGGGGAAACCTGCAAGTAAAAAATCAGTCCGGTTTTGATGTCGGGTTCCCGTTGTTGCTGGTTTCCGAGATACTCGACGGCTTGTAAAATTACCGCATCGGTGGGACGATACCAAAACACCCAAATGGGGATTTTAATTTGTCGAGTTTCCAACCGGTCCGAGTTCAAGTCGTGAATCTCTAGGTTTAACAGCCAGTCCCCCCAGCCAATATCCTCCGGTTTTTCGATAGTAAAATTATAAACTTTGTCTTTTACAAAGACTTGAATTTTAAGATTGACTTCATTTTCTGCGATTAAATAACGTCCCGTTTCGGGAACCATCCGCCGCCGCAACTCGGCGGTGGGGTTGACATAAAAATTTTCAAATTTGGTCAAAGCCATCAGTAAACAGAGAGAGATGACATCGGCGAATAACCGATTCCGAAATCCCCAGATTTTTTGCTTTTCCTTCCTCTTCGCCAGATAATCAAGATAGGCTCGATAGAAGCTATTGTAAATCGGGTGTTGCAGCAAAACGTAATTGGGTTTGAGCAGTTGAAACCGCCTCAACTGTCGGAGAATTTGCCGGACGTGGGGTTGATTTCTAAAGGCTTTAATAGACTGGCTAAAACTGCGGTTTTCTTCGGCATATTCAGACCCCAGGCGGATGGACTCCAAATATAAGATTTTGCCGACAAAATAAATGAGCAATCTATTTTCGGGGGTGTTGTAGTCCTGATGGCGTCTGACGGCCATCAACTCTTGGCGGGAACCCCCTTTTTCGGCGGCATTTCTGCCGGGACGGCGGGTATAATCCCGCAAACAATAGGCATCCATTTCTTGAATGCGTCCGATGGGGGTCAATTCCGCTCTGCGTCGCAGTTGTTGACGCATTTTGGGACTGATGGTTTGCAGCTTTTTGTTTAATTCGTAGCGATTTTGTAGGGTGATAATTAGAGGTTTTTGTGCGTCTTTAATTTTGGCATCTTTATCCGGCAAATCAAGGACGCGAACCGTGGCTGTTTTTCCCACTTTTTCCGAAATCAAGTTTTCGATCAAACCCGTGAAAACTGGCAAGCATTTGGCGACGGTATCATCGAAGCGATCGCCCAATTTTTCGCCCCAAATTTTCGACTGGTTTTCATCTTCAAAATTGTCGCGATCGCACACTTCATCGGCAATCTGAATCGCCACCGCAGTCGGCTCCAAAGTCAACCCGTATTTTAATTCATTCTGGTGATGTTCCAGATCGGAAATTTCCAAATAAGGAAAAGCGATTTCATACAATCCCCCGCCGAGAGCGATCGCTTCTTTACAGGTAAAATTTTTGGCTTCATTTGCCAAAATAATGGGGCGATCGCACACCCGCAAAACCCCATAATTTTCCACGGCTTTACTATTCAGATACGCAAATAAACTCGGATAAATTTGCATGATTTACTACTCCTCCGGATAAATCAATCCTTTCCACTCAAATTGACCTGTCGAACTGTTTCTGGCTTTTTCAAACGCTCCGTTCAAAGGAGGATCATTCAATTCATCAATCAGTTGTTTCATCTCTTCGAGTTCTTCGTGGTAATCGTCCACCATCAATCCCCGCAATTTCGGTAATAACTTCTGTCCAAACTGGTCGGCTAAAGCATGGCGGAACTCCGGAGATGCCACCTGCGTCACCCCGGGATAGTTGACGACATATTTCGTGATGGCCTGATAAACGCGATGAGCAAAGGGATGTCCGATTTTCTCCATCACATCATTGGCTTTATCCAAATATTCTTTAACCTTTTGAACGACAGGAGAATCGACTTGTGGGTTTTTAGTCCACGTCTTAAACTGTCGATAATCCAAATAAATGGGACGTCGGTTCCCTCCAGAACCGTTTTGATTTTCTTCCCGCAGCCTCAAATTTTCCGGCTTGCCAAAGGTCAAAACATTGGCTCGGTCTAGCACTTTGTCCGATAACGTTTGGGTGGTTTCATCCTCGTTCATCGTCCCCACGAATAAAAACTGTTCGGGAATTTTAAGGCGACGTTCCTCCTCCCTCAGCGGCAAACTTCCCAAATCAATTTCTAAATAAGTGTCGCCGGAACGACGGCTTTCGAGTTTGGAGAGAAAATCGCTGAAATAATATTCGACCCGAGCCAGGTTCATCTCATCTAGCAACACGATAACGATGCGATTTCTCATCTGCTCGTCGTGGTTGTATTGATACAGACCCCGCATCAAATCCGTCGGTTTAAATTTCTTTTCGATATAATTGTAGAACCCTTGCAAATCTTGCGGGGAATCCCAGCGGGGTTGCACCGCCAAAGTCAAACGCTGGGCTCCAATAAAATCGGCGTATCGTTGGGGAAGTTCACTTTTTCCAGTCCCGCTAATCCCCGCCAAAACCACCAATGCCGAGATATCCTGAACTTTTAAAGAGGTGTGAAATGCGTTGACCACCCGCCGGGGAAATGTCAAGCCTTGTGAGTTCAGGTATGTTATAAAATCTTGTAAAAATTGACGTTCTGCCTCCCCACTAATGCCGATATTCCATCGCGTTGGCGGCAAATTATTCCACACCTTGTCTGTGAGCGCCTTCATCGCAACTTCGGCATTATTGCTGAGATTTTCTAGTTCTCCTCTCAAACGCTCAATCTCTTCTTGACGCTGCTGTTTTTCTTCTTGTAAATGAGCGGTTTGAACTCGCAAGCTATTGAGGGTTAAATTTTCCGTATTGATTTTATTTTCTATGTCTTGAAAATCCAGACTTTTTCTGCGGATTTCAGAATTAAGATTTCTGATTTGCATTCTTAATTGTTCAATTTCTTGATACTCTTGTTGGTGTCCCTGAATCGCCTGCAAAATTCGTTGCTTTTCAGCTTCCAACCTCTCAATTTCCGGACGTAGCTGCCGGATGGTTGTTAACAAGTTTTGCTGTTCTGCGGACAAGGCATCGTAACTGGCTCGGATGACTTCCAACTCGGCTTGTCGAGTCTGAAGGGTTTGCAATTCCTCAGTCTTGCCTGTGATTTGCTCTGCGAGTTCCTGTAATTGACCCGTTCTGGCGTGATATTGTGCTTCAACTGTAGCGAGGGACTGTCGTTTATTTTCTAACTCTTTTATCTGAGAACTGAGAGCAATGACTTGACCTTCTAATCCGCTTTTTTGTTGGCTCAGTTCTCCGATTTTCGCTGCAATTTCTTCCAACTGCCCCAAATTGGGATTTTGGATTTTGATTCTCTCTAGCCGAACCTGCAAATCTTGTCTTTTTTCTTCGAGTGTATCGAGTCTTTCTTGGGTAAACTTTAAATCATTTTGTTTGTTGGTCAACTGACTGTCAATTTGGCTCAAATTTTCAGTCAAATTTTTGAGTCGATCTTGTATCTGTTTTACTTCGGAATTTAGCCGTTGACGCTCTTGTTTTAAATTCTCTATTTCTTGTGTGGTTTTGAGGGTTACTCCGGACGATTTTTTGATGCTTTCAATTACAACCGTTGCTCCTCCCAATCCACCCAAGGTACTGCCGAAGATGGTACTAACAGCGTCTTTGGATGGGGAAATGAAGAATGCAGCCGCACCTCCAGCAAGACAAGAAGCACCGACGATCGCCAAATCTTTGATCGTCATCGCCAAATTTTTAATCATCCCGGAACCCTGAAATCTGCTACTTCTGCTATCCTATCGCCGGCAACTGGAGAAATTACGCAAATTTCAGGAAAAATTTATGTAAATTTTTGTTAATCTGGCGCTGGTTTCTTCCTCCCCACCGCAATATAGCGCTGCGCGCGGTCCTCGGCAGTCGGTATTAGGGAGTCGGAAACTGAAACGGCTTTTCTATAAGGGTTTGAA
>NZ_JAJENU010000260.1:0-70520 GCF_035615495.1 Lyngbya sp. CCY1209 | reverse complement strand
CGACCGTGACGAAAACGCCGCCATCAATATCAAACAGGTTGGGGCATCAACCTGTGGGCGAGGTAAAGTCAGTCAGGTTCAGCCTGCATTTACTGTTTGACCCCAGAATCCCCGTCGCTGTCTTCGCGGGGAGTTTGTCAATTGAACCGAGTCCACGTTTGCGTGGACTTTTGCTATTAGCCTTGAAATTCATTTCAAGGCGGGTCTCAAATTGGCAGATCAGTCCTAACCGTCATGGCGACTACTATAGCGCAGCTATAGCGCCCCATCGAGGGGAATAGGCAACAGGCAATCGGCAATAGGGAACCGAAATGACCTTGAAGAGGACAGAGCAATTGTTCTCCCTCCTCACTTCTCTTTTCTCTCTTCTCCCCACACCCTATACCCTACGCCTTCCGCCCCGTCACAGACAGCCCCTCTACCGTCAGAGACGGCGTGTAACAGGAACCGTTCCAGTCCGCATCCCCCCCGACCTCCAACACCTGTTTGAGGGCCGTATAAACGTTGCCGGCGACCATCGTATTTTTGACCCGGCCCACCACCTCCCCCTTTTCAACCCGATAGCCGAGGTCGATGTTGACGGAAAATTCCCCCGTAATTCCCGCGACAGAGCCCAACATCTGATCGACGAGCAAACCGCGATCGACATTTCGGATCAAATCGTGAATCGAGCCCTTTCCGGGTTTGACGAGTAAGTTAAATAATCCCGGCGTGGGGTAACTGTTCAAATTCGCCCGAAATCCGTTCCCCGTCGTCCCGCTGCCCAGCATCCGCCCCGTGGTCAGGTCGGTGTAAAACAATTTCAAAACCCCATCCTGGATGAACACGATGGGGCGGGTGGGAATGCCTTCATCGTCAAACGGACAGCTAAACGGGCCCTGCTCGGGTTCCTGGGACAGCGTGAGGGCGTCCGACACCACAGCGGTGCCGAGGCGATCGCTCCACGGGGACGCCCCCTCCAAAACCTGTTTGCCGTTGAGGGCCGCGGAAACCGTCCCCCACAACATATCCGCCGCCTTAGCCGTGAAAATGATCGGCACCCGCCCGACGGGGGAGGGGGCACTTTCCCGGGCCCATTCCAGACGCCGGAGGATGCGGTCGGCCAGCAGTTCCGGGTCGAGGCTCCCCCGCTGGGTCTGGCCGTCGGAAATGTAGAGAAAATCGTCCCCCCGCACCCACTCGGTTTCCAGATAACCGCTCAGGGTCGTGTCGGTGTGGCTGCAATCGAGGCCCCGGGAATTGAGCAGGCGGGTCGATTCCACTTCGCAGTCCCACTCCCCCGAACAGATAATGTCCGGGTAAACGTCTCGGATGCGGGTGGTCGCCTCCTTTCCCCAGGCCATCAGTTGTTCGACTTCCACGGGATCTCCGATCGCCGGATAGTCGTTTTTGGAGGTGTCCGCCGCCAGTTCGACGGTTTCCGGTTCGTTGAGGGCACTCAGGGCGATCGCGCGATCGACCAATTTCTGGGGGGCGACCGTACCATAGGCGACGGCCAAACCCGGCCGGCCGTCCCGCCACAATCGCAGGGCGATGCCTTCGGAGTCGATCCGTTCAATTTGTTTGAGCCGGTTGGCTTCAAAGAAGAGGGGCCGAGCCCGAGAGGTCGATCGAAAGACCTCCGCCACTTCCGCTCCGGCTCTCACTGCCAGCTCCAGAAGCTGTTCGGCTATCCGGTCGTGGGTCATGGATGGTCGGTTTTGCCATATCTTTCACATCGTTACATCCTACCCCGTGATGAGCGTTAAAAATACCGTTATTTCTCGAATTGATAAATTCTTCAAAAATTGAAGTGCTGCTCGGCTTTTTCTTTCCGCACCCGCCAGCCCCCATCCCCGGGGTGGGGGGAATGCGGCGATCGCGCCGCCTCCGGGGAGGAAAATCGCCCGAATTCGTCCCGGGCGACGATTGGGCGGTTATCGACACTCAGCCGCCAGGCCATGCCGACGCCGAGGCGATCGATGAATTTTCGCACCACCCGCCAGGCGTATTCACAAATTTCGTCGCTCCGGGCTTCGGGGGAGAGTTCTTTCCCAAATCCGAGGGCGAAGACGACCCGGGTATACCCTTCCGGCATCGGGTCAACCCGCACGGGTCCTTCGATCTGCATCTGGCGCCCGCAACGGCAGGGACATTCGACGACCAACTGTTCGAGTAGGGTGCGATGACCCGGGCCGGTGAGAATGTATAAGTTGATACTGACGTGAGACAAGGAATGCACCATATCATTTGACCTCTGCGGGAAAATGGTTCGATTCTGCTGCCGTCAACTCACCCTCAAATTCACCTGAACTTGAGTTGGGAGTATCGGTTCCCGACCGGAGTCGATCGCCCGTCCCCTGACCTCGGAACCGGCCTTTTATAGCAGTGTGAAATGATTCGTCAAAATTCCCTCGGCTCAAAGCCCCCAGAATTGGGGGGTTCACCGCCGATCTTTTTCGTCAGCATTTCCCATTGCTATAGATTATCTTAATATTATAAAACATCGGCGAATCATCGGCCTTAAAAAATAAAAAAAATAGCACGTCCCCGGCTCGAATCCCTTTTGAATTGGGGGTCTGGTCGGACATTTTGACCCCATTGAAAACGGCTGCGATCGCCCGGAGTCGAGAACCTCTGAAACCCGCACCGCCGAACCACCTGCCACCGCCCCTTTCATTAAAGTCAAGTTTTATACAACCCAAAAACGGCGGATGATGGCGGCGGGCGATCGCCCCAAAACCGTAAATTTACCGAGAATCGAGACCCCGCCGCGTCCCGGGCAAAAAATTTCAGATTTCAGATTCCATCGGAAAGGTAATATCAGATCCGGTTATTTACCCGGCAAACTTTTTGAGTCGGGTGTAGGGTGTAGGGTGTAGGGTGTAGGGTTTTCCTCTTTCCCTCCAGCCCTCTAGATGTCCGAGTCTTTGACCGGATTTGATATAAACTGCCGTCCAACCCGAGTCACCAACCCGAGCTTCCATCAGTATGGGCAATCAACCGAATTGGATAAAATTATTAATTGTCAATTATTAATTATTAATTATTAATTATTAATTATTAATTGTTAATTGTTAATTGTTAAGGGAGCCAAACTACGTCTGACTCCCCCGGGATCGCCTCCCGTTTGTACGGGGCGAACCCGCTATTGTGCTTCTTCTTGAGGTCCGAACACCATTTGCAGGACCATCGGCCTCCCCCCGGCCTCATGGTATCGGTCGGCCCACTGGCGGATAATCTCGTCGAGCTCTTCCAAAGCCGCGTCGATCCGCTCCGGCGGGACGTCCAACTCTTCCAAAACCCGCATCACCCGGGGCTGTCGCTCGGCCCAATCTCTCATCAGACGGAAATACCGGGCCGTGTCCTCCACCATGATATAGGTGCGTTCCTCCTGATCTTCGGGGGAATAGGAAGCCCGGGTGAGGGCGTAGAACGGCATCCCCCAGGGAGAATCGATTTTGGTGACGGTCCCGGAATAGATCAGGCGTCGCTTGATGTGTTCAGCCAAGGCTTCACTCAGCGGCATCCGCCGGTTCGCCTCCACATCTTCCTGCGATCGCCGGTGCAGAAATTCGATCAACTCCAAAAATTGAAACGAATTGATCAGTTGGGCGTCCGGCAAATGCTTGGGCAGGCGGCTCTCGATCACCCGCTTTTCGTCGGGTGTCAGACTGTTCCCCGGAATTCTCTGGCGTCCGGGTTGCCAAGGATACTGCTCCAACCAGACGTAGGGAAACTGGATCAGATAGCGAGGTTCCTGAGAACCCAACATCTTCAACAGTTTGCCTTCCGTCAAAGCCTGCCGCACTTCCTCGACGATCACCTTCACCCGTTTGGGTTCGATGTGGTGGAGGTGGCCCGTCATCCGCAGATTTTGGCCCTGCTCCATATAAGTCGTGTAGATTGCACATTTGGCCGCCGTGGCGGCGGCATCTAAAAACGCCCCGTGTCTGTGCCCGCTAGTTCTCATGGCGCTGAACGCCAAATAAAGCATGATCTGATCCATTGCGCTCGGGCTAAGGCTTTTGATCAGATCGGTATCTTTTCTCATGACAATCCCTGAACTTGCATAATGTTGGAGGAATGGTATCATCCCCCGTTCTGAATCATGGATATTTTGACCCTCAGACCCCGCAATTGGTCAATCGACACACGCCAGTTTCTATCCCTGAGGCTAGTGAGGCGTTGGCGTGGGAGCGATCTTCCCAAGCGAAACCCATTAGATTACAGCACTGGCGCGTGCATCCGTCCATCGGGAATGGTTGTCTCGTTGCACCCTTGGCACTCAGGGTTTCCCAATTGAGGTGGGTTGGCATGGCACTATTATATATACAAAAGTGCCCGACATCCACAATATCTGTTGAGATGTCCGACACTCAGGCCACATCAGCCCGATCGGCAATGTTGTGATTTCCGTACCAAAAGAATAGCCGAGAAGAGCCGCGATCGCCGCCGAGCGATCGCCCGTTTTTTCCGATTCAAAATCAATGCGACTGAGGAGATCTTGTCAAACCGGAACCATCATCCGCCCGTCGGCGATCGCTACGGCAACGGCTAATCGTCTAGGCGACCGCTACCGCGATGGGGGACGATAGAACCGGAATTCAAAGGAGAGTTGACATCATCTTTAAATCCCCGTCGGGGCGACCCACTCCAGGGCTTTTGAGAGCCGTGGTGGGTGGTTTGCGCCGACATCATATATTGATTGGTCGTCATTTCCGGCAGCCCCGCCGTCGGCGTTTGTGCCAGCGTTTTCACCGGAGCACCAACCCCAAACAACAACAAAATAGACAGAGCAAAAGTGGTTTTGATTTTCATAGAAATGTCCGTATTAAAGCGTCCATTTCTTGATTCAAATCTTTGCCCGTCCCATCAGGATAATTCGATAAAATTTTGTCGCGACCCCCCCCATCCATCTGTCACCCCGCCGAGTCGATCGCCTCCGCCAACAGCCAGCGCCCCGCCCCGTTCGATCGCCCCCAAACCGTCACGGAGGTTCCGTTTGATAAGTTTTGTAACTGCCGGTCAACCCGGGGGTGCAGGGTGACGATCGCCCACACCTGGCCTTTTAGAGACTCCGGTTCGGACGGGGCGAGGGTATAGTCCTGTTCCCCGCGGCGGTGAAACGTACCCCGAAAGCGCCCGCACCCCGGCCCCAATTGGATCTCGGGGGATACCAACCCCGGAACCTCCCCCCCCGCCGGGTAAGCCTGCGGGCATTCCAAGTAATAGCGCTGCCACCGCAGCCAATCCGGACAATCGGGGGTCACATTGAACAAAGGCACGAGAGCCGCCGGGGCCTCCGGATCGGCCAACAGCGCCTCTTGCAGCGATCGCACCGGAAGCATCCGAGGAGAGATCCCCCTCTCCACACACAAAGCCGCCGCCATCCCCGCCGCCTGTCCGATCCCCAAAACGACCGGTTGCAGGCGGGTCGCGCCGTTGGCGACGTGGGAAACCGACAGATTTTTGTCCGCCGCCAGCAACCCGTCCACCCCCTCCGGAATCAGCGCCCCGTAGGGGATCGCGAAGGGCGTCCCCGTCGGGCGTCCGCCCCAGGGCAGCAATTTCAACTTCACCGGCAGGAGTCCGCCGGTATAGTGGTGGTCGTTAGGATAATTCCCGATCGCGATCGCCTCACAACTGCCCGAAGCGTCCACGGGAAGCGCGGCCACCCGCCCCCCCGAAATGGGCAAAATATCCCATTCCGTCACCGTCCGCACCCCGCGCAGGCGGCGGCTTTCCCGATAGTAGGGGTGGAGGGCGAAGGCCCCGAGCTGCCCTTCATCCAACCCCAAACTCACCTTCCACCCCCGGAAGGCGTGGGGAAAAATGCCCTCAGCGAGGCCGTAGCGCCTCCCCAAGCCCCGTTGGACGACGTGGGCGAACCCCCAAGCGTGCAGCAAACTCTCCCGCCAGAACGCCTCTCGCAGGCCCCCAGAAGCGATCGCGCGATCGCACCCCACCCCGTAATCGTTGCCCCGGTGGGGCCAGTTGAGCATGATCAAATCATTCGGCAACCGGCCGTAATTGAGAAACTGTTCCGGCGTGTATCCGTCCCAAGCCCCCTCAAATCGGGTCAAATCCACCCCCGGCGGCGGGGGGATTTCCGGGGCGGATCTCCCCTCCCCGAAGTCCCGCAGCAGCACCACCCAAGTCGGATCTTGCACCGGATAATTCTGGGTGAGCGAATTCGGTTCCGGGGGGGCGCTCGGTTCGTCCCACCGACTCCGAAACTCCCAACCCCAGCGGTGGGGTACTTCGCCCAAGGCCAAAATGTCCCCCAATTCCGTGCCGTCGATAATAATTTGGGCGGTGACGACAAAATCGGCAAACTCGACTCCCGAGATGCGATCGCCGGTCCGCAACACCTTCAAAGGCTCGTCACCCCAAATCCAGCGCAGGTTCGCTTCCCGCCGCACCCAGTCCGCCCAGATCGCCGCCCCGATGCGGGGGTCGTGGTTGAAAAAACTCACCCATCCCCAATCCAAACCCGCCGGATGCCGCCGCCGCACCTCCCGCAAAAACGCCCCCCACAATCCCGTTTGAAAGGGGAGCAATTCGTTCCCGTCCGGCGCGGAAACGCCGGCAGAGGTCAACATCCCCCCCAACCAGGGAAATTCGGTGACTAAAATAGTATTGGCTCCGCGACGGGCCGCTTGCAGCGCCGCGGCGGTGCCCCCGGTGCCGCCACCCACCACTAAAACATCGACATCGAATTGGTTCATTTTTTAATTTCCTTCGCGGACTATGAGGAGCAGGTGACGGGTGCAGTCTGCGCCATTTTACGTTTGGACGGTTCAAATCAATCGACGAATGCTTGAATTTTGTAAATTTTCCCCTCGAATTTTCCCCGGCGGCCAACTCCGCATCGGTTTCGGAACTGCGATCGCGATCCTTTCGATCGGAAGCGAACCCGCCCCGGCCCAATTTCTGCCGCCCCCGCCGCCGCCGGTCCCCCAACCCGCCAGCCCGCCGCCGGTATCCGAAGAATATATATTGGGTGCGGGCGATCGCATTCAGATCGATATTTTCAACGTCCCCGAATACAGCGGCGAAAACGGGCGCCACGAGGTGTCCGTCGATGGCACCCTCAACCTGCCCTTAGTCGGCGCGATCTCGGTGCGGGGGATGACCGTCAACCAGGCCACCGAAGCCCTTTCCCGGGCCTACGGCGAATATTTGCAGCGCCCCCTGATCACCCTGAAATTGTTGGAAACCCGCCCCATCCAAGTGGCGATCGCCGGGGAGGTGCGGAGTCCGGGCGCCTACATGATGTCCCCCGACGCCGGAGGCCAAACCGGTCCGGACGGCGGCAGAAAACTCCCCACGGTGACGCGGGTGTTGCAGATGGCGGGGGGCGTCACCTCCCTGGCCGACATCCGCCAGGTCAAGATCCGCCGCGCGGCGGGCGACAACCGAGAAACTGTTATCAACATCGATTTGTGGGCCCTGCTGCAAACAGGCGACCTGCGCCAGGATGTCCCCCTGCGGGACGGCGACAGCATTTTTATCCCCACGGTGACGGAACTCGATCGCGCCGAAAGCCGCCAGATGTCGAGCGCCAACTTTGCCAGCACCGCCGACAAACCCATCAACGTGGCCGTGGTGGGGGAGGTGAATCGGCCGGGTACCCACGTCCTCAGCGTCGAACAAGTTGAGGCGGCGGCGGGCGAAACGGCGGGGCGCGGAGCGCTTCCCCTGCCGGAGACGGTGGGCGTGTTCACCGTCACCCGGGCGATCCAGGCGGCGGGGGGGATCACTCCGGAGGCCGACATCCGCGCCGTCGAAGTGCGCCGCATCAGCCGCACCGGGACCGAACAGACCATCACGGTTGACCTGTGGAAACTGTTGCGGGAGGGGGATCTCGAACAGGATATCGCCCTGCAACAGGGGGATACGATCGCCGTCCCCGAGGCGCGATCGCTCGACGCCGAACTGCCCTCGGACGCGGCGACGGCCAGTTTTGCCCCGGGTCAAATTCAGGTCAGCGTGGTGGGGGAAGTCCTGAAACCGGGGACGATCACCCTGCCGCCCAACAGTTCCTTCAATCAGGCGGTGCTCGCGGCGGGAGGACTCCAGGGGGGGGCCGACAAAGATGAGATGGAGTTGATCCGGATCGCCCCCAACGGGACGGTTTCCCGGCGCACGATCGCGATCGACCTCTCGGGGGACGTCAACGACGCCAACAATCCCGTCCTGCGAAATAACGATGTCATCATGGTGAACCGGTCCGGCGGCGCCGCCTTTCGGGAGAATCTCGGCGCGGTGCTCGGCGGTCTGAATCCCCTCAACAACGTTTTGGGATTTCTCCGATTTGTCAATATCTTGAATTAAGATTGTCACAAGTGGGGTGTGTCGAAAACCGGGTTTCGATCCGAACTGGGGTTGATGGCAACCCGAGGAACCGTTCGGACATCCTATAGCGCTGCGCGCAGGGTGTAGGGTGTAGGGTGTAGGGTGTAGGGAATTGAAATGACCTGGGAATCAGGGTTCCGAGGTTTGTCCGCCTCACCCAACTGTAAACACATGAGCGCTCGTTGCTATAAAATCCCAAAAACTGTCGAATAAGGGGCGCTCGATCCGCGGCGATCGCCGAAAGCTGATCTCAAGTTCTGATCATCAGTTATCAGACAGTTTTCGGATTATTAAAGGACTAAAATAGTTTTGATAAAAACTATTCTTGCAGACCGGATATGACTCCCGATCGCCATCCATTCAAAAGACTTTCACAACAGTCGGTGTATCGGTTCCTGCCGATGCCGATGCCGAAGGCCAGTTGCCCTCTCCCGGCGGTCGGAAATGACTCCCGTTTCCGTCCGTTTCAACAGTGAGATTTCAGACTATTTTTTACGGTAACAACGAGAGCAAAAATGAACACCGGACGATATTCAAAACTGTCAATTATTCATCCCAATACTTCCGTATCGATCGCCGAAACCCAAACCTCTCGATTCAAAGGTCTACCCTATCCCTTCGACGGTGAAATGAACCGATCCGGTCGCGCCGGAATTTTGGGCAAAATCTGGCGTCTGATCTGCCGGCGGGCTCTGGTGGTCGTCGGCGTAACGGCGACGGCGACGGCGGGGGCCTATTTTTGGACCGTCGAACAGACACCGGAATATCGGGGGACATTTCAACTGTTGATGACCGACGGAAACGGGGAGTCGGACGAGGCCTCCCAGTTGAAGGTGTTGCAAAGTCCGAAACTGATGGCGGACATTTTGGAAACCATCCAAACTCGCTATCCCGAAGTCGATTATCGGTATTTGTTCAATCGCACCACCGGAAAAACCCCCCACCAACCCGATCGCCTCTCCGTCGCCCAACTGCCGGGAACTCAAATTTTGGAGGTCGGCTACCGGGATGCGGAACCCCAAAAAATTCAGTTTATTTTGGATGCGATCGCCGCGGCCTATTTGGAATACGGAAAACCGGAGGAAAAGCCCTCTCCCCAAGCCGAACAATTGCGGCTGATCGACAATCAGATCGCCCCCCTCGAATCCCGGATCGCGTCCCTCAAAAAAGAAATCGTCGGGCTACAGCAACAATACGGTTTCATCGACCCGGAAATCGCCACCCGGCAACTGGGCGATCGCGCCGCGGCGGTGGAAGGGGAACGGCTGCAAACCCAGGCGCAGTTGGCCGGGGAACAGTCCCGCTACGCCGCCCTGCAACAGCAACTCGGACTCGACCCCGAACAAGCGATGATGGCCTCGGCCCTGACCCAATCCCCCCGCTATCGATCGCTGCTGGAAAAATTGTTGGAAGTGGAGACGGAGGTGGCTTTCGAGTCAGCCCGGTTCAAGGAAAAATCCCCCCAAATTCAGGCCCTTTTGGACCAACGGAATCAGTTGTTGCCCCTGCTTCGAGAAGAGGCAGAACGGGTTCTCGGTCGGGATTTGTCCTCGGTCGATGCGAACATTCTCGCCCACCAGGATTCCCTCCGCATGGGCCTGATCGAGCAGTTGATCGCCTCGGCCAATCAGATCCAGATGCTGCAAGTGCGCGATCGCGTTTTGGAGCGATCGGCCCAACAATTGGAACAATACGCCGCGACTTTGCCGGAGGCGGTCCGTCGCCACGCCGATCTCAACCGAGAATTGCAGTCGGCCACCGCCCGCCTCGACGACCTCTCCAACCGCAAGGCCGAATTGCAGTTGACGGTCCAACCCCAAACCACCGCCGCCGCCTGGGAAGCGATCGCCCCCCCGACCATCCCCCGCAACGCGGCGGGAGAACTGCGGGCCGTGTCCCCCAACCTGCCGTTGAATCTGCTGTTGGGCGGATCGGCGGGTCTGGCTTTGGGACTCGTGGCGGCGCGAGGAGTCGATCGCCTCAACAACGTCTTCCGCGACACGGACGAAGTGGCCGAAAATACCCCGATTCCCCTGCTGGGGGTGATTCCGGCCAGCGACGATGCCCTGATGCTCCCGGCGCTGCCCCAGGGCGCCGACCGGGGCCAACCCCTGCCGAATTTGTCAACGGTGCCCTGCGGCGCGTTTCACGAGGCGTTTCGCTCCCTGAGCACGAATCTCAGCCTGCTGGCGACGGATTCCCCGGTGAAGTCCTGCGCGATCAGTTCCGCCTGTCCCGCCGACGGCAAGTCCACCGTGGCCTTCAATTTGGCCCTCGGGACGGCGGCGATGGGGCGGCGGGTGCTGGTGGTGGACGCAGACCTGCGAAATCCCCGCCTGCACTCGATGTTGGGGGTATCCAACGAGTCCGGACTCAGCGATGCGATCGCCCGCAATTTGGACGTGAAAACCCTGATCCGGCCCTCGCACCTGGATGAAAACCTCTCGGTGCTCACCTCCGGCCCGATTCCCGTCGATCCCACCCGGATGCTCTCCTCGTCGCGGATGCGGGAGGTGATGCAGGAGCTCGGCGAACAGTTCGACCTGATTATCTACGATACCGCCCCCCTGCTGGGTCTGGCCGATGCCAACCTCCTGGCCTCCCGCACCGACGGATTGATGATGGTGGTGGGACTGGGCAAAACCGATCGCGCCGCCTTCGATCTGGCGATGCGGGAGTTGGAAATGGCGGGCGTCCCCATCCTCGGAATGGTGGCCAACGGCGATCGCCAGGAGCGAAATTACTACTATTCTCAGGCGCTCTAGCCCTCAAAATGGGTTCCCGTCGGGGCGGTTCCCTCGAATGCCCCGACCGATTCAAGTCAAAAGTCAAAAGTCAAAAGTCAAAATTCCAGATTTCCTTTAATCAACGGCCCGTTCCCAACTCGGGAAATTCATTTTTTGAGCATCGGGAAGAGGTTTTCTCCACTGAGAACTGAGCACACTCCACACCCGTCGCGCAGCGCTACTTGTGCCAACTTGACAGTCCATCTTAACTTTATGTTAAAGTCAGGAGATCACGGATGTATAGAGATGAACATTGATGGAAAAAATCAAGATCGCGATCGTCGGAATCGGAAACTGTGCGAGTTCCTTAATTCAAGGGATCGAATATTACCAGGGGAAAGAGCCGTCAGAGGCGATCGGATTGATGCACTGGGAAATCGGTGGCTATAAACCCTACGATATGGAAGTCGTCGCCGCCTTCGACATCGACCGCCGCAAGGTGGGTAAAGAAGTCAATGAAGCGATCTTTGCCGAGCCGAACTGCACGACCGTATTTTGCTCCGAACTGCCCGCAACGGGGGTAAAAGTGAGAATGGGTAAGGTTTTGGATGGGTTCTCGGAACACATGGAAAATTACGAGGAAAAATACACCTTCGCCCTCGCCGACGAACCCGAACCCTCGAAAGCCGAAATGGTCGAGATATTGAAAGAATCCGGCGCGGAAATATTGGTCAATTACCTGCCCGTCGGTTCCCAAAAAGCGACGGAATTCTACGCCGAATGTGCGGTGGATGCGGGGCTTGGGTTGGTCAATTGCATCCCGGTTTTCATCGCCAGCAATCCCCTCTGGGCGGAGAAATTCCAACGGAAAAACTTGCCCATCATCGGCGATGATATCAAGGCGCAAGTCGGCGCCACCATCACCCACCGCACCCTGTCGGATTTGTTCAAAAAGCGGGGCGTGAAAATCGAACGCACCTACCAACTCAATACCGGCGGCAATACCGACTTTTTGAATATGCTCAACCGCAGCCGCCTGAACTCGAAAAAAGAGTCCAAAACCGAGGCCGTTCAAGCCGTGATGGGCGATCGCCTCGACGAGGAGAACATCCACATCGGTCCGAGCGATTATGTACCCTGGCAAAAAGATAACAAAGTCGCCTTCATCCGCATGGAGGGCAAATTGTTCGGGGACGTGCCTATGCATCTGGAAATGCGCCTGTCCGTGGAAGATTCTCCTAATTCGGCGGGGGTTTCCATCGACGCCATCCGCTGCTGCAAGTTGGCGTTCAATGCCGGCAAAGGCGGCATTCTCTATTCGCCTTCCGCCTATTTCATGAAGCATCCACCCCAACAATACACGGATGACGAAGCCTACCAGATGACGGAAGATTTTATCAATGGCAAGCGTGCCGATTGAGACAGAGAGAGAATCGGCAACAGGCAGGCAAACGGTAGGGTGAGGGAAAAAAGCGCAAAATTATAGCAGTTGTCTATCTGGTGCGATACGGTTCGATCCCCCTAAATCCCCCTTGACAAGGGGGACTTCAAGTCGATCTGTGTACCTCACTGACTTGAAAATTGCTGTAAATACCCCACACCCTACACCCTACACCCTACACCCTACACCCTCTCTATCACCACCCCTGGCGGGAGACGAGTTCCATGCACAATTGATTCACGGCTTCTGCATCGACGCGATCGCGCAACGTTGAAACTGCCTCGGCTTCCTCTAACTTTTCATACAGGGTTTTTGCCATCTCCATCACGTCCCCGTAACTGTATTTGCCGGTTTTGATGTCGAGCAATTCTTCGGCATCTCCGGCTTCCCGGCGATCGACGATCAGGATTCCATCCCTGAGAATTTCGATCCCCGTTTTTAATAGCCGGATCGCCTGCATGGCGAACTTGCAGTCGTAGCCGACTTTTGCCTCCATTTCCGCCCGGGCTGGGTTGCGGTTTTTCTGCCATTGCCGATAGTTTTTGTAGTCCCTAACCGCCCGGTGATACCGCTGACTTTTCTGCAACCGCTGCAAAAATTCCTTGGAGGAACCGGCGAGGGTTTGGGTGTAATCCAACGCCTCGTCGGGGAGGGGATGCTGTTTTAAAATCCCCTTGTAGTCGATTTCCCCGTTGAGTAGTTCGTAGAGTTTCTGGGCGGGTTCTAAAAACTCGATGCGATCGCGCACCAACAGATATAAATATTCCAAAAAACCGTTCGCCTGACTTACGGTTAAGGGCGGCGTTTCCACCAGTCCGAATTCCCCCGGTGTCGGCTTGTGGGTGGGGGGATTCAGCAGCCAGCGACGGTGCGATTCCAGCTTGTTTATCTGGGCGTAACCGTAGCCGGAATAGGTCCATTTCACCCGTTTGGATAAAAACAGGTGTCGGTGTTGTCGCAGCCGTTCCCCTACTTCGGTGAGGTGGGCGTAATCCCGAAACCAAAGCAGCTCCAAAATGTTGGGGTTGTTGTCAATCGAGAGGTTGAGAAATTTCCGCAATTCGTAAATGCAGGTATCTTCCGACAAAAAGGGAAATTTTTCCGAGGGTTCGACATCCCAACCCCGATCCTTTTGTTCGATGTGTTGGAGTCCCAGATAATAGGGTTTGCCGGCGATGAAAACACCGCGATAGTCGTAATCGGAGGTTTCTGTCGCCAGTCCGTAACCCCGGGAACCCGTCAGGGCGATCGCGATCGTCCGGTTCTCGATTTCAATACGATTCATGGGTTTTTTTGCCCATCGGGTAGCTTGTATTATACTTGTATTATACCTGATTTTGGAATGGGGTGCAAGTCCCGTGTGAAATCGGGGATTTTCGGGCGATCGCGGTCTTGACATCGGATCGAGTCGTGGGTTATATTTTGATTGGGCTATCCAAACCCTGCTATATTGAAGGGATATCTACAAGATTTTAACTCCTCCACAACTGATCAATTAAAAGTTATCAATGAAAGCGATCGCCAACTATCACGTTATCGACGAGACCAATATCGGAGACTTCTTTTCCTCTCCGTTACATTACTTTAATTTTCCGGGCTACGAAGTGAGCAAAATCGACCTTCGGACTTTGGATAAAGAACGCCCCGAAGACGATGGCGACTCCCCATTACCTCACCATGCGATCGTCGGAGGTGGGGGGCTCATGTTCGAGCGATTTCTCAATCATTTTCAGCGTTTGCAAGCTCGAAAAAACGACCGCCGTTTGGTGATGTGGGGAGCCGGACATCAAATCTATCAACGCGATCGCGATGTCAAATTTGACTATCTTCCTTATTTAGAAAAATTTGATATTGTCGGCATCCGAGATTTTGACGACGGATATGATTGGGTTCCCTGCGTGAGCTGTATGCACGAAGTCTTCGATCGCCGATACCCGATCAAACACGAGTTTGTTGTTTTTTCCCATAAAAAATTTCAAATTAATATTGAAAACTTTCCCCGGATGACGAACGAAGCCCAAAATTTTGAAGAAATTGTCAGATTTTTGGCATCAGGGGAAACCATTCTCACCAGCTCTTTTCACGGTGCATACTGGGGGACGCTGCTGGGGCGAAAAGTGTTGGCTTTTCCATTTACGAGCAAGTTTTTTACCCTCAAACACCCCGTAACTCTCTATCCGGTGGAACGCTGGAAACAACCGGATCTCAGTTTGAGGATATTTGGCAAAACCCTCTACCAACGTTACGACCAAACGAAGTTTTTATGCGATACTGAAGGTTGGCGATCGCACCTCAAAAACTGTCGCTCCTATCCCGAAAGTTTGTCCGAATGCCGCGATGGCAACCGTCGGTTTTACGAACGAGTCATGAACGAACTCGACGATACCCCGGTGGTGGATGGATAGAGAAATCCCCCCCTCATGACACTCGCACCTTTCGCCGCCGGGGTTTGTCATGGGGGACTTCACGGGTTCCGGCCCGAGTTCTGTTCTGGCCGGGGGTAGGGGAGCGCCTTCTCAAGTCCCCCGATAATGAGATTTTTTTTTGATGGATGTCCCGATCGCCGAGTTTAAGATTATATTAAGTAGAAGTTAAATTTAGGCGATCTGTGAGGAGTGCCAAAATGCGCGTCAAACCCGTAGAACTATTTCTTGCCCTCGGTTTAGTTGCGTTCCTGGGAGCCTGTTCGACCCCGGCCCCCGAACAGACGGCACCGGAAACCCCGGCAGAAGAAGCTCCGGAAATGGAAGACGGTGACGAAGAGGAAGGCGACGAAGAGGAAGGTGACGAAGAGGAAGGTGACGAAGAGGAAGGTGACGAAGAGGAAGGTGACGAAGAGGAAGAGGAGGAAGAAGCGGAAGACTAACTTCCGGATGATATAGCGCTGCACGCAGGGTGTGGGGTGTAGGGAACTGAAACGACCTTTAAATAAGGATTTCAAGGTTTGCCCCCTGAACGACACTGTTAATTTGGGAGCCCTCGTTGCTATACTTTCATCCCCACATGGCATCGAGTCCGAGTTTTCGGTCCGATGCCATGTTTTTTTTTAGCTCAAGGTGAAACCCGAAGAATGGGGTCAAACGAGGTCGTCTTTGTGTACCCACTCGTCTTCGGACTCGTCAAAATCGAAGTAGTGGACGAAATATTTCTTCCGCTTGCATCGGAGAATTTGGGCGGTATACCACTCTTCTTTATCGTCGTCCCAAACTTTGACTTTCAGACCCTCCGCAAATCCGTTATCGTCGGTTTTGGAATGATCCCGAACCCGGACATCTTCCCCATTCACCCATTCATCATCCGAGGAACCGTAGCCGACATAATGGACGAAATATTCGCCGTCTTTCGCCTTCAAAATCGTCGCTTGATACCAATCTTCCTCGTCTTCATCCCACACCTCAACCGCCTGGGCGATCGCATATTCGCCCCCATCCGAAATGGTTTGACTCGCGGACGGCGGCGGTGCAGAAAGGGTGCGATCGCTCCCCAATTCCGACTGCATGGAACTGTAGGTTTGTTCGATCAGTTTTTGGGCGACGGTTTGAATGCCAGTGTGTTCGTAATAGTTGGTGACTTGATCCACAAAAGCGGCGACAAAATCCAGATTGTCGTCGGCAATCTGAATCATATTTCCCAAACTGTCAAAAATCGATTGGGGCGTGATTCCGGTTTGGGAAATGAAGCCGTCCATCCACCCCTGAACGGCATTGAAACTTTGGGTGATAAATCCAAATTTTTCCGAGGTACTATTGCCCGGAAGAAAACCGCTCGCCGCCCCAAAAACCGGGTTATTCGTGACAATTCCGGCATCGGCATTGTCGATGATGCCGTGAATTTTAGCCAGGAAATTTGCCCCCAAGGGCAGGACGGCATCCAGACAGACGAGGGCGACCATTCGCATCAGCGCCGCATCTTTATAATTGTTGCTAAGACTCGCTGCAAAAACCTGCGGGTTGGGCTGCGGAATGCCGTTGAGTTGACAAAACGCGATTATTTCGACGGCAATTTTAATCAATAAATCGACCGTTTGCGTCGTATCCGCCTTGGGTGTGATATTATTTAAAAAGGAGAGAAAGCTAATTTTTTCTCCAACTTTATTCGCCAGCGCCATCGCCCCGATCGCCGCGTCCGCCTTGTCTACGGTTTGGTACAGTTTGACGGCGTTTTGATAGCCATATTGGGGGTCGTGGTAGAAGACGACGGCGCGATCGCGGATTTGTTGGATAATCTGGGGGTCGGTTTCCCCGGTGATGCTGCGGATGCTATTTTCAAAACCGACGAGGTTATTCCACTGGGAGGGCGCGATCGCGTCGATCGCATTTAAAACTTTAACCGTAATATTATCTTGGGGCAGATCGTCAACCAACTGAATAATAGATCGATCCATGGGGCGACCTCCTCGAATTAAACTCAATTTCCTTCAATTTTATGCCGTCGGGAGAACCGCCGGAATTTTTCGTATTGAAATTTAATATTTTTGTCAATATCGGGTGGGGTGTGCTCGGTGGGGTGTGCTCGGTGGGGTGTGGGGTGTGGGGAAAGTGAAAAGTGAAAAGTGAAAAGTGAAAAATTCCCGATTCCCGATTCCCGATTCCCTATTCCCTATTACCTATTCCCTGCGCGCAGCGCTATATGTCTCTGGCTAGATTCGAGAAATTGCGTTTCCGGCGACAATCAATAGGGATGAAATCTCGGGTCATGGAAGTCGCGGTGAACGTTTTACTGTTTATTCTCGGACTGTTTTTGGTGGTGTTATCCCTCCTCGATGCGCTGTGGACGGCCGTGTGGGTCGATGGCGGCGCGGGACCCGTCACCGCTCAAATCACCAACGGGGTTTGGTGGGTGATGAAAAAGTCGATTCGCACCAAACGCAATTATTGGCTCAGTTTGGCCGGTCCATTAATTCAAATATTGACGGTTTTTGCTTGGGTAGGTTTGTTGTGGGCCGGGTGGGTGCTGATGTTCAGTTCCGACTCCGGCGCGCTAGTTTACACCCGCACGCCGGCACCGGAATCCGGCACTTGGATCGATCGCATCTACTTCGTCGCCTACACCATGTCAACGATGGGAAACGGCGACCTTTATCCGAGCCGCGGCGGCTGGTCGATCGCCGCCTCTTTTACGACCCTGAGCGGGATGTTTTTGATCACGATGGTCGTCAGTTTCTTGCTGTCCGTGATCGGCGGCGTGACGACCAAACAATCTTTGGCGAGTCAAATTACCGGACTGGGAAATTCGGCCGAAGAATTTATTTTAAATGTTTGGGACGGGAAGGGATTTTCCGGTCTGGATCTGCAACTGATTTCCATGTCTTCCCAACTGGGAACTCTGACCGAGCAACAACTCGCTTACCCCGTGCTGCACCGCTATCACGGCGCGTCTCCCCAGGAAGACAGCGCCCCGGCGGTGGCGATTTTCGACGATGCGCTGACAATTATGAATTACGGGTTGCAGGAGTCCTACCGACCGCCCCCCGCCCTGCTGAAATCGGCGCGATCGACCGTGCAAAGTTACCTGAGAACCCTGGCATCCGCCTCCATTTATCCGGCCGATCGCGTGCCGCCCGCCCCCGACCTCGCGCCCCTGCGAAAGGCGGGAATTCCCGTCGTCAGCGACGAAGAATTTGCGCGATCGCTCGACGACCTGAACCACCGCCGCAAACTCCTTTTGGGCTTGGTCGAACGCAACAGCTTCAGGTGGCCCCAAGGTTCGCTATAATTCCCCAATTTCAAAACTAAAACTGTCGAATTTAATCCCGATTTAGATAATGGAAAATGTCGCTTTCTTTTATAAAAGTATCGAACCCATCGTCCGCATCGTCGTCATCGGGACGCTGGCTTATTTTAGCTTGTTAATTTTGCTGCGGATATCGGGCAAACGCACCCTGGCGCAGTTGAACGCCTTCGATTTTGTCATCACGATCGCGATCGGTTCCACCCTCGGGCGCCTGATCACCGCCAAAGGCGTCTCGCTGGCCGAAAGTATCACGGCATTTTTGACCCTGATCATCTTGCAATACCTGTTATCTTGGCTGACCGTGCGATCGCCGAAATTTGCCGACTTGGTGACGGCCGACCCGTCGCTTCTGTATTTTCGGGGGCAATTTTTACAGCCGGCAATGCGAAAGCAGCGGGTCACGAAATCCCAACTGTTGGCGGTCGTGCGCCAAAAGAAAATTGGCTCTTTGGAGGCGGTGGAAGCGATCGTCATGGAGTCGGCGGGGAAGATCGCCGTCATCAAAAAAGGAACCGATGGAGAACGGGCGGATGCCTCCGTTTTGGGCAAAGTTCCGGGAATCTACGAATCTCATCAAATTTAAGATCGGATTCGGTTATTGACTTGAAAATTGTAGATCCCCCCCAGCCCCCCTTAACAAGGGGGGAGACAGAGAATGCCTTGATTGATTTGAAAATTGTAGCTCCCCCCCAGCCCCCCTTAAAAAGGGGGGAGACAGAGAATGCCTTGGCTTCTGGTATTGAACCGGATTCGATATCATTCAATTTTCGGACTTTTAAGACTTCTCAAAACGCGATCGCTTGAGGGGGTTTTCCATCGATTTTCGGGAAAATACCGGATTCAGATACAAATCTCAGAATCGAAATCGCACCCGATCCAGTACAATTGAATCCCATGCGATGATTGGCCCGACAGAATGCACTCCGACTACCTCGAACGAATCCTCACCGCCCGCGTCTACGATGTCGCCCAGGAAACCCCCCTGGAGTCCGCCCCCCAACTCTCCAAACGGCTGCACAACACCGTTTTGCTGAAGCGGGAAGATATGCAATCGGTGTTTTCCTTCAAATTGCGGGGCGCCTACAATAAGATGGCGCAACTGCCCCCCGATCGCCTCGCCCAGGGAGTCATCGCCGCCTCCGCCGGAAACCACGCCCAGGGCGTCGCCCTGGGGGCGAGTCGCCTGGGAACCCGGGCTATTATTGTCATGCCCGTCACCACGCCGGAGGTGAAAGTCGAGGCGGTGAAAGCCCGGGGCGGCGAAGTGGTGTTGCACGGGGAAACCTTCGACGATGCCTATGCCCACGCCCGCGAGTTGGAGGTGGAAAAGGGTTTGACGTTTATTCACCCCTTCGACGATCCGGACGTGATCGCGGGGCAGGGGACCATCGGCATGGAGATTTTGCGGCAGCACCAGCAGCCCATTCACGCCATTTTCGTGGCGATCGGGGGCGGGGGATTGATTTCCGGCATCGCCGCCTATGTGAAGCGGTTGCGGCCCGAAATTAAGGTGATCGGAGTCGAACCCGTGGATGCCGACGCCATGTCTCAATCTTTGAAAACCGGATCGCGGGTGAAGTTGTCGGAAGTCGGGCTATTTGCCGACGGGGTGGCGGTGCGGCAGGTGGGGGAAGAGACGTTTCGCCTGTGTCAAAAATATGTGGACGACATCATTTTGGTGGGCACGGACGACACCTGCGCGGCGATCAAGGATGTTTTCGAGGATACGCGATCGATTTTGGAACCCGCCGGGGCACTGGCGATCGCCGGAATGAAAGCCTATGCGGAATGGGAAAAAATCAGCGAACAAACGTTAATTGCCGTGGCTTGCGGGGCGAATATGAACTTTGATCGCCTCCGATTTGTCGCGGAACGGGCGGAGTTGGGGGAACGCCGCGAGGCGATTTTCGCCGTGACAATTCCCGAAAAACCGGGCAGTTTGCGGCAGTTTTGCGACTGTTTGGGGAAGCGCAATCTCACCGAATTTAACTATCGAATTGCCGATAAAAAAGAAGCCCATATTTTCGTGGGAGTCCAGATCAAAGATCGGGAAGATGCGGGGAAATTGGCGGACAGTTTCGCGGTTCACGGGTTGACGGCGATCGACCTGACGGACGACGAATTGACCAAAATGCACCTGCGGCACATGGTGGGGGGGCGATCGCCTCTGGCCCACGATGAATTATTGTACCGCTTCGAGTTTCCCGAACGTCCGGGGGCGCTGATGAAGTTCGTGGCATCGATGAGTCCGAACTGGAATATCAGCTTATTTCACTATCGAAATAACGGTTCGGATTATGGTAGAATTGTCGTGGGGATGCAGGTGCCACCCAGCGAAATGGAAGAATGGCAGGAATTTTTGGAAACCTTGGGTTATCGCTATTGGGACGAAAATAAAAATCCCGCCTACAAGTTATTTTTGGGGTAGTAAGAAACCGGGTTTATTGGCAATATTTCGGTGAGGATGCAAAGCGTCTCATAGAAACCCGGTTTCTGAGGTGCGGGTGGGGGTGCGGCGGGGGGCGACAGCGCCAACTATAACTGATTGAGTCATGTCAACCCTCCTCACTTTCTTCGATGCGATCGCACAATTCCCCAAAGCGACGGACGGTTTCGGGAATCCGATCCCAATCGAAAGCCTGCAATTGTTGATTGAGGGTTTCGACATAATCGAGTAATGTCGAACATTGGTGTTCTTTCCCCCAACTTTCCAGGCGTCGGATAAACTTTTTTAAATCGCGATTGACCAGAGTTTCTCGCAACTCGAGCCAGGTCGTTTCCGCTTCCCGGCGGAGTTTTTTCATTAATTCCGGCAACCGAACCGTTGCCGGCGCGACATCGGAAGCCGCCGGGGGAGGTGACGCCAATTCCGGCGTCGTTTCCACTGGAATCGGGGTGAGATATTTCTTCAGTTCGGTCACAATTTGGGCCTGACTCACCGGCTTTCCTAAAAACCCCTCGCACAACTCTTTCAAATCCTGTTCGTTTTGATATTGGGGAGATGCGGTCAAAATAATAATGGGAATGTTGCCAGTGTCTTCACGATCTTTCAGGAAGTGGACGGCTTCCCGTCCGTCCATGCGTGGCATCCGCAAATCCATAAAAATGATATCGGGATGATAAATGAGCGCCAATCGGATGGCTTCCTGTCCGTCATTTGCCATCAGGATTTCGTGTTTTGTCGGGGCAAAATATCCGGCGATCAGATCCCGATTTGACTGCACGTCATCGACGACCAAAATAGTGGCGGGTTGGAATTGTTGTAAGTTGATATCTGCATCAAATTTTTTAGTCAAATTTGATTCGATTTCCACCGGTTCGACTTCGGGAAAATAAAAAGTAAATGTACTGCCGCGATCGCATTCACTTTCCAGGTGAATCGTCCCCCCCAGGAGGTGGACGAGGCGTTGGGTGATGGCCAGACCCAAACCCGTCCCCCCGTATTTGCGGTTGCTTTGACCTTCGCTCTGGGTAAAGGCATCGAAAATCTTTTGTTGATTGTCCTCAGAAATGCCGATTCCCGTATCCGAAATGGCAATTTCAAGGCAGAGGTGGTCTGGAGAGGGATTGATTTGATTTTCGCAGCGGCGGACGGCGATCTGGACGGAGCCAAATTCGGTAAATTTGATCGCATTTCCGACCACATTAAACAGAATTTGACGCAATCGCACTTCGTCCGTCATGATCATTTTCGGCAGTTGTTCGTCGATCGCAACGTGCAGTTGCAAATTCTTCTCGATCGCCTTCTGTAAAAAGATCTGCTGAATTTCCCATACGATCGCCCGAATTTCCACCGGTTCGCAATGAATTTGCAGTTTCCCCGCTTCAATTTTAGACAGATCTAAAATATCGTTGATCAGAGCGAGGAGGGTGCGGCCGCTGGAGGCGATCGCATCGACGTAGGAACGCGCCGTCGGGTCGGCAATCATCGATTGGAGCAAGTCTGCGAACCCCAAAACGGCATTCATCGGCGTGCGGATTTCGTGGCTCATATTCGCCAAAAATTCGCTCTTGGCGCGATTCGCCGCCTCCGCCTCCCGGGTGATCCGTTTGAGGGTGATATTTTTGCGGAGCAATTCTTGGCGTTGCTGCTGCTCTTGACAGAGCAGTTGAGTCTGGGCGATCGCGATCCCCAATTGGGAGGCGACGGCCTCGATCAATTCGATTTCATCGGCACTCCAATTCCGCTCATATTCACATTGATGCAAGCTGATAATACCATTCGGCTTGCCCCGATAAAATGTGGCGATCGCCAGCATCGATTTGAGGGTCGGTGTCGGCCCCCGCTCCAACTCTTGAATCGAGGCCAGAATCGGAGAAACTAAACCCCGATGTGGCGCGGCACATTGCATTCCCAAAAAGGTGGAAATCTGAAATGCGATCGCCCGATCCTGGCGCATCAACGCTTCGATATCGGCATTTCCATCTAGGGAAATTTCGGATTCCAAGGCATCGAGTAAACGACAGTTTGATTTTGAATACTTCGCCATCAACGAAGCGCGGGGGATGGGTTCCGACGTATAGGTATGAATCAGACAGCAATTCACTTGAAAGGCTTCCCCGATCGCCCGGGCCGCCGTCTGAAAAATTTCGTTGACATCCAAACTCTGGCGAATCTTGTCCGTGATCTGCTGCAATAACAGAATTTTTTGCAGTTGATTGTGCAGGGCTTCTTCCGCCTGTTTGCGATCGGTAATATCTTCAGCGATCCCCGTATATCGATAAATGTCCCCGTTGTCATTCCGAACCGGAAAGGAGCGAGCCTCAATCCACCGGATTTCTCCGTCGGCCCGCAGGATGCGGTAGGTTTCATTAAAAATTTCTCCGTCCCGGATGTGTCGCGTCAACATCTCCCCGATCGCCCCCCGTTCCTCGGGGTGGACCGAGAGCAGCCAATGGCGGGGATCTTCGTACAAACTCTCCCGCGACCGCTGCCAAATCTCCTCGTAGGCGGGGGAAATGTAGAGCATTTCCCCGGTCGTGGAGGTCATGAAAAACACCTGGCGGATATTTTCAGCCAACTGGCGGAATTTTTCTTCGCTCTCTTGCAGGGCCAGTTCCGTCTGTTTGCGATCGCTGATGTCGGTGTGGGTACCGATCGCCCGCAGGGGTTTACCGTCGGGGGTGCGGTCGATCACCCGGCCGCGATCGAGAATCCACTTATAACTGCCGTCCTTGCACCGCACCCGGTGTTCGCTCACATATCGGGCGGTTTCCCCGTTCAAATGTTTCTCCAAAACCGCAAAGACTTCGGGTTGGTCGTCGGGGTGAATGCGGGTTTCCCACTCCGAGAGATCGTCCCCGATCTCCCACTCCTCAAAGCCGAGAATTTCCTTCCAACGCCGGGAGAAAAAAACCGTGTCGGTTTGGGCGTTCCAATCCCAAACCCCGTCCCCGTTGCCCTCGAAGGCGAATTGCCAGCGTTCCTCGCTCTCCCGCAGGGCCGCTTCCATGCGCTTGCGATCGCTGATATCGAAATTGATGCCGATCATCCGCAGGGGTTCGCCCCGCTCGTCCCGCTGTACCAAACCGTAGGCTTTCAAACAGCGCACCGTCCCGTCCGGGTGCAGGACGCGAAATTCCGTATCGAACTCTTTTTCCCCCGCCAGGGCCGATGCGATCGCCCGATCAGCGTGTTGGCGATCGTCGGGATGGATGCCCTTCACCCAAGCATCATAGGCGCCGCCGAACTCCGACCGCTTCACCCCGTAGAGTTCGTACATCCGATCATCCCAGATCAAAAGATTGCGGACGATATCCCACTCCCAAATCCCGATCGCGGCCGACTTGACGGCCAAACTCAGGCGGTCCGAGAGGTCGCGCAACCGCCGTTCGGTCCGTTTGTGTTCGGTGATATCCCGGGCCGCGGCGTAGATGCGATTTCCCCCCGGAGTGGAACGCCACTCGATCCAGCGGTAGGACCGGTCCTGGCACCGGTAGCGATTCACAAAATTGATCACGGGGTGTTGTTGGGACAACTCGGCGATCGCATCCAGGGTGGGGGCCAAATCGTCCGGGTGGACGAAATCCAAAAACGAGGTGCCCTCCAACTCCTGCAGCGGATAGCCGAGGGTCGCCTCCCAATGTTGATTTAAGCGCAGGAAATGTCCTTCGAGATCGGCGATGCAGAGCAAATCCAGGGACAGGGAAAAGAAGCGGTCGAGTTCTTTGGTTTTCTCCTTCAGGGCGACCTCCGCGGCCTTGCGATCGCTGATATCAAAAATCGCCCCGTCCAACCACAGCAGATTTCCCCCCGCGTCGAATTTTCCCTGGCCTTTTTCGTACACCCAGCGGATGCCACCATCCCGGTGGACGATGCGATATTCCAAAATAAACGGTTGCCGTCGTGCGATCGCCTCCAACACTCCGGTTTCCACCGTCAGGCTATCATCGGGGTGGATGAGACTGGCGTAAGCTCGCACCCGATTTTGAATCAATTCCTCGGGTTTATATCCGGAAATATCGGCGATGGCGGCGCTGATGAATTCCATCGTCCAATTTTCATCGCAGGCGCAGCGGTAGATGGCGCCGGGGAGGTTGCCCACCAGGGTGCGGAACCGGGCCTCGCTCTCGGCCAAAAGGGTTTCCATCCGTTTGCGATCGCTGATGTCGGCGCTGATGCCGGTCACGTTCCAACACTCGCCCCCCTCGTCCCGCACGGCGGTATAGCTGGCGGCAATCCAGCGGATACTTCCATCTCGGTGCCGAAAGCGATACTCGACGGAGGCCGGTTCTTCGGCAAAAAAGCGATCGAACAGCGGTAAAATTACCCGTTCCCGATCTTCGGGCCACACCCGGGACATCCACAGGTTTTTGTCCGCCAAAATTTCTGCGGCCGTGTAGCCGAACAGGGCTTCGCAACCGTCGGATTGGTAGTTGTATTTCCAATCCCGATTGGCAAACACTTTAAAATTGACGATCGACGTGGTGAAGGCGCTGTTCAAAATCGATCGCAGTTGCGCTTCGCTGGTTTTGAGGGCGGTTTCGGCCCGCTTGCGGTCCGAGATATCCCGCAGGATGACCGTCAAAATGACTTCCCCCCCGCTCTCGAACCGCGAGATCGAGGCTTCGGCGGGGAATTCCCGGCCGTCTTTGTGGCGGGCCCAAATGGTGACATCGCGATCGCCCATCCGGCGGGCCGAGTCGTCAGAGTTGCGGAATTCCCGGACGTGGCGGCGGTGGACTCGGGCGAATCGTTCGGGTAACAGAATATCGAGAGATTGCCCGATCGCCTCTTCCCGGGAGTAGCCGAACAGTCTCACGGCACCTTGATTGAATAGGGTAATTTGCCCGGACTCGTCCACGCAAACGATCGCATCTTCGGCGATCTCCAAAATTCCGGCTAGTTTGGACTGGCGGTCGAGTTTCTGTCGCAGGTGGCGATTGTTTTCCAGGAGGGTTGCTTGTCGGATCGCGATCGCCAGGTGGATACAGAGGGTTTCGAGGCGATCGATGTCCTCCGGCCGCCAGTCCCGAGTTTTGTCGTCCTCACAGACCACCAGCAGCCCCCCCACATCGCCTTCGATGTGGATGGGGAGAATAACGCAGGCTCCGATTTTCGATGTCTTCAGATGGGCGGCAATATCGGCATTTTGAAAGTCCGCGATCGCGATCGGTTCCCATCCGGAAATGAGTCCAATTGGAGCCGGAAAGTTAGCCCAATTCAGCAGGGGAGAAGAAGCCACCCCCCGCCAGCCGCCATCCGCTTCCCGGCGGTAAATCAGGGCGCGATCGGTTTGGAGCAGCCGGCGCACTTCGTCTGTGGCCGTCTCAAAAATTGTCTTGATATCTGAGGACGAGTGAATCTGGCGGGCGACGTTGAGCAGCAAACTCTCCCACGTTGTCGGGTTTCCGGGCCGTTCGTGCCGTGCCGAGGATTGTCGATTCACTTCCTATTCCCCTTTCTAAAAATCCGAGTCCAAATCGTCGATTTTAATTTTTTTTGTTCAAATATTGCGCTTTAAAATCTGTTTAAACTTGAAGAATTGACCCTTGAAATAATTCCTCCGTCTCCACCCGAACACCCGGGGATCGCATTTCTCCGCCAAAAGGATTTGAGAATTCGATCAATGTCGGGCGATCGTCCCCAGGTACATTGGTACTGATCTATCAAAATGGGCGGGATCTACTTCTTTAATTTTGCCAGATTCGGTCCGTTCCTAGAGCCGGATCGAATGGGTGGGAGAATTGACCGAACTTTCGGGTGGGTTCGGATGGTAGCGGTTCTGCAGGTTCGGGCGGCGATCGGGCGATCGACCTGAAAGGAGAGTTCGCAAGTTAATAAAAATTTTGGCTTTTTCAAGAAAATTAATGAATCGGGGCGCGACTGCCGTCCCCTTTTGACCCTTGTCTTTCCCCCGCCCCCTCCGATAATATCTACCGTGAGTCGGACGGGCGGTCAAATTCGTCAAGCCCTCTCGCATCCGAGACATTTTCCCGAGCCGGATGCCGGTTACGACGGTCGATCGTGCCAAGATAGATTATTAAGTTCAACTGACATCAAAGCTCATGGGTAAACAGCGAGTTCTCTCTGGCGTGCAGCCGACCGGCAACCTTCACCTGGGCAACTACCTCGGCGCCATCCGCAACTGGGTGGAAGGTCAAAGCCAGTACGACAACTTCTTCTGCGTGGTGGACTTGCACGCCATCACCGTCCCGCACAACCGGGCGACGCTGGCGGCGGACACTTACACCGTCGCGGCGCTGTACCTCGCCTGCGGCATCGATCTCGACCACTCGACGATCTTCGTCCAATCTCACATTCCGGCCCACAGCGAGCTCACCTGGCTGCTCAACTGCCTGACGCCGATCAACTGGCTCGAAGATATGATCCAGTTCAAGGAAAAAGCCGTGAAGCAAGGGGAAAACGTCAGCACGGGCCTGCTGGATTACCCGGTGTTGATGGCCGCGGACATTTTGCTCTATGATGCCGATCGCGTCCCCGTCGGAGAAGACCAAAAACAGCACTTGGAACTGACCCGGGACATCGCCGCCCGGTTCAACCACCTGTTCGGCCAAAAGGACGAGGAGATCCTCAAAATCCCCGAACCCCTGATCCGCACCGAGGGCGCCCGGATCATGAGTCTGACCGACGGGACCCGCAAGATGTCCAAGTCCGATCCGTCGGAATTGAGCCGGATCAACCTCCTCGACTCCCCGGACGCGATCGCCAAGAAGGTGAAGCGGTGCAAGACGGACTCGGTGCGGGGCTTGAGTTTCGACGACCCCGACCGCCCGGAGTGCCACAACCTGCTGGGCCTGTACGCCCTGCTGGCGGGCAAAACCAAGGCGGAGGTAGCCGCAGAGTGCGCCGATATGGGTTGGGGACAGTTCAAACCCCTGCTGGCGGAAACGGCGATCGAGCGGCTCAAACCCATTCAGGAGCGCTATAAAGCGGTGATGGACGATCGCGGCTATTTGGAGTCGGTGTTGCGATCGGGCCGGGAAAAGGCGGAGGCGGTCGCCAACCGGACTTTGAGTCGCGTCAAGGATGCCCTGGGCTATTCCAAACCCCTGTGATCTCGAGTTCGGAGCATCAGTTATCGGATAGATTTCTGATGATTGAATTCCCGAAATCGTCGGAATCCAAACGATTTTATCCCATCCGATATCAGGGCGATCGGCTTTGCCGGTGCGCTTCCCGCCATCGTCGCCGGCCGCTCTCAACCGTTGTCAACCTGCAATGGGATTCGCCAATTCTGGCAATTCGACAATTGCCCACCCCATCAACTCGGTGCGATCGTCGGGAAAAGAAAACGGAAAAAACGAGGATTTTCCCCCCGCCATCGGCTCGGAATTACCCGAATTTTTAACAAACAAACGGGTAAAGCATTATCCCATTCAATATCCCTTTTAAACTCTACATTCTATGAATCGTTTTCGGAACGCCTGTTTGACCCCCAAGGAATTTGTCATCACGGCCGAAGTGGCCCCCCCGAAAGGGGGCGACCCCCATCACATGATCGAAATGGGGCGGTTGCTCAAAAATCGCGTCCACGCGGTGAACGTCACCGACGGCAGTCGGGCGGTGCTGGGGATGAGTTCCCTGGCCTCCTGTGCCATTCTCCAACATCATGGAATTGAGCCGATTTTGCAAGTCGCCTGCCGCGATCGCAACCGCATCGGTTTGCAGGCTGACCTTTTGGGCGCCCACGCCCTCGGAATTCGCAACATTCTCGCCCTGACGGGGGACCCGGTGAAAGCCGGAGATCACCCCGAAGCCAAAGCCGTTTTCGACTTTGAATCCGTGCGATTGTTGCAGGCGATCGACAAACTTAACCACGGCCTGGATTGGAACGAAAAAACCCTTCCCCAAGGCGGCACCGACCTGTTTCCCGGCGCGGCCGTCGATCCCCAATCCCCCAGTTGGTCGGGGTTGAAAAGTCGATTCAACCGCAAGCTGAAGGCGGGCGCCCGCTTTTTCCAAAGTCAACTGATCACCGACTTCGATCGCCTCTACAAATTCATGAATCAAATCGGTTCGGAAACAGACCAGCCGATCTTGGCGGGAATTTTCCTGTTAAAATCCGCCAAAAATGCCCGCTTTATCAACAAGTACGTCCCCGGCGTCAACATCCCCGATCCCATCATCGATCGCTTGGAAAAAGCCCCCCACCCCCTGGAAGAGGGCGTTAAAATTGCGGCTGAACAGGTACAAATCGCCCGCCAAATTTGCCGCGGCGTCCACCTGATGGCCGTCAAGCGGGAAGATTTGATTCCCCAAATTTTGGACGCCGCCGGGATTCCCCCCCTCGGTTGATGAGGATGGGGGCAACCGGAGGCAGGGGAGGCGGAGGAAGCGGAGGGGGCTCCTGGAGGCGACCGGAGGCGACCGGAGGCGACCGGAGGCAGGGGGGCAAGTTTATATCAGATCCAGTTTTTGAACCGTACAAATTCCCCAATCATCGACCGATGATTTTTGCTGGTCGGGGCCCCTGGCTTGCGCCCTTGGGAATTAATTTCCAAGCGGTCTGGATGTCCCAACCGCTCCCTCTGCTCCCTCTGCTCCCTCCGCTCCCTCCGCTCCCCTACACCCCACCGAGCACACCCCACACCCCAAAACAGATGATTCCTGACAATCCCCAAGCCAAAATTCAAGCGGGCCGGTTGGCGATTCTACTCCACGAAGGTATCCGGAGTGCGATCGGAAAAACGGGCCTGTCCCTGCTGCGCTACAGTCGGGCGAATATCGTGGCGGTCGTCGATCGCGACTGTGCGGGGCGATCGCTTCCGGAACTGACGGGAATTGAGCGGGACGTGCCGATTTTCGCCTCGGTGGAAGAGGCCCTCGCCGTCAATCCCAATATTTTGATAATCGGCATCGCCCCCCCCGGCGGCGCCCTGCCGGAGGCCTGGTGGGGGGATCTCGATCGCGCCGTGCACGGGGGACTCTCCATCGTCAACGGCCTCCACACCCGACTGATTCCCTTGGTGGAACGGCGGCACGGGGCGAGCTTGGAGGCGTTGCTCAGAGGCAACCAGTGGATTTGGGACGTGCGACAGGAACCCCCGAATCTCCCCATCGCCTCGGCTCAAGCGCGATCGCTCGACTGCCGGCGGGTGCTGACGGTGGGGACGGACATGGCGATCGGGAAAATGTCCACCAGCCTGGAACTGGACCGGGCGGCTCAAGGACGCGGCATCCGCTCCAAATTCCTGGCGACGGGCCAGGGGGGCTTGATGTTGGGGGAAGATGGCATCCCCCTGGATTCGGTGCGGGTGGATTTCGCCGCCGGGGCCGTCGAGCAGATGGTGATGCGGTTCGCGCAGGGCCATGACCTCCTGATTGTGGAGGGGCAGGGGTCCGTGCTCCACCCCGGTTCCACCGCCACCCTGCCCCTGCTGCGGGGGAGCCAGCCTACCCACCTGATTTTGGCCCACGCGGCCGGACGGACCCACATTAAAAAACATCCCCACGTCCCGATCCCCCCCCTGCGGGATGCGATCGCCCTGTACGAACTCGTTGCTTCCGCCGCCGGGGCAATGGAACCGTCCAAGGTTGTCGGTATCGCCCTCAACACCTACGGTTTGGGCGACGCTGAGGCCCGGGACGCGATCGCCCAAACCCGGGACGAAACGGGTTTGCCCTGCACCGATGCCGTCCGCTTCGGGGCGGATATTTTGCTCGATGCGGTGATGGATAGTTGAGAACCCAAGTTTCTGAACGACTCCCCCTCCCCTGAATTTCCATCCCCGACTCCCGACTTCCGACTCCCGACTCCCCCCCATTCATCGCAGCAGCGATCGCGCCAACATCGTCCCCAGCAAAACGCTCAATACCCCCAAAATTGCGCTGCCGGCCCAGTACAAAACCGCGATCGCAAAACGCTGTTGTTGAAATAAATTATACGTTTCCAGTTCGTAGGTGGAAAAGGTGGTGTAAGATCCCAGAAAGCCCACCGCAACGATCAGGCGAACTTCCGGAGAAATGATTCCGGAATTGAGGGCGAGGGGGACGAAAAAACCCATTGCCATCGATCCGGTGAGGTTGATCAACAACGTGCCGTAGGGAAAGGCCACCCCGAATCGCTCGACAAACCACAGGGTCAGATAATAGCGGGACAGCGCCCCGGCGACCGCCCCGAAAGCGATCGCGATCGGATTGCGGACTGCCGGCAGTTGCAGCACGTCGGGCAAAGATGCGGGAATGGCAACCAGCAGTTGAAGTAAGGTTCTGAACATGAGACATCGGTCGCGGGTTTGTGATACCTTAACACGACGCGATTTCCATTCTCCTGGGACTGAGTCCTCCGGTCAGGGAATTGGGTTTTGCCGGTGTCTATAATTCTTTGTAGATGACAATTTTGGCCGGTCGTGGCGAGTCGGTCACTTGAATTTCCACCGACTTCGGCGATGGTAAATTGCGATAACATTTCATCCCCAATGGTGCGATATGACCCCTAAAAAAATTCTTGGGACTGCGTTGATCATTTTGGTGATTACCTTTATCACCTCCGGAGATAGTTTTGAATTCCTGCCGAAGTCCGTCCGGAGTGCAAGCCAGACGAGCCGCGAGTTTTTGGTCGGACTCGTCCCCGACTGGCTGACTCCTCAGAATTTCAACGAACAGCGGGAAAAGGATGTGGAACAGTTGGAGCAAAAAGGCCAACCCGCCGAAGAAGATTAGGTGGGGCGGGGCTAAGGGGCTTCGGTAAGCGGAGGAAGCAGAGGAAGCGGAGGGAGCAAAGGGGCTCTGCTTTCTATTCCCTATTCCCTATTCCCTATTCCCTATTCCCTATTCCCGACTCCCGACTCCCGCGCCGCGCCCTAGGCTTTCTTCTTCAGCCAGCTAAACATGGCCCGCAGGTCTTTGCCCACTTCCTCGATGGGATGTTCGGCCTCCTGGCGGCGCATGGCTGTGAAACCGGGTTTGCCGGATTGATTTTCCAACACGAATTCCCGAGCGAACTGGCCGCTTTGAATTTCTTTCAAGATCTGGCGCATTTCTTGGCGGGTGGCCTCGTTGACGACCCGGGGGCCGCGAGTATAATCCCCGTATTCGGCGGTATTGGAGATGCTGTCCCGCATCTGCGCCAAGCCGCCCTCGACGACCAAATCCACGATCAGTTTGACTTCGTGGAGGCACTCGAAATAGGCCAGTTCAGGCTGGTAGCCGGCTTCGACGAGGGTCTCGAATCCGGTTTTGATCAGGGCGCTCAAGCCGCCGCACAGGACCGCCTGTTCGCCGAACAGGTCGGTTTCGGTTTCTTCCCGGAAGGTGGTTTCCAGGATGCCGCCCCGGGTACCGCCGATGCCCTTGGCGTAGGCCATCGCGCGATCGCGAGCCTGTCCCGAGGCATCCTGGTACACCGCGAACAGACAGGGGACGCCCTGGCCTTCCTCGTAGGTGCGGCGCACCAGATGTCCGGGGCCCTTGGGCGCCACCATGATCACGTCCACATTTTCGGGGGGGACGACCTGGCCGAAGTGGATGTTGAATCCGTGGGCAAATGCCAACACTTTGCCTTCGCTGAGGTTGGGTTCGATCTCGTTTTTGAAGACGGTTTTTTGCACTTCGTCCGGCAGCAGGATCATGATGATATCCGCCTGTTTGGCAGCCTGGTCCACGGGGTACACCGTCAGTCCGGCATCTTTGGCTTTGGCGGCCGACTTGCTCCCCGGATACAGCCCGACGATGACGTTCATGCCGCTGTCTTTGAGGTTGAGGGCGTGGGCGTGGCCTTGGGAGCCGTAACCGACGATCGCGATCGTTTTACCGGCCAATAGGTCGAGGTTGGCATCGGCATCGTAGTACATACGGGCCATAGCGGAGATCTCCTTCGGTGCAAGTCGTGTGTAAGAGTTATTGCAAAACTAATATCCTATCACGGCGGCCGACCGATGCGGGGGGTGCGATTTGCGGATCGTGGGAAATGGGCGCGATGTCGCCAATTTTAGAAAATTTAGAGAATTGTGAGAAAATTTTGGAAAAACTGTGGGCAACCGAACCGGTTTGATTTAAAGTGAAGTCGAACTCGAACCCTCTGGTCGCCCCCATGCTGGAATATCTCACCCTCCCCGACAACCTGCTTCCCCCGGTTGCGCCCTATTCCCACGCCGTGCGGGCGGGAGATTTTCTCTTCGTGACCGGCCAGCTTTCGGAAGATCCCCAAACCGGGGAAGTCGTCACCGGACCCATCGAAGAACAGACGCGGCGGGTGATGGAAAACTTGAGATTGGTCCTCGAACAGGCTGGGACGGGATTCGATCGCGTCGTGATGTCCCGGGTGTTCGTGACGGATTTTCGCTATTACGAGGCGGTTAACGCCGTCTATGCGTCCTACTTCCAAGCCGGACGCCTCCCCTGCCGGACGACGGTGGGGGTCTTGGGACTGGCGGGTTTCGGCGATGTCGAGATCGATTTGGTGGTGTATTGCGGCGACTAAAAGGCAAAGGTCAGAGGACAGCTCATCTCACGTTTATCGCGTTTTGTAAAGATCATTTTCAATTTTGTTACATGGAATTGACGAGGCCGCCACTCCAAACTCGTGTCACAATTGGCTTTTAGCTTTTAAAGCCAAGTTGTCGCGATCATTCGCTTATTAAGTCTTGTGTCGAAGTCATACTCAGAATCCGAAATATGAGTTTCAATGAGTAATATAAGAACGCGCACTTTAACAATTTTTGTGGGCGCCGATACTGCTGAATGTGATGTTATTGCCATCAGTGACATGAGAAGACCTTCACAGTTAACACGATTGATCTGGGACTTCTACCGGGAGAACCAAGCGGAACTGCAACAGCTCAAGCCCTTGGGGCAATGTAAGGTATATCGGCGGTGGGGTGTTCTGCACATTCAGTGCATGAGTCAGGATCTCGCAGAAGCGATCGCCACCTCGAAGTCTCTGCTTCAGGAACCGGTTTCGCTGATGCGTCTGGCTCAAAAGATTAAAATATCCGTAAAAAATACGACGGTGGCGGTTTTTTATGTTAATCCCGACACCATCATCGCCTGATATTTGTGGGTGCAATACCGAACAACATCCCCGCGATCGCCGGATTGCGGGGATTTCCAGTTCGCGCACGTCTTTTTTAAAAATTTCCCGGATCGCTTCACCCAGGACAGGAAATATCAATCATAGATGCACCCTGATGGCTTTCCCCCGGCTACGGCCAGGGGATTTTTTTTGGCGAGAATAGCGTGGCGCGCCGGTCATCGGTCATCGGTCATCGGTCATCGGTCATCGGTCATCGGGAACTCCGAGTGCTTTTCTATCGACGAAACGGTATCAATTAAGTGGCCACCGCAGAAAAGCCGTTCTGTTGCGTCGGCGAGTCGCCCTCAACTTTGCCATTTCGCAACTCTTTTTGAATGGAAATCGCCTTTCCCAAAGAAGCGATCGCCTCCTGGTATTTGTTGAGTCTCGACAGCAGGGCCCCCCGGTGCCGCCAGCTTTCCGCGTCGTCCGGCTTCAGGGCGATCGCGGTGTCGAAAGAGGCGATCGCGTCGTCGTGGCGTTGCAATTTTTCCAAACAAATTCCCCGCCGGCGCCAGGCGTCGCCGGCGTCCGGTTTCAAAGCGATCGCCCGGTCCCAATTGGCAACCGCATCGTCGTATTTTTTTAACGCCCCCAACACTTCCCCCCTCGCCATCCACGCCGCATAATTGTCCGGTTTGAGACTCGTGGCGCGATCGTAGGATTCCAGGGCCTCAGAGTACCGCCGCAACTTGGCAAAAAGTGCCCCCTGGGCGCTCCACAATTCCGGTTCTTTCGGATGGATGGCGATCGCCTGTTCATAGGACGCCACCGCGTCGGCGTATCGGTTCAGGTGACACAGGGCGATCGCCCGATTCGCCCAGATCTCGAATTGGCCGGCGTTGATTTGGATGGCGCGGTCGTAGGACCCGATCGCCTCCTCGTAGCGCCGCAATTTACTCAATACATTACCCCGATTGTGCCAAGTTTCGTAGTGGTTCGGTTCCACCGCGATGGCGCGATCGTAGGACTCGATCGCTTCTTCATACCGCTTAAATTTCCGCAGCAAGGCCCCCCGATTGTGCCAAGCTTCGTAATCGTCCGGTCGGATTTTTAGGGCGCGATCGTAGGACTCCAGAGCCTCATAGTAGCGCTTCAGGCGCACCAACACGTTGCCCCGATTGTACCAGGTTTCCGCTCGCCCGGACTGCATCGAGAGGGCGCGATCATAGCTCCCGAGGGCTTCCGAATGGCGCTTTAACCGCACCAGGGCATTGCCCCGCTGATACCAGGCTTCCCCCAAATTGGGGTTGAGTTCCAAGGCGCGATCGCACGCGGCGATCGCTTCCGTATATTTGCGTTGAGAAATCAGCGCTTCTCCCTGTTTCAAATAATCGTCCGCAATCAACGATTGATGAGGCGGGGAATGCTTCTTCTGTGGGATCGTCGCCGCCTGCGGTTTCGGCGCGGGTTTCGGCGCGCTCGGTGGCGTTTTAGGGGTCGGCACGGTCGGCTTTTCCACCCGTCCCAAGGCCTCGGTTTTCGCCTGCCGCACCTCTGCGATCATCCCCTGCAACTGGCTGATAAACTGGGCTTTGAGTTGTTCCAATTCCCGGATCGAAGCCTTCGATGCTTCCGCTTCTCGGGTCAGAAAATCGATGGATTTTTGAGCGGTTTGAACTTGCAGTTCTAAATCTTGGATCAATCGCCTGGAACGGTGATTGGAGGTTTTCAATTGCGTTTCCAAGCCGTCCACCTGCCGCAGGCGTTTTGCCGTTTCGCCCACGAGTTCCCGAATCACAAACCGCCGCACCATCCAGAAAAACATCAGGGTCAAAATGGGCGATAATGTCGCGCTCAAAAGTAACGTATTGAGTAAAATAATCGTGGCGCCCAATTCGGATTGACCCGACCCGGTGTTGAGTTGGGCGGATTGAGTCGAGGCGACCGTCGCTGAAAATGGCGATTCTCCGCCCAACTGGGGGCGACTCCAGGTTTCGGGGGCGCTCACGGAAGCGACGGTTTGGGGCGTCGCGATATCGATCGCATCGACAAAATTTTCCGCCTCGGAAACGGGGTTGTTTTCCCAGGTCTGTTCAGGGACGGGACTCGCCTCGCTCAGGGATTCCTGAGCCGCCAGGGCCGCCAGGGTCAGAAGGGCTATGGTCGATAACCTCATGGATCTCACTGTTGATAATGGGGGGGATGGGCGACGGACCGCTCGACGCGACCCCCCATCTGCCTTCGGAGCCGGCACTCCGGGGGGGCTCACGGCTACTTCCTAACTACGGGGGGATTTCGATCGCTCAGGAATTTCAGGGCAGGGAATGGGGAATGGGGAATGGGGAATGGAAAGGGGGAAACCCTCAGATTCAGGTGATTTCAGTTCCCCTGACAAAAAAGCGGGCCAAATGCCCGCCGTGTCTGGATTCAATTGTGGCTGATATCGGGAATCGATCGCACCCCGACCGCGATCGGTTCCCGGTCTTGACTGGGGGTCGATTGCCCCTCCGACCGGGTGCAGTAAACCTCGCAGGAATTGTTGGGGCTTTCGATCAGTTTGATTTTGTGGAGTTCGGCGCCCAACTCGCGGATCGGATTTTGCAGCAAATCCCGGATGTGAACCGCGATATTTTCCGCCGTCGGCACGACTTTGGCGAAGTGGGGGATATCCTTGTTGAGGAAGGTGTGGTCGAAGGGTTCGACCACCCGATCCGCGATCGCCCGTTGGACGGCGGCCAGGTCGGCGATCATCCCCGTGCGGGGGTCGATGTCGCCACAGATGGTGACTTCCAAGTGGTAGTTGTGGCCGTGACCGTGGGGGCGGGCGCACTTGCCGTAAATCCGGCAATTTTCCTCGTAGCTGAGATCCGGGTGGGCGAGTCGGTGGGCCGCGCTAAAGTGGGTGCTGACGGTCAAATAAGCTTCCATTCCATTTCCTCGATAATCGGCCCAAAGTTCCGGGTGTTCAAATACTTGAATGTTGGTCAGGGGCAGGTGGGGGGCCAAACGGTTCCAGATCGCCTGGGCCAGACATTCAGTGGTGGGCAACGTCTGTTTGAATTCCGGCCACGCTTCGTTGAGAAAGGAAAAGTCGAGTTGGTCGGTGACTTCCTTTCGGATGGTCTGCTTGGCATCGGACAGGTTGAAGACCATGCCGTATTCGTCCGGTTCCCCGACCATCGAAACGTACAGGACGTAATTGTGTCCGTGACCGGGGGCGCGGGCGGTCGGCCCGAACCGTTCAAAGTTTTCCGCTTCGCTCAGTTCCGGCAACCAGTAGCGGTGACTGGCTGAAAACTGCGCCCGACGAGTGACAATGCATTCCATAAAAGCACGTTAATTTTTTCTTGTTAAGTTCGTTTCAACTAATCTAATGAGTTTGGCAATCTTTTTCAAGGCCGATATCCCCGCCGGGGCGATCGCGCTCCGAACCATCGCGCTGCGATCGCCGTTGACTCAGAAAAATTGATTCATTTCCGCCCGGGCTTCCCGCCTCAGTCCCTCCGCAATTCGGAAAAATTCCTGTCCGGCGTGCAGGTAGGAATCGTCATAATTGAGGGTGAACAGATTCAGTTCTTCAATGCCGTCGCCGATATGGTTGAGGCAGTAGTACAAATGGGCGGCAACTCCGGCGATATTGGAAGGGTTGGGGGTGGAACGGAACAGGGTTTGGGTTTCGGCGAGAATGTCCCGGCAGGTTTCGATATAATCTTGAAAATCAGCCATCAATTCGTCGTCAAATGGGTCGCCGGATAAGTTGTCGAGTTCCCGTTTGAAGGGTTTGAAGATGCGATCAATATTGTGATTGACGGGTTGATAGACCTGTTGCAGCCACCTCTGCAGGTCGAAATCCACCGATCGCGCCGTCTGACGCGATCGCCGGGACGGGGTTCTGGAGGCGCCCCGGTTGACGGTGGGTCGGCTGGAGAGGGTGCGATCGTACCCGCGCCGCTTTTGGGGGTCGCCGAGCACTTCGTAGGCTTCGTTAATCCTGATAATCCGGTCGTGATTTGCCGTTTCTTTTTGGCTGTCCGGATGGAATTTTTTGGCCAGCCGGCGGTAGGCGTTTTTGATTTCCGTCTGGGTGGCTTGCGGGGAAATTTCCAAGACTCTATAGTAATTTAACTGTGCCATAATTTATAATTGCTCTCTGTCGATATCCTGCGGGTCGTGACATTCTATTTTAAACCGATATTGGCGGAATGGGGAAGAGTGCCTTGTGGACAGAAGAAACCGGGTTTCTAGAAGAGTTTTCGTTCCCCGCACAGATATTGAAAGAAACCCGGTTTCTAGAAGCTTTTCTTTTTCCCCGCACAGATATTGAAAGAAACCCGGTTTCTAGAAGCTTTTCTTTTTCCCCGCACAGATATTGAAAGAAACCGGGTTTCTAGACCCGATAATTTACTGAATCTGAATCCGTGCCAGAGTCGTATTCCGATAATAATGGGCGAGAATTTGCTGGTAATTGTAACCCGAATTCGCCAAATTATACGCCCCCCACTGACTCAAGCCGACCCCGTGGCCGAACCCGCGGCCGTTGACCACAAAATTGCCCGAACTGCCGTTGCGATTCACCCGAAATCGGGTACTCCGCAACCCCAACGCCCGGGCGATATCCTCGCCGCTGACCACCCGAGTCCCCCCACTTCCCACCACCTTCATAGTAATCACACTGCCGAAAGCCGAAGTCCGCTCCGGCGTCATGGATGTCACTTCGCCCACCCCAGAAATGCGGTTGCTGAGGTCACTCACCGAAAAAGTTTTTGTCCACTCGAACACCGGAGAACCGCGATCGAAATCCGGAACCCCCCGCAGGTAGGGCAGCGGGTTGTCCCAGACATCCTCCACATTTTCCGTGTGCCCCCCGGAAGACGAGTGAAACACCGCCAAAATCACCTGGCCGTTGTAGGTCAACACCTGGCCCGCCGTGGCATTCACCGCCGCCTGGGTTCCCGCCGACTCCCCGGACACCCCCGGATACACCTGGGAATTCTGGTCGTCGCCGAGATCGAAGAGTTCGCCGCTGTTATTTTGACGCTTGTAGAGGGCGTAGGTCCGCGCCGCCACCGCCTGGGCTTTCAAAGCCTCCTGGGGCCAATTTCCCCCCATTTCCGCCCCCAGGACGCTGTAGAGATACTGTTCGAGATCGACATAATTGATCGCCGTCAGACCGCCGTTGCGGGGCACGAGCAACACCCGCCCCCGATACCATCCATCCCCGATCCACACCTGGCCGTTTTCCGCCGGTTCCACCCAAATTTGGCTCGCCTTCCACTCTCCGATCGCCACCTGACCCGATGCGGACTGGGCGACGCTTCCCCCCATTTGGGAGAGTTGGCCCAACACGCGACCGCTCCCGTCCCGAACCGTGGCGGCGGTGGAACTTCCCACCTTCACCTGGGAGGCTCCCGTTTCCACCGCCACCCGCATCAAAACGGAAGCCGCCGCCGGGGAAACTGACAGCAGCCAGAACAGCAGAGACAGCCCCCCGTAACGCTTCAGAGGCCGAAAAACGAGGGAAGTTACAAAGATGCCAGAAGTCATGGTGTCGGTATTCGGTAGATGGTATACCTAGATACAATTAAATCCCGATAGAATCGTGGTAGGGGCAGTGCGTCTGTGCCTGCCGCATTCAGGGGCAGTGCGTCTGTGCCTGCCACATCCTGGATTTATAACACACAGTGAAATTGGATTGGGGGAATCGAAGTTTTGCAAATTACCTTTCTAGGAACCAGTTCCGGCGTCCCGACGCGATCGCGCAACGTCTCCGGCATCGCCCTGCGTCCCAGCCAGCGGGCGGAAGTTTGGCTGTTCGACTGCGGCGAGGGAACCCAGCACCAATTTCTCCGCAGCGAACTCAGGGTCAGCCAACTCAACCGTATCTTCATCACCCATATGCACGGCGACCACATTTTCGGATTGATGGGGTTACTCGCCAGTTGCGGTCTGGCGGGAAATGCCACCCGCATCGATATCCACGGTCCGGCCGACTTGGAAAGGTACATCAAATCCTGCATCCGCTACTCCCACACCCATTTTTCCTACCCCGTCAAAATCCACCCCGTCCAACCCGGCATCATTTACGAAGATAACGAATATATCATCCGCTGCGGCCCCCTGAAACACCGCGTCCCGGCCTTCGGCTACCGGGTGGAAGAAAAAGATCGCCCCGGACGGTTTAACGTGGAAAAAGCCAAGGCGTTGGGCATCCCGCCCGGACCCGTTTACGCCCAACTGAAACGGGGGGAAATTGTCACCCTCCCGGACGGCCGCATCATCAACGGTTCCGCCCTCTGCGGCCAGCCGGAAATCGGCCGCAAATTCGTTTACTGTACCGACACGGTTTTCTGCGAAGGGGCCGTGGAACTCGCCCAGGGTGCGGACGTTTTGGTGCACGAGGCGACCTTCTCCCACGTTGATGCGGAGATGGCATTTCAGCGCCTCCATTCCACCTCCACGATGGCGGCGCAGGTGGCTCTTGCCGCCGGGGTGAAAACGCTGTTGATGACCCATTTCAGCCCCCGCTACGCGCCGGGAAACGATATCATTTTGGAGGATTTGTTGAAGGAAGCCCGGGCGATTTTTCCGAATACGGAAATGGCTCACGATTTTATGACTTACGAGATCCCCCGGAATCAGGAATTGGTGTCGGTTTAGGAGAAGTCGGAGCGATCGTCTAAATCATCGAAAAGAGAGAGTTGTCGCATCGTTTCTGCAACCCGTTCGGGTCCGGCAGGTAATGCGCGTTGGAGTTGACTTAATTTCAACAATAGAATTCTGCGCCTATTGTATAACTTTAAAATGGCTTGATGTTTGTTCGGATAATGCCACTCAATAAAGTCGATAAAGTTATCCACCGTACAGCTTTTGTCATTGCCACCATTCCACTGCGTGAAGAAGCAATAGCATTGACCTTCACATCAAAATTTTGGGGTTTCAAGTCCAAAGCAATACTAAGCTGAGTGTCTTTAATGTAAAATGTTGTGCTGTCAAAGTTCATGCCAATTTATCTTCCAATTATTTTTAAAATTGACCGGCTTATCGAAAAATAGATAACGAAAATTAATCGCACAATATCAATTATTGACGTATTTACAACTCGAATACAATGCTTTTATACATGATTTCAATTTTTTCAAAAATTTGCCTGTCTCCAGTTTCTGGATTGTCGGGATGATAAATTTTAGATAACCGATAATAAGCCTTTTTGATGTCATCTTTGGTAGCAATTTTAGGGTCTAAACCAAATACCTGCCAAGGCTTGAAATATTGAAACACATCGATTCCGTTAATACAACCATACCCTTCTTGATTCTGCTCGTGGGGCAATATTCCAATAAATTTTCGATACATTAACTCCCAGCTCGATTTGAATCGAAAATTTAATTTTTCCATGCCCTCTGTCGCCATTTTAAAGGCACCCGATCGCTTCAAATCATCGGTATTGTTAACACTAAAGCGATTGTAAATTGCTGTTTTCAATTCGTCGATGCTCAAAGATTTGACGCTTTTATCGGATTTCTTGTCGGAATTTTTGACTACAAAATAGGCAAACTCCTCAAGGAGCTTTGCATCAACTTTATTGGTTTCCGAAAGACGGGTAATTTCGTCTTTAACTTTTGGGGTAAGAGTTGCCTGAGCCATATCAACAATCCAACGCCGAGTGTATTGTGGGCTTGTGGTGTTCCGATTATAGCAAAGTTTGAGGGATTTGTCACCGGGTAGAATGGGAAATTTTAGGGGGTGCGATCGCACCCAAATTTCACCCCCCATCGAATCAAGAAAAAGCCGCTTTCACCGCCTCATTAAATCCCTCTACCAAGTAATCGATGCCGGTAATTGCCGTGCCGACAACGATCGCATCCGCCCCCAACGCGATCGCCCGTTTTGCCATCTCCGGGGATGCGATTCCCCCCTCGCAAATCACCGGAATCTCCGCCCGTTTCGCCAATTCTTCCAGGAGTTCAAAGGCGGGGGGCGACAGGTTTTGAGTGGCTTCTGTGTAGCCGTATAGCGTGGTTCCGACCACATCCGCACCGGCTTCGATCGCGGCGATCGCGGCGTCTAAAGTATCGATATCCGCCATCACCAATTTGCCGAGTTTGTCGTGAATTTGTGCGATCAAATCGGACACCGTTTCGCCCCCCGGACGCTTCCTCAATGTGGCGTCGATCGCGATGATATCCGCCCCGGCGGCGGCGATCGCGGCGGCATCTTCAAATTGGGGGGTGATGTAGACGGAATAACCCGGAATTTGCCGTTTCCACAAGCCGATGATGGGTTCGGAAATCCGCTTTCGTACCGCTTCGACGTGGGCGGGGCTGTCGATCCGCACCCCCACGGCCCCCCGCATCACAGCAGTTTGGGCGATCGCGGCGATCATTTCGCGATCGTGGAGGGGGGAGTCGGCGGGCGCCTGACAGGAAACGATCAAACCGGAGGGGATGGAAGACATAATTTTTTTAAAATAATTTGGGACGGCTTTATAATAACGTTTAAATAATACATTGAGTCGTGAAAAATTATGGGACTTTTGATTGATGGCGTCTGGCATGACCAGTGGTATGACACCGAAAGCACGGGGGGCCGTTTCGTCCGGCAAGCGTCCCAATTTCGCAACTGGGTGACGGCCGACGGCAGTCCGGGAGTCGCGGGGTCCGGCGGCTTCAAAGCCGAACCCGGACGCTATCACCTGTATATTTCCTACGCCTGCCCGTGGGCCCACCGGACTCTGATTTTTCGGGCGTTGAAGGGACTCGAATCGATGATTTCCCTGTCCGTCGTCAATTGGTACATGGGGGAAAATGGCTGGACGTTTGAACCGGCGGAAGGGGTGATTCCCGACCCGATTCATGGGGCGAAATACCTCCACGAAGTTTATACGAAAGCCGATCCGAATTATTCCGGGCGGGTGACGGTTCCGGTGCTTTGGGACAAGCAAAAGCAGACGATTGTCAACAATGAGTCGGCGGAAATTATCCGGATGTTCAACAGTGCGTTTGACGGGGTGGGGGCGAAACCGGGGGATTACTATCCAGAACCGTTGCGGGGGGAGATCGACGCCCTCAACGATCGCATTTACGATACCGTGAATAACGGCGTGTACAAGGCCGGATTCGCGACGACCCAAGCCGCCTACGAAGAGGGGGTGAAACCGCTGTTTGAAACCCTGGATGGGTTAGAAGATCGGCTGTCTTCGCGGCGGTATTTGACGGGCGATCGCGTCACGGAGGCGGACTGGCGATTGTTCACCACGTTGGTGCGTTTTGACCCCGTTTATGTGGGGCATTTCAAGTGCAATCTCCGCCGCATCGCGGACTATCGGAATTTGTGGGGATATCTGCGGGATTTATATCAAATTCCGGGGGTGGCGGAAACGGTGAATTTCCGACACATCAAAGGGCATTACTACGAAAGCCATAAAAGCATCAATCCGACTGGCATCGTCCCCCTCGGCCCGGAAATTGATTTTATGGAACCCCACGACCGCAATTTAGTCGGGTAGTTGCAATTTTTTCCCGCTTTTCACCAGGGCCAAAAATTCGTCGGCGGGGAGGGGGCGACTGAAGAGATAACCCTGGATTTCATCGCAGAGATTTTCGGCGATAAAGCGGAGTTCGGCTTCCGTTTCCACCCCTTCGGCGATGATCCGGAGGTTGAGTTGCTTGGCCATCGCCGTCACCGCCCGGACGATGGCTTGGGTTTTCGGATTTTGGTCTACATTTTGGACGAAGCAGCGGTCCAATTTCAAGGTGTCGAAGGGGAATTGATTCAGGTAGCTGAGGGAGGAGTAACCCGTGCCGAAATCGTCGATCGCGATTCCCAACCCCAGAGCTTTCAACGAATTCAATTTTCGGATCGACAGTTCCTCATTTTTGACCAAGACGCTTTCGGTGAGTTCCAATTCCAGATAGGAGGCATCCAAGGATTCTTGGAGTAAAATATCGATCAACTGTTTCCGGAAGTTAGTTTGGTTGAACTGGCAGGCGGAAATGTTCACCGCCACCGGCAGCGAGATGCCGACGGCCTGCCACGATTTGAGCTGGCGGCAGGCGGTTTTTACAACCCATTCTCCGATGGCTTCGATGGAACCGGTTTCTTCAGCGAGGGGGATAAAGACCGCCGGCGAGACGAAGCCGCGATCGCCCCGCTGCCACCTCAGCAACGCCTCCGCCCCGACGATTTCGCCGGTTTTCAAGTCCACTTTAGGCTGGTAGTAAAGCTGCAATTCGTTCCGCTCGATCGCGTGTTGGAGATCCGCTTCCAAAGCGATATAATCGGAATCGGCTGCATCCAATATTTCCTGATACATCGTCCAACAATTGCCGTTCTGCCGGCGGCTTTCGTGCAGGGCTGTTTTGCTGTTTTTGAGGAGGGAATCAATCTCCGTTCCGTGGCGGGGGTAGAGGGCGATGCCGAGACTCACCGTCAGAAAAATTTCATGTCCGTCGATGGAGAAGGGTTGGGACAGAGAATTTCGGATGATTTCTCCCTGTTGGCAGACCTCCGCTTCGGTTCTCATCGTCTCCAAAATCACGGCGAATTCTTCACCGTTCAGGTGGGCGACGGTACCTTGGGAGGCGATAAAATTCTGGAGGCGTTCTCCCACGGCTTTCAGCAGTTTTTCTCCGAATTCATAGCCCAAGGTATCGTTGATGCGGTTGAATCGATCCAAACTCAAACAGAAGATGGGAATCAGTCCGGAACGGAACAGTTCTGCTTCGTCCCGAATTTGATGGAAGCGATCGCGCAGGGCCAGCCGGTTGGGCAACTCCGTCACCCCGTCGCGATAAATGAGTTGATTGAGTTTTTCTTCGATGGAAAGGAGTTGATTTTGATAATGATTTTGAACGGCGGAATGTTTCTCCAAGCGGACGGTGATCGCCGTCAGCAGTTCCGTCGCCGTGCAGGGTTTGGTAATATAATCGTCGGCCCCCAATTCCATCCCCTTGCGGGCGTTGGTCCGGTCGGCCAAAGCCGTCATAAAAATAAAAGGAATCATGGCTGTTTTCGGATTCTTGCGGAGTTGGGAGAGGACGCCGTAGCCGTCGAGTCTGGGCATCATGACATCGCACAAAATCAGGTCGGGCTGCTCCTCCTGAGCCAGTTTTACGCCGAGCCGGCCGTCGGCGGCTTCCAATACCTGAAAATCTTCAATTTGGAGCAAGTCCACCAAGTTCTCGCGGACCAGCTCTTCATCTTCGATCACCAATATTTTTTTCATTTTTTTAGCATCAGTGGCAGTATGACAGTACAGGTTGTGCCGCCGGTCTCTTCGCTTTCCACGATGATTTCTCCGCCCTGTAGGTCCACAGCTTTTTTGACCAGCGGCAGTCCCAAGCCCGTCCCTGATATTGTACCGACATTGCTCGCCCGATGAAAGGGCTCGAACAGATACTCCCGATCTTTTTCGGGGATGCCAATTCCCCAGTCCTGGATGCGAAATATCAGGCGATCGCCCGAGCAGAACCAGTCAATTTTGATATCCCCTCCTTCGGGAGAATATTTGATCGCGTTGGAAATGAGGTGGCCCACAATCTGGTTGAGAAGATCCTCGTCGAGGTGGGCTTGAGGACAGTCCGTCTGGCCGGTCATCATCAAATTGTGTCTGTCCGTCGTCAGTTGAAATTCTTCGATCAAATTCGTCAAAAATTGGGCGATGTCGATCGCGGTGGGATGGGGGACAATTTTCCCAGCTTCCGCCTGCCCGATGATCAGAATTTCGTTCAACATTTCGGTCATCTGCTGGATGCCCAACTTGATCCGGTGGAAATGGGTTTTTTGTTTTTCGTCAGAAAATTTTTTGCCGTGATTTTCCAGCAATCCCGCCGAGAAAGAAATGGTGGTCAGGGGGGTGCGAAATTCGTGAGAAACTGTCGTGATAAAGCGACTTTTGAGGTCGTTAAATTCTTGCTCGATTTCTTGAAATCTCTGGCGGCCCATATCGCGCAGTTCGGCATTTTCGGCTTCCAGGCGTGCGACCTGCTCCCAGAGGGCGGCGAGGTCGATACTTTTCAAAAGGTTCGAGCGAGAAATCAAGCCGGCGAATTCATCCCCGTCGCCGACGACGACCAAATAATCCGCGGCCGTGCGATCGCACAACTGCCAGAGGGCGGAGATATCGGCCAACTCCGACGCTGTAACGGTGGGGGCTAAAGAACCCATCACCTCGGCGACCGGAACCCGGGTGAAATCGATCCCTTCGGCGACCCCCCGCACCACGTCAGCCGCCGTCAGCAGGCCGACGGGAATCTGATTGTCAAGGACGACCAGGACATCGACGGCCCCCCGACTCATCGTCGCGATCGCATCGTGCAGAACCGTTTCCGGCGCGATCGTCACCGGGGAGGGTTCCAGAATCAGATTTTCCAACAGACCCGTCTGCCAAAATTTAGGATGACTCGACATACTCAATCATACAGAGTGGATGGATACGGGGACTCTCGGACAGATTAAACCGCCCAAATTTGACCGTTATCTTCAAGTGTTTATCGCCCAATTTCGACCCAATATAAACGGGCAAGTTCAGCCCGAACTGCACTGGCGAAACCATCAATGTTTTGGAGAATCATCAATCCATTTAAAGTTGAATGTCACAACGGATATGCTCCCGAGCCGGGTGTTTGCGAGCGAAAAATCCGGCTCCAGACATCATGCCGGATGGGGTGTTGATCTCCGAGGGTTCTCAACTCGCCGACCAAAAGTTTCAGGGGGGTCGTTCCTTGTGAGACAACAGAGGCGGACTGATTCCGAGCTTCAGGGCTAAGATCAAATTAATCCGAACCCAAGATTATCATGCTCCCGGTTCATCCCAATACCCATGAAATCCAACACGACAAACTTTGACTCGCCCCTGCTAGAAAAGGCGATGGAGCTTCCCTTTCTTACTGTAACACCCGATCTCCCCGTGCCGGATGTGGCGGATCGGATGTATCGGCCGACTCGGGAACGGGACGTATCCGGGCCGACTCGGGGCACGGGAGGTGTCGGAACGCCCTACGCTTTGGTCGTCCGCGAGAATCAATTGCTCGGCATTCTGAGCGGGCGAGATCTGCTCCGCCTCGCCCTGGCCGGCGGGGGACTCGACGGCCTGACCGCCGGCGACGCGATGGAGTCCGATCCGCGAACCCTGCACCGGCGGGAGGTGGAAAATCCCCTCACCCTGCTCTCGGCGTTGCGGGAGTGGGGGGTCGATCGCCTGCCGATTCTCGACGAAACGGAAGCGGTGGTGGGCGTCGTCACCCGGGAACGGCTGCACTCGCTCCTGAAACCGTCCGAGCGCCACCTCAAACGCTGTCGCGTCGGCGATCGCATGGAGAAGAACCCGTTAGCCGTTTCCCTGACCCCATCGCTGCCGGACTTGGCGCGGTTGTTCGTAGAGCGCCGCCTCGGGGCGGTGGCGGTCGTCGAACCGTCCGGGCATCCCTCAGAACCCACCCCCGTCGGCCTGGTGACCGAAACCGACCTGGTGCCCGCGCTGATTCGGGACGGCTTCGGGGGGGGAAATGCCGGCACTCTCATGCGATCGCCCCCCCCCTGCATCCCCCGGACGGCCAGCCTCTGGGAGGCGCGGGGGCGGATGGAACGGGAGGGAAGCGAGACCCTGATCGTCACCGGGGAGCGGGGGGAATTTTGCGGCCTGTTCGCCCCCGCTTCGGAGCTCTCGCCCGACGATCCGGGCGACTGGTACGCCGTGGTGGAAAACCTACAGTCTCGCATCGATCGCCTAGAGCAAGAAAAACGCGACCTGCGTCGCCGCCAACCCGCATCCCGCCGGGGCGTCCGCCTGCTGGCCGAACTCTCCCACAAAATCCGGCAGACCCTCGACCTCAACCAAATCCTCAACACCGCCGTCTCCGAAATCCGCCCCCTGCTCGAGTGCGATCGCGCCATCATCTACCGCCTCGACCCCCACTCCGGGGGGTTCGTCGTCGCCGAATCCGTTGCCAAGGGGTGCGAATCCATCCTCGGGCAGAAGATCTGCGACCCCCACTTTGAAGCCGAATTCGCCGAACGTTACAAAAACGGGCGCATCCAGGCGATCACGGATATCGAGACGGCCTCCCTCACCCCCTGTCACCGGGACTTGTTGCGAGAGATCGGGGTGAGGGCCAACCTGGTCGTCCCCATTTTCCTCGCCTCCGAAACCTCGGAATCGCCGCAGTTGTGGGGGTTGTTGGCGGTCCAACACTGCCAAAGTCCCCGGCCGTGGCGGGCGTGGGAACGGGAGCTGCTCGGACAACTCGCCGCCCAAGTCGCGATCGCCATCGGACAGGCCACCCTCCTCCAACAGGCCCGCACCGAGAGCGTGAAACGCCGGTGCCTCGAAGAAATCAGTTCCGCCCGGGCGTCCCAACAGGCCGCGATCGCCCGACTGAGCCGCGCCGCCCTCACCCAAACCGACCTCGACCCCCTGCTGCGGCAGGCCGCCGAAATCGCGGCCGACACCCTCAAAATCAAATATGTGGCCCTATTGGAACGGCTCCCCGACGGCGGCACCCTTTTTCTGAGGGCGGGGGTGGGGTGGCCCGAAGACCGGCTCAACGCCGCCACCCTCCCGGCCGATCCCGACACCTACGCCGGCTATACCCTCGCGGCCGGAGTGCCCGTGACGGTGGACGACCTGCGGGTCGAAACCCGATTTCGGGGCTCGAAGGAGCTGCGCGATGCCGGCATCATCTCCGGCGTCGCCCTCCCCGTCGGCCGGCCCGACGATCCCTTCGGGGTTTTGGGGGTGTACGCCGATCGCCCCCGCTCCTTCGACGTCAACGACATCGACTTCCTGCAGGCGATCGCCAACGTCCTCACCGCGGCCGTCAGACAGCAGCGGGCCGAACGGGAACTGCACGAAAAAAATGCCGAACTCGAAGCCATTTTAGCCGCCGTCCCCGACCTGTTCCTCCGCATCGACGGCCGGGGCATGATCCGGGACTACAAACCCACCCCGACCACCGCCTTCCCCTGGGCGCCGGAAACCTTCCTCAACCGCCCCGCCGCCGGCCTGCCCGACCCCGACCTGGCCCGCCAATTTGAAACCGCCCTGGCCCGAGTCCGGGAAACGGGGGGATTGGTGGCGGTCGAATATTGCCTCACCCCGGAATGTCGCGACCTCCGGGGAGACGAAAACGGCGTCGAATATTACGAAGCCCGGTTCGTCCCCTTTCTCGACGGGCAAACCATCGTCATCATCCGCAATATCAGCGATCGCCGCCGGGCCCAACTCGGCTTGGAACGGCTCAACCGGGACTTGGAAGATCTCGTGGAACGGCGCACCGCCGAACTGCAACACAGCAACCGACAACTGCGAATAGAAATCGAGGAGCGGCGGCAAGTCGAGGCCGTCAAAGACATCCGCGCCCGCCAACAGGCGATCGTCGCCGAATTGGGCCGACTGGCCCTCTCCGACCCCGACATCGGCGCGATCGTCCGGCGGGCCGCGACGATGGTGATTTCCGGCCTGGGCGTCGAGTATTGCAAGATCCTGGAATCGGGCGCGGAGTCCCCCAACCGCCTCACCCTCGGCCTGCAAACCCCCGCTTTCGGGCCGGTCGATCTGCAAGTTTCCATCACCGGCGACCGCCGGGACGGGGAAACGACGCCGGACGCGATCGCCTGCCGGCGGGGATTTTACGGCGTCTGCCTGCCGATTCTCGGCCGGGGCGGAAGTTTGGGCACCGTGGCCGCCTACTCCCGCCACTCCGAAACCTTCAGCCCGGACGACCTGCACTTCCTCCGCAGCATCGCCCACACCCTGGCGACGGCGATCGAGGGGCGGCGGGCCGCCGAAACCCTGTCCGCCAGCGAACGGCGGTTCCGCACCCTGCTGGCGAATTTACCCGGCGCCATCTACCGCTGCGCCCGGGACGAAAACTGGACGATGGAATTCATCAGCGAAGCGATCGCGGACATTTCCGGCCACCCCGCCTCGGATTTTATCAATAACCGCGTCCGCACCTACGCCAGCACGATCCACACAGAAGACCTGCGACAGGTGGAAGCGGGCGTTTGGGAAGCGATCGCCCGCCGCTGCCCTTATATCTTGGAATATCGCATCGTCCGCGCCGACGGAAGCATCCGCTGGGTTTACGAAAAAGGTCAGCCGGCTTTCGACGACGCCGGAAACGTGCTCTGGCTCGACGGGGCGATTTTCGACATCACCGAGAGCAAACAGACGGCCATCGCCCTGGAACGGAAGACGGAGGAGTTGGACCGCTTCTTTTCCATCGCCCTGGACCTGCTGTGCATCGCCGACCTCGACGGCCGCTTCCTGCGCCTCAACCGGCAGTGGGAAACCACCTTGGGATATCCGATCGCCGAGTTGGAGGGGCAACATTTCTTAGATCTGGTCCACCCGGACGACGTGGCGACGACGTTGGAGGCGATGGGGACCCTGTCCGAGCACAAACCGATCCTCAATTTTGTCAACCGCTACCGCTGTCGAGACGGGTCCTACCGCTGGATCGAGTGGCGGTCTACCCCGGTGGGCGACCGCATCTATGCTGCGGCCCGGGATATCAGCGATCGCAAGCGCACCGAAGGGCAGTTGCGCGACCTCTCGGACCGCCTCGCCCTGGCCCTGAAATCCGGGGCGATCGGGACCTGGGAGTGGGATGTGGTCAACGACGTTTTGACCTGGGACGACCGGATGTATGAACTCTACGGGGTGGCGCGATCGGACTTCGGCGGAGCCTACGACGCCTGGATCGGCGGCTTGCATCCGGACGACCGCCAAACTGCCATCTCGGTCCTCGAAAAAGCCCTGGAAGGGGACGGGGAATTCGACACGGAATTTCGCGTCGTCCACCCGAGCGGTTCGGTCCGCCACCTGAAAGCCTTCGGCCTCGTCCAGCTCGGCGACGGCGGCGAACCCCGGCGGATGATCGGCATCAACTTCGACATCAGCGATCGCAAGCAGGCCGAACTCGACCTGGAAGAGAGCCGCCGCTTCATCGAGCGCATCGCCGACACCAGTCCCAACATCCTCTACATTTACGACCTGATCGAAAATCGCAATGTTTACGTCAACGGCCAGATCGGCAACCTTATAGGCTACACCCCCGCCGAAATTCAAAACATGGGGGACAGCTTCTTCCCCAGCCTCATGCACCCGGACGACTTTCAAGAAATGCCCGAATACATCAAAAAAATTGCCACCGCCGCCGACGGGGAAATTTTCGAGATCGAATATCGGATGCGGGACAAGGCGGGAAACTGGCACTGGCTGGTGAGTCGGGATACGGTGTTCGCCCGCACCCCCGACGGTTGCCCCAAACAGATGCTCGGGGCGGCCGCCGACATTACCGAACGCAAGCGGGTGGAGGAGCGGCTGCGACTGAGCGAGCGGGCGATCGCGGCCAGCAGCAACGGCATCGCGATCGCCGACCCCACCCTCCCCGACAATCCCCTCATTTTCGTCAATCCGGCCTTCGAGCGCAACACCGGCTACAAGGCTGCCGAAGTCCTGGGGAAAAACTGCCGTTTCTTACAGGGGAAAGACCGCCGCCAACCCGCTCTCAAAACCCTCCGAAATGCCCTCAAAAATCGGCAAAGCTGCACGGTGGTGCTGCGGAATTACCGCCGGGACGGCAGTCTGTTTTGGAACGAACTGACCATTTCCCCGATTTTCGATTCCCGGGGCAACCTCACCCACTATCTGGGCATTCAGAACGACATTACCGCCTCCAAACAGGTGCAAGAGCAACTGCAAAAGCAGGTCAAACGGGAACAATTGCTGGCCACCCTGACCCGCCGCATCCGGGAGTCTTTGGATTTGGAGTCCATTTTAAATACGACGGTGACGGAGGTGAAAAATCTGTTGGATGCTGATCGCGTTTTGGTGTATCGGATCGAGTCCGATTTGACAGGGGCGGCGGTGGCTGAAGCGGTCGATCCCGAGGGTCATCGGATGTTAGATGAGGCGTTTCCCGAGATGATGTTCCCCCCCGACTGTTACGACTGCTATACTCGCGGTCAAACCTATACACTTTGCAATGTTGATAATGTTGATGGGGAAGTCGTCACTCCCTGCATGAAAGCCTTCCTGGAACGGGTAGAAATCAAAGCCCAAATTGCCGTCCCCATCGTCCAAAGTCAAGGGTTGTGGGGGTTGCTGATCGTCCACCAGTGTTCCCGCCCCCGGCAGTGGCAACCCCAGGAAATCGAACTGTTGCAGCAATTGGCCGGACAACTGGCGATCGCCATCCACCAGTCGGAATTGTACGAGCGGTTACAGGCGGAATTGCGCGATCGCTCCCGGGCCGAACGGGCGTTGTTGGTGAGTCAAGAACGGCTGGAATATCTCCTGTCTTCGAGTCCCGGCATCCTCTACAGCCTCCAAGTGACGGGGGACTTCCGAGCTACATTTGTCAGCAATAATGCCACCCAAATTTTGGGCTACGACATCGCGGAATTGAAGGCCCCCGGATTTTGGATGGATCACATCCACCCCGAAGATTTGCCGAACATTCAAGCGGTCGGGTTGGCCCCCCTGTTCGAGCGGGGATATTACAATCACGAATACCGTTTCCTGCACCGTGACGGGTCCCACCGCTGGATTTACGACCAGATGAAATTGATCCGGGACGGCGAGGGAAATCCCCTGGAAATCGTCGGCTACTGGATCGATATCAGCGATCGCAAACAGGCGGAGGAACGCCTCCGGGCCACCAACGAACAATTGCAAGCCATTTTGGATGCCGTCCCGGGTTTCGTGTCTTGGATCGACAGCCAAGGTTACTATCAGGGGGTGAACCGACAACTCGCCCGCACCTTCGGCCTGACTCCGGAGGATTTTGTCGGCCGGGACGTGGGATTTTTGGAGAGTTCCCGGGGGTTCGCCGGATTTGTCCGCGAGTTCCTCAACCAGCCGGAACTGAAAACCAGCGAGGTGACGATCGAAACCCATTTGGACGGAGAAACCCGCTACCATTTGTTGGTTTCTCAAAAGTACGACCGCGATCGCTCCGTGGTGTCCATCGGCATCGATATCACTGACCGCAAACGCATCGAGGAGCAGTTGTGGGCGACGACTTCCCGGCTGAGTACATTAATTGAAAACTTGCAATTCGGGGTGTTGGTGGAGGACGAAATCCACGGTATCGTCTTGGTTAACCAGGCGTTTTGCGACCTGTTTGGAGTGGCGACACCGCCGGAAAAATTGTTCGGAAACGATGGTTCCAATTTTGCCCGGGAATATCAAGATTTGTTCGCCGATCCGACGGAGTTCGTGCGCCGGTCCCGGGAGATTTTGAGCGTCGGAGAAGCCGTCACCAACGAGGAAATTCGCTTCGCCGACGGCCGGACGATGGAGTGGGATTACGTCCCCATCGGCATCGGCGATCGCCATCAGGGCCACCTGTGGATGTACCGAGATATCAGCGATCGCAAACAGGCGGAAAGTCGCCTCGTCAGTTCCCTGCAAGAGAAGGAAGTGTTGCTCAAGGAAATTCACCACCGGGTCAAAAATAACTTGTTGGTGGTTTCCAATTTGCTGGAATTTCAGGGCGACTACCTCGAAGATGAAACCCTGATCCGGGTTTTGGAAGAGAGCCGCGATCGCATTTATTCGATGGCGCTCATCCACGAAAAACTGTACTGCTCCACCAACCTCGATCGCATCGATTTCGGCGAGTATTTGGAGAACTTGGTTGACAACCTGTTCGAGTCCTACAACGTCGCCGAAGACCGCATCTCCGTCGAGTTGGACGTGGAGGCGATCGACCTCAACATCGAAACCGCGCACCCCTGCGGTTTGATCGTCAACGAATTGTTATCCAATACCTTCAAACACGCTTTTCCAAACGGCCGAACCGGCAATGTCCGCCTGGAACTGCACCGCCTCCCCGATGACAAAATCGGCCTCACGGTGCAGGATGACGGCGTGGGATTTCCCCCCGACCTCGACTTCCACAATGTGGAATCTTTGGGGATGGAACTCATCTGCACCCTCACGGAACAACTGGAAGGAGAAATAACCATGCGACAAAACAACGGCACGATTTTCACCATCATTTTTTCCGAGCTGCACTACCGCAAGCGATATTGAGATTGTCCGGTGGGGGAGTAGAAACCGGGTTTCTTTGTCCATCTCTCATGGCGACAGAGACATCCTCGTAGAAACCCGGTTTCTTTAAAAAATAGCTTTCATAAAAACTACTATTTTAGCGGACATGAAATCAAGACAACAGCGCTCATTGCTATTCCCAACAATTAGCGCAATAATTGTTTTCGTTTTGCCGACTTCACCCAACCCGGATATTCGTTCATCAGCAATTCATAGAGGCGATCGTCGTCGATCATTTCCGGATCTTCCAAACTGAAGAAATCGGCGTTATCGACATGGCGATCGCTCATGTCGTCGAGATTTTCAAGAAACGTAAAATCGCTGGCAAATGTTTTTGCCAGCCACCCAAAGAACCCCTCTCCTTGAACGTCCTTGCGAGACTTGCCGATCGCCATGAATTGCCAAAAAATCGGCTCGAATGACGACCACCGCATTTGTTGCTCCGTTTCGGACTCGTCAAAGGTCGCCCCATCGGTCACAAACATTACATAAACCGGCTGCTTGGAAGAGACGGGCGATTTTCGACTTCCACCCCTCCCCAAAGGAAAGTAAAAGCTTCTGATCTTCTTCATCACCTTGCCGTAATACGTCCCCCCTTCCAAGGGATATTTTTCTTGCACTTCGGCAATGAAATTTTGAAAATTTGCCAAATTCATCGCACCGACTTGGTGCGGATTCTGTCCGAATAAAAAAATGTCGATCGCGCCATTATCATCAAACTGACACCCCAACGCCAGGATTTTTTCCGCGAGTCGTTGGATTTTTCCTGACAGATACAACCCAGACATCGAGCCGGAAATGTCGAGGCACAGCGCCACCTTGGCTCGGTGATTTTTCAAATCGGCTTTTTGGATCGAAATATCTGCCTTTTTAGCCAGATCGATCAGCGCGGGAGCTTCCCGTTCAATCTTTTCGAGTGATATCGCCATAATAGACCCCAATTGAACTGCTATCTGAACCCAAAAGATAAACCCCGTTCCCGAGTCGCGACTCGGGAACGAATCATCGACTTAAAATCTAAAAGACATCAAGACGCATATTGATCGACAAATTTTTGCAATCCCGCATTGTAGCCTTGTCCGACCGCTTGAAATCTCCACTCTCCATCTTTCTGATAAAGCCGTCCAAATTCGATGGCGGTTTCTCGCGAAAAATCCTCTTCCAGTTCGTACTTGGCAACTTCTTGACCGGTAACTTGGTCGTAGATTCTGATAAACGAATTCTTGACTTGTCCGAAATTTTGACGTCTCGCATCGGCTTCGTGAATAGTCACGACAAAAACCATCTCTCGAACCGCAGCATCCACTCGCGTCAAATCAATTTGAATGGCCTCATCATCTCCCGACCCTTGTCCAGTGCGATTATCTCCCATATGCTCGACCGCACCATCCGCCGATTTTTGATTATTGTAAAAAACAAAATATTGCTCATTGGGAATTTTTCCACTGGAACCCAGCATGAAAACCGAAGTGTCCAAATCAAATTCCGCCCCCGTATCCGTGGCATTGATATCCCATCCCAAACCAATGCCGGCTTGTTTCATGCCGGGAGCTTCTTTGGAGAGATTAATTCTTTCCCCTTTGCCGAGATTGATCCCCATTGCTGCATCCTCTTTAAAAATAAGAATTCGCGGAAAAGCGTCCGGCGCCATTCCGGAGTAAAACGACGTTTTTTTACCGATTTAAATATGGGATGTCGCGTCGCTTTCAGTTAATGATAAACCGATTTCGGTTTTCTTTTTCTTGATGTGCGTCAGGAATTGTGTTAGGATTTCATCAGGAATTGTCGGAACTGAAAGCTATGGCATCGACTGACCAGCAGTTTTCCCAAGCGGCACAGCACTGGGACTTGGAAACCCTGTACGCCGACTTAGCCTCTGCCAAGGGAAAGCGCCTCACCCCCGTCGAAAAGCTCCACCTGCGGGGACTCCTGTGCAGTTACAGTCCGTCGGAAATCGCCGAACAGTTAGGTAAAAATGTCAATGGCGTCGAAACTGATCTCTGCGCCAGTATCTATAGATATGTTAAAAGTTTGGTTAACAAATGTAACGAAAAAGTAGAAAACTGGCGCAACATTGCGGAATGGCTGGAGGAAGCCGGCTACAAAACTCAATCTTCTGCCACAGTAGATGCCAATCAGTTATTGCCAGAAAAGAGTATTGTTAACATTACCAAAATAAATATCGAGCAAAATCAATTGGTGATTGACATCAACTTGAGGATACCGACGGCTCAGGATGCAGAACAGCTCGTCCAAGATCTGAATTTTAAAAATGGTATCGACACCTAGAACGAACTGACTGTCGGGTGGGAAGTAGCAACCGGGTTTCTTTGTCCATCTCTCATGACAACAGAGACACCCTCGTAGAAACCCGGTTTCTTGAAAAATATAATCTGCGATCATCTGCGAAATCTGTGGACAAAAACTTTAAAAAGCAAAAAAAAACCGGCATCGCCGGCTCAGATATCAATTAGGAGACTTCCATGCAGGAAGGGAGAACAAAACTGTCGCGGGTTAGCTGACGCTGACTGCCACCACCAATACAGAGGCGAGGAGGAGGATAGCCGCCGCACCTTGGAGGAGATAGTTGCGCTGTTGCTGAGACGAAGGTGCATCGGCGCAATACATCTTCGGTTCCTTGGCAAAGTTGTTGAGAAGGCCGTTATCCTCGGTGGTGTACATGGTGCTTGGCTCCGTTGTTTGACCGCTATGTAAATAAATGTAACAGAAGCGTTACGTTTTGTAAATAGGGGTTGACAAATTTTTTTTTCGTCCTCACCAATTTAGCGGTCAGCTTGCGGCCGATCGCCCCCTCTCAGTAGATTTCGGGGTTTTCCGCGATCCCAGCAGTTCCGGCGGTTGCCGTGGCGGGCGACAGCTTCTTTCCCGACTCGCGATCGCCCCATCATCTTGTCAGCCCAGATTCCATCAGATAAGCTAAGGGAGGGACATCTCCTCACACGCGAGGCAACTATGCTACAAACCGCAGCGCAAAACCCGGGTGCAGTTCAAAGCGACTCCGGACTGGATGTAGAACTCCGCAAAGTCTTCAAAGTCTTCAACGGCGAAACGGCAGTTCGGGGAGTCGATCTCGATGTCCGCCGGGGGGAATTTTTCAGCATCTTGGGGCCGTCGGGCTGCGGAAAAACCACCACGCTGCGCCTAGTCGCCGGATTCGAGATGCCCTCGGCCGGAGAAGTGCTCATCCGCGGCCAGTCGATGAACCAGATCCCCCCCTACCAACGTCCCGTCAACACCGTCTTTCAAAGTTACGCCCTATTCAACCACATGAACGTCTGGGACAACATCGCCTTCGGGTTGAAACTGAAGCGGCGGGGGAAAGCGGAAATCGAAGAAAAAGTGCGCGAAGCCCTGCAACTGGTGAAGATGGAATCGTTTGCCAACCGCTACCCCGCCCAGATGTCCGGCGGGCAGCAGCAGCGGGTGGCCCTAGCCCGCGCCCTGGTGAACCGTCCGGCGGTGCTGCTGTTGGACGAACCCCTGGGGGCGCTGGATCTGAAGCTGCGGAAACAGATGCAGATCGAACTGTCCAACCTGCACCGCAACCTGGGTTTGACGTTTGTTATGGTTACGCACGACCAAGAAGAGGCGATGAGTCTGTCCGATCGCATCGCGGTCATGCACGAAGGCCGCATCGAACAGATCGGCACCCCCAACGAAATTTACGAATATCCGCGATCGCCCTTTGTCGCCGACTTTATCGGGGATACCAACCTATTTCGGGGTCGGGTGAAAGCGGCCGACGCCTCCGGCCTGCGAGTGGTGACGGAAACCGGCCTGCAACTGGTCATCGCCCCGGGCAAACGGCGGGCCGCCGGCACCGGGTCGCGAACGCCGGTCCAACTCCGACCCGGGACCGATGCGGTGGTCAGCGTCCGGCCGGAGAAAATCTCCCTCACCTCCCATCCGGCGGACGGCCAGTGCAACAGCTTTGAAGGTCAGTTGATCGACCGGATGTATCTAGGGACCCACATTCAATATGTGGTGAAACTGAAGACGGGAGAAACCGTCATGGTGCGTCAGGGACCTGGCGGCGGCGATATTCCCTCGGTTTGGGACCCCACCTACATCTGCTGGAAACCCGAAGATGGTCTCGCCCTCCCCGAACGATAACTGAAAATAATTGATAATTGATAATTGATAATTGATAATTCATTGGCTGCAAATGTGGGAAAATGGGATTAATTGTTCGCGGGTTGGATGCCAACGGTAGATAACAGTGCCTCCAAAGAATTTCCGTCCAGTTCGATTTCCCGGGGGAATGACCCGGCGCCAGTTTTTGCAAACCTCGGCGGCCGGGGCGATCGCATCTTCGGCGTCCGGGTGCGGGTGGACGCTGGCCGAGGTACAAACCCAGGCCAGCAGCCGCGTGTCCTCGGATACCCTGTACATCTACACCTGGGCGGGGTACACCGATCGCGACCTCCTGGACCGCTTCAGCCAAGAAACGGGCCTGAAGGTGGTGGCGGACGTGTTCGACTCCAACGAGTCGATGCTGGCGCGGGTGCAGGCCGGGGGCGCGGGTGCCTACAGCGTCATCTACCCCTCCGAATACATGGTGCAGAAAATGGTGGAACTGGGGCTGCTGGCCGAATTGGACCATTCTCTGCTCGTCGGTTTGGAAGACCTATTTCCCCAATTCCAAAACCCGGCCCACGATCCGGACTCCAAATACAGCATCCCCATCAGTTGGGGCACCACGGGGCTCATTTACAACCGCAAATTGCTCGACAGCGAGCCGGAGGACTGGGACTATATTTGGGAGAATCAAGACCAACTCGCCAAGCGGATGACCCTGGTCAACGACGTGCGGGAGGTGATGGGAGCCAGTTTGCGGCGGTTGGGCCACTCCTACAACAGCACCGATCCCGAACACATCCGCCGCGCCTACGAAGAATTGGTGAAAATCCGGCCGGCGATCGCATCCTTCACCACCGACGCATGGCGGCCCCAAATCATCGTCGGGGACCTGCTCCTGGCGATGTGCTACTCCTCCGACGCGGCCGAAGTGATGCCGGAAAATGAGGATCTGGCCTACATCACCCCGGACAGCGGCTCCTCCCTGTGGATCGACACCCTGGTCATTCCCAAAAGTGCGCCGAACCCGGACGGGGCCTACCAGTGGATCAACTTCATGCTGCAGCCGGACGTGGCCGCCCAAATTGTCGAACGCCTCAGCTTCGCCACCCCCTCCCGGGTGGCGTTCCGCAAACTCCCCAAAGAACTCCGCAACGATCGAGCCCTGTTTCCGCCGGAAAGCGTGATCGCCCGGAGTGAAACCCTCTCGCCCCTGCCCCCGGAAATCAACGCCCTGTTCGATCGCTACTGGACCCGTCTCACCAGCGGTTAACTGGCGGCGGGTACATCGACGACCATTACCTCCACCGTTGCTGACGCTATGGCTGTATCTACCCCCCCACTCACGCCTCCCCCACCGCCCCAACCCAAAACCGGCATCGGCCAAAAGTGGTCAAAATTGGCGGGGCCGCTGCTCCTTCTCGGGCCGGCCGGACTGTGGCTGCTGCTGCTGCTGGTGCTGCCGACCCTGGTGATTTTTCAACTCAGTTTGGTGGCCGACATCCGCCCGGGGGATGTGGTCAACCCCGACGGCATCGCCAACTACCTGCGGGTGTTCGACCCCGTGAATTTGAGGGTGATCGGGCGATCGGTCTTTTTCGCCACCGGCACCACCGTCCTCTGTCTGCTGCTGGGATTTCCCGTCGCCTACTGGATCGCCCAGATGGCCCCCAAACCCTGGCGCAACCTCTTATTGTTGGGGTTCGTGCTCCCCCTGTGGACCTCTTCCCTGCTGCGCTCCTACGCCTGGATCACCATCCTGCGGCCGACGGGGGTCCTCAACTCGTTTTTGGGCTTCGTCGGACTGCCGGCCCTGGAACTGCTCAACCGCACCCCGGCGGTGTTGATCGGCATGGCTTACAGCTACCTGCCCTACATGGTGACGGTGCTCTACGCCTCCCTGGAAAAACTCGATCGCCGCCTGCTGGAGGCCTCGGCGGATTTGGGAGCCCAACCCGCGACGACCTTCTGGAAAATTACCGTCCCCCAGGCGAGGGCGGGGATCGTGGCGGGGGGGCTGCTGGTGTTTATCAGCGCCCTGGGGGATTTCGTCGATCCGGAACTGCTCGGCGGCGCGTCGAGCATGACGGTTTCCCGCCTCATCTACAATCAATTTTTGGGGGCGACCCAAAATTGGGGCTTCGGTTCCGCCCTGAGCATGGTGCTGATTTTCGGCGTCAGCATCGCGATCGCCCTGTTGATCCGCTACGGCGACGGCCGGCCGTCAAAATAGGGAATAGGGAATCGGTATTAGGGAGTCGGGAGAAAGAAACTCAATTGTCAATTATCAATTATTCCATGCAGGATATCCAACATCACCGCTCTGACGCCCCTTTAGAGATGGAAAAGGCTAAACCTAAATTTCGGGTTTCTTGGCAGGTCATCTTTGTCGGCTTCATGTATTTCTATATGTACCTGCCGATTTTTGTCCTGACGTTTTACAGTTTCAACAAGTCCCGCTACAGTGCGGGGTGGGAGGGATTCACCTGGCAGTGGTACGTCCGGCTGTTCCAAGATACCCGCATTCTCAACGCCCTCAAAAATAGCCTCGCCGTGGGTTTGACGGCGGTGGCGATTTCGGCGGTGCTGGGGACGCTGATGGCGGTGGGGCTGGCGCGATTTCGGTTTCCGGGCAAGGGGTTGTATTTGGGGGTTTCTTACCTGCCGCTGATCGTGCCCGACATTGCGATCGCCGTTTCGACGCTGGTGTTTCTGGCGGCTTTGGCGATTCCCCTGAGCCTCTGGACGATCGTTTCCGCCCACATCGTCTTCTGCCTCGCCTACGTCGCCCTGGTGGTGTCTACCCGCCTCGCCGATTTAGACCCGAACTTGGAAGAAGCGGCCCTGGATTTGGGGGCGACTCCGGTGGAGGCGTTCGTGAAAGTGCTCCTGCCCCAACTGATGCCGGGAATTATTTCGGGGTGTCTGCTGGCCTTCGTCCTGAGCATGGACGATTTTTTGATTGCCAGTTTTACGGCCGGCAGCGGCGCGACCACGTTGCCGATGGAAATTTTCAGCCGCATCCGGACGGGGGTGAAACCGGACATCAACGCCCTCAGCGTCCTGTTAATTTTGGGGTCGGGGATGCTGGCTTTCGCGGGGGAATTCATCCGCAATCGGGGGGAGAAAAAATAGAGAATTATTAATGATTAATTATGAATGATTAATTGTTGAGAGGCCAGCCATGCATCCAGAGTTACCCGCTTCATCCCCGGCCAATGTGCTCGTCGTCGATGATACGCCCGCCAACCTGAGAGTGCTGACTCGAATGTTGTCGAGGCGGGGATATGCGGTGCAGGTGGCGAACTCCGGAGCCCTGGCCCTGGAGTTGGCGCGGTCTCACCCGCCGGATCTGATCTTGCTCGATATCATGATGCCGGATATGGACGGCTACCAGGTGTGCGATCGCCTGAAAGCGGACCGAGAAACCGGGGAGATTCCCGTGATTTTTATCAGCGTTTTACATGAATCCTTAAATAAGGTGAAAGCCTTTTCGGTCGGGGGGGCGGACTACATTACCAAACCCTTTGAAATCGTGGAAGTGATCGCCCGGGTCGAACATCAACTGAAATTGCGATCGCTGCAACGGCAATTGCAGGCGGAAGTCGAACACCACAAGGCCACGACCCGGCGGCTGAGAATTCTGGAGCGGGCCGTTGCCGAATCCACCAACGGGATCGCGATCGCCGACGCCGGGGCGCCAGACCGCCCCCTCGTCTACGTCAACCGGGGGTTCGAGCGGATCACGGGCTACAAGCGCGAAGAAGTTTTGGGGAAAAACTGTCGCTTCCTGCAGGGCAAACGGCGAGATCAGCCCGCCCTGGCTGCCCTGAGAGCGGCTCTGGATACAGGGGAACCCTGCCAGGTGCGACTCCAGAACTACCGCCGGGACGGGACGCCCTTCTGGAACGAACTGAACATTTCCCCGGTCCACGACGAAGATGGCGCCGTCTCCCACTTCATCGGCGTGCAAACCGATGTCAGCGATCGCGTGGCGGTGGAGGAGGCTCTGCGGGAGAGCCAAAGCCGTCTGGCGGAGGCGGAACGCATCGCCCACCTGGGTTACTGGTCCTTCGACCTGGACTCCCGAACCATCGCCTGGTCCGATGAGGTGTTTCGCATCTACGGACTCGACCCCCTGCTGGCCCATCCCACCTACGAACAACTGCTCGAACAAACCCACCCCGAAGATATCCCGCTCTTCGAGGAAAACGTCCGACGCTGCATCGCCGAAGGCGAACCCTACGAACACGAGATCCGGATCTTCGGGCCCGACGGCGAGATGCGCCACACCCTGGGGAAGGGGGAAGTGTCCCGGGACTCGTCGGGGCGGGTGGCGCAGATTTTCGGGACGGTCCAGGACATCACCGATCGCAAGCGGGCCGAAGCCGCCCTCTGGGAATACCAGCAGTTCCTGCAACTGATCATGGACAGCGTCCCCCAGGCGATCTTTTGGAAAGATCGGGATTTAATCTATCGGGGGTGCAACCGAAATTTTGCCGAAGTTGCCGGGTTGGAATCGACCCGGGATGTGCTCGGCAAGACGGATTACGATTTGCCCTGGGGGGAGATGGAGGGGGACTGGTACCGGCAGTGCGATCGCCGGGTGATGGATTCCGACCGGCCCGAATACCGTTTCCTGGAGACGATGCTGCGGCACGACGGGTTGCTGCGGTGGATCGAAACCAGCAAAATTCCCCTCCACGACGCCTCGGGAAACGTGGTGGGCATTTTGGGCACCTTCGACGACATCACGGAACGGCGGGAAATGGAAGAGGCCCTCTGGGAGCGGGAGAGCCTGCTGCGGACTCTGGGGGACAACCTAGACCGGGGGGTGATTTACCAACTGATCCGGGAGCCGGACGGCTCGTTCCACTTTTCCCACATCAGCGCGGGAATCGAGCGCTGGGTGGGGGTGACGCCGGAGGCCGTGATGGACGACCCGAGGATTTTGTACGATTTGATCGTGGAGGAGGACCGGCGGCGATACGATCGCCTCCTGGAAATCTCCTGCCGCGACCTGTCGGGCTTTTCGATGCAGGTGCGGAAGCGCACCCCCGACGGGAGCATCCGCTGGTCTCAGTTGCGAGCCGTCCCCCGGCGCCGGTCGGACGGGGGGACGATCTGGGACGGCCTGGAGATGGACATCACCGACCTCAAACAGGTGGAACGGCAACTGGCCGAGCGAGAAACCCGACTGCGGGCGATCTTCGAGCAGGCGGCGGTGGGCATTAACCAGGCGGACTTTGACTCCGGTTTATTCATCCGGGCGAACCGGCATTTTTGCGAGTTGTTGGGCTACACCGAGGCGGAACTGTACCGGAAAACCTACCGGGAGGTGACGCACCCGGAGGACGTGGAACGCTACGACGGGCTGATGGCCAGACTCTACCACCAACAGATCCCGTCCCTGTGCATCGAGAAGCGCTACATCCGCAAGGACCGGACGCCGGTCTGGACCCAGGTGAGCCTGTCCCTGATTTTCAATGCCGAGGGCCGGCCGATTTCCGACCTGGCGATCGTGGTGGACATCAGCGATCGCCGCCGGGCTCAACAGGCCCTCAAACGCTCCCAGGCCCGCCTGGAAAGTCTGGCGACGAACATCCCCGGCGCCATTTACAGCTACGTCGCCCGCTGTCCGGACAGGTTTTGGTTTGAATACATGAGCGAGGGCTCTCGGGAACTGTTCGGGGTGGAGCCGGAACAGGTGTTGGCCGATCCGAACCTGCTGTCGAACCAAATCCACCCGGACGACCGCGAGGACTACTACCGGAAAGTCGTCGCCAGCATGGCCGACCTGACCCCCTTTTCCCACGAGTGGCGCCACGTCCTCCCCTCGGGGGAAACCCGCTGGATTTTGGGCAATTCCCGGCCGGAGCGCCGGGAAAATGGCGATGTCGTCTGGCACGGGGTGGTTTTGGACGTGAGCGATCGCAAGCGGGCGGCCCAGGAGTTGCTGCGGGCCAAGGAAAGGGCGGAGTTGGCGAGTCAGGCGAAAAGTACCTTTTTGGCGAACATGAGCCACGAGCTGCGGACGCCGTTGAATGCGGTGCTGGGATTCGCCCAAATCCTCGGCCACGCCGACAACCTCACCGCCGGCCAGCACAACAACCTCCGCATCATCCAGCGCAGTGGCGAACATTTGCTGAGTCTGATCAACGACATCCTCGACCTGTCTAAAATTGAAGCGGGGCGGGTGACGATCGCCGAGGAGGCCTTCGACCTGTGGCGGATGATGGACGAACTTCGGGATCTGTTCGGTCTCAAGGCCAGCCAAAAAAACCTCCATTTGAATTGTGTCCGCTCCCCGGACGTGCCGCAATTCATCCGCGGCGATCGCCTCAAATTGCGACAGATCCTGATCAACCTCCTGGGCAACGCCATCAAGTTCACCGACCGGGGCCGGGTGGAGTTGCGGGCGTCTCGCGTCTCTCCATCGGACTCCGGAGCGACCTGCCGCCTGCGCCTGGGGGTGGCTGACACCGGGGTGGGGATGACCCCGGAGGAAGTTTCGCAGCTCTGCGAGCCGTTTTTTCAGGCTCGGGCGGGTCGGGAATCCCAGGAGGGGACGGGGTTGGGGTTGTCGATCTGTCAAAAATACCTGCACCTGCTCGGAGCTCGGCTGGAGATCCGCTCGGAAGTGGGGCAGGGGACGGCGTTTGAATTCGAGTTGGATGTGATGCCGGCGGAGTCGGCCGAACCCGAGCCTCCCCCCCAAAAAGAAGCGATCGCCCTCCCCCCGGATGCCCCGCCGCCCCTCCACGGGGACACCCGCCCCCGCATTCTGATCGTGGAAGATAAGGTTTACAACCGCCAACTGCTCCAACAGATGCTCTCCCCTCTGGGGGTGGAGCTGCGGGAGGCTCGGGACGGCCTGGAGGCGATCGCGGTGTGGCAGTCGTTTCGCCCCCACCTGATTTGGATGGATCTGAGGATGCCCCGGGCGGACGGCTACGAGGCGACCCGGACGATCCGAAAATTGGAGCGCTCCGCACCGCCGTCCGGGGACGCTCCGGAGCGGACGATTATTGTCGCTTTGACCGCCAGCGCCTTTGAAGAGGAGCGGATTTTGGCGATCGAGGCGGGCTGCGACGATTTTCTCTACAAACCGATCCAAATGTCCACCCTGCTCGCCTGTATGTCCGATTACTTGGGCGTCCGCTACACGGATGCCGAGGTGGCGGCGGTGGTCGAGTCCGAACCCCCGGATGTGGCTCGGGTCGCCGAACAATTGGCTCAAATGTCCGCCGGCTGGCGCACGGCCCTGGCCGATGCGGTCATGACGCTCAACGAGACGGAAATACGGCGACTGGTGGGGGAAATTCCCCCGGAACGCTCGGAGTTGGCGATCGCGCTCCGGCACTGTGCGGAGAACTTTGATTACGAACAGATTTGGCAGATGCTAGAAGAACAAACTGATTTGAATTATGAACCTTCCGAATGAGCCTCCGACTCCCTCAACTATTCTCGTCGTTGACGACATTCCCAACAACCTGCGCCTGCTTCAAGATCTGCTGCGAAAACAGGGCTACGATGTCCGCCTTGCCCCCAGCGGCAAGTTGGCGCTCCGCAGCCTGACGCGCTTTGCGCCGGATTTGATCCTCCTGGATATCATGATGCCGGAGATGGACGGCTACCAGGTGTGCCGGCAAATCAAAGCCGACCCGGAAATGGGGAACGTTCCGGTTATTTTTTTGAGCGCTTTGGATGAGGGGTTGGACAAGGCGAAGGCGTTCGAGGTGGGGGGGGCGGACTACATCACGAAGCCGTTTCAGATGGAAGAGGTGCTCGCCCGCATCCGCAATCAACTCGCCCTCCATTCCCTGCAAAAACAACTGCAAGAAACCAATCAAACCCTCGCCGAGCAAAATCGAGAGTTGCAACTCTCGGCCCGGGAAACTCGCCTGCTGCTGAGGGCGACTTGGGCGATCGGCCGCGCGCCGGATTTTCGGGTGGCGATCGCGGCGGTTCTGGATGCGGTCTGCGAAAATATCCTCTGGGAATATGGGGAAGCTTGGCAGCCGGACTCCGAGTGCCAGGTGTTGGAATATATCGCCAACCCCCAGGGCACGGACGCCCGATTTGCCGCCTTTCAACGGGATTCGAGCCGGCGCACTTTCGCCCCCGGACGGGGGATTGCCGGCCGGGTCTGGCTCTCCCGACAACCGGAATGGATCGAAGATTGTTCGACCTGTTCCCCCGATATTTATGATCGCGCCCCCATTGCGGAGCGGGCGGGTTTGAAGGCTATGTTCGGTGTCCCGATTTTGCTGGGGGACGAGGTGTCGGCGGTTCTGGTGTTTTACAATACCCGGGCTATTCCCTGCCAGCCGCGGACTTTGGAATTGGTGCGGGCCGTGGCCGCACAACTGAGTTTTCCCCTCCAGCAGGCCCGCCTCTACCAACAGCTCCAACAGGCGAACCGGGAACTGGAACGGCTGGCCCGGTTGGACGGACTGACGCAGGTCGCCAACCGCCGCCATTTCGACGAGGTTTTGGGGCGGGAGTGGCGGCGGATGCGGCGGGAACGGTCGCCGCTCGCGGTCATTTTGTGCGATGTGGACTATTTCAAAAACTACAACGACCAGTACGGACATCTGGCGGGGGACGACTGTCTGATTCAGGTGGCCCGGGCCCTCGATCGCTCGGCGATGCGCCCAACCGATTTGGTGGCCCGCTACGGGGGGGAGGAATTTGCCGTCATCCTGTCGAATACCGATACTCAGGGAGCTGTGGAGGTGGCTCGCCGCATCCAGGACGCGATCGCGGCTCTCGAAATTCCCCACGAGACGTCCGGCGTCAGCGATCGCCTCACGGTCAGCCAGGGTATTTTCAGCTTGATTCCCACCCCGGAAAGTTCCCCAGACCGGCTCCTCCACGCCGCCGATGTCGCCCTCTACCAAGCCAAACAGAAAGGTCGCGATTGCTTCGCGATCGGGACTTGATGGGCGATTTCGTCACCCCGAACCCGCGATCGCTCCAATTCTGTAATTCTTGTTACAGATTGATTTGTCTGTATTTTTTGATACAAAATTGGTATCGGTAGTCCGGAACACCGGGAGTATCAATATGAACATTCGAGAATATTCCAAACGCCTGGAAAGGATATCCCCCAACGAAGATCTGCTGGGGATGGTGCTGGTCGTCGTCGTCGGTTCCCTGGCCCTGGCATCGATCCCCATCCTGAATCCGGTGGATTTGAGCGTCACCGCAGAGACTGTCCCCCATGAGGCCAGTTTGTGGGACGGCTGCAAAGATTGAAATTGGTGTTTTTAATACTTTCCGACTTGCCAAATTTTCTGTACGGATTGATACAACCGATCGCGATTTTTTTCTAATTTGCCAAAACCCGAAAAAATCCTTACCATGCGAGGTGTAATCCTTGAAGTTGGGATCACTGCGGTGAAAGAACAGCGACAGTTGGGACTTGTTTCCCTCGCCACTTTACTGGTATCCGCCCACTACGGCTTGGGGTTTATCCTGGGGACGGCAGAAAAATCGTTTTTGAACGGGGCGGCGGGGAGTCTCTACGCGATCGCCATCGGACTGGGGACAATCGCCCTGGCGTTTCTCGCCAAATTCTACTGGGTGGAAGTCGAGCAAATTTGGACTTTACTCGGCGATCGCTACGGCAAACCCGTCAAAATCGGCGTCGGTTTGATGTCCTGGACTTCATTGATCGGCATCGCCGCCGTCCAGTTGATCGCGGCCGCCGCCATCCTCAACGTCGCCGGAATTCCGACCCTTACGAGTCTCATTTTTTTGGCTATTTCATTTTGTTTGATTTCCCTTCTTCCCGTCGAACGGGCGAGTTTAATCTTTCGGGTTTTGCTCCTTTCTAATATCCTCGCCCTCGCCTATTGTTTGTGGCAAATAGACGGCGGTATTTCTTATTTTGAAACCGTCCAAAATTTTGTGCCAGAAGTCGGGGCGATGGATGTCCGGGGTACCTTGGGAGTGATGATTTCCACCGTTTTATTGGTGGCGATCGATATGAAATGCCAGCAGTTTGTCGTCCGGGCGAAAAGTATTAAAATCGCCCGCTGGGGATGTATCGTCGCCGGCATTTGCCTGATGATTTTGGCGTTTTTACCGGGGGCGGTAGCGATCGCGGCACAACGTTCTGGAGTCCTGCCGGGGGCGATCGACGGAAAGTCTTTAATTCCCTACGTCCTGTTTTGGGTGGGGAATCGGACTCACCCCGCGATCGGTATTATATTGATTTTAATTTTGGCGGTTCCGGCTTTGGGAATTGGCAGCAATATCCTCCGCATCCAAACCAAAACGGTGCTGGATTTGGAACTCGTGGAAAATCGGTTTACCAACCGCGTCTTCGTAACATCGCTCAACGCCCTGTTGGCGTTCGGCATCGCCCTCAGAGGTGGGGAGATCGTCGGCTTGATTTTGTGCTTCTACGCCGCCTATGCCTCGGTGTTGTGGGTTCCCTTGATCGCCTATTTTTTGTCGGATTTTAAAGGGTTTATCGTGTCGCCAACGAGCGTCCGATTCGGGTTTGCGATCGGCAGTTTGGCGGCTTTGTCCGGGTTGGGAATCAGCCTCATTCAACCGCAGGCGATGTGGTTCGATAGCGTCGAACTCACTATTCTGGTTTTGGGGTTGGGATTCAGCAGTTTGGGATTGTTGGGAACCCGCGCGATCGAAAAACTGTTTCCCGTCCGCGTCGGTTCATCTTAAAGTCGGGAGTCGGGAGTCGGGAGTCGAGAATTAGGGAATGGGGAGTCGGGAGTCGGGAGTCGGGAGTCGAGTTTTCCCGTTCCTTTTTCCCGAACTATTGCCTGTTGCCTATTGCCTATTGCCTCTCTTAAGGGAGTCGATCCGGTTAATAACCGGATCTGATATCATACTGTCGCGACACAATCTTAAATTATCCTTAAATATGGCGGGGCTGACGGCCGATCGCCGAATACTGATATCTATCTATGATAACCTATAACCACTCGATCGCAGCCGGGGAAAAGTTGATGACCATTCAAATCACCGAGTTAGACTGGAAAAAACTGCAAAACGGTTCCGATATCCGGGGTGTCGCCCTCGAAGGGGTCGAGAATGAACCCGTCAATTTGACTCCCGAAATTGCGGGGATTTTGGGCAAGGCATTCGTCACTTGGTTGGCGGAAAAATTGAAGCGATCGCCCGCAGAATTGACCGTTGCCGTGGGGCGGGACAGCCGCATTTCCGGCCCCGAATTGATGGCGGCGACGATGGAAGGAATCGCCTCGACGGGGTGTCGGGTTTACGATTTTGCGATCGCCTCCACTCCCGCCATGTTCGTGAGTACCGTCACGCCGGGATGGGAGTGCGACGGGGCGATCATGTTGACGGCCAGCCACCTGCCTTTCAACCGCAACGGCTTGAAGTTTTTTACGGCCGATGGGGGCTTGGATAAGGGGAATATTTCCGATATTTTAGAATTGGCGGAAAAGAACGATTTCAACACCTCCGATTCCCCGGGAAGCATCACCCAACATGATTTTATCTCCGTCTATGCAGAAGGGTTAGTGAATACCATTCGGAAAGGGGCGAACCATCCCGAAGATTTTGACAAGCCTTTAAAAGGATTAAAAATTATCGTCGATGCCGGCAACGGTGCGGGGGGATTCTACGCGGAAAAGGTGTTGAAACCGCTGGGGGCGGATATTTCGGGAAGCCAATTTTTGGAACCGGACGGCACGTTTCCGAACCACGTCCCCAACCCGGAAAATGGGGCAGCGATGGAGTCGATTTGCAAGGCGGTAGTTGAGAATCAGGCGGATTTTGGTATTATTTTCGATACGGACGTCGATCGCGGCGCGGCGGTGGATAAAGATGGCAAGGAACTCAACCGAAATCGTTTGATCGCGTTAATTTCCGCGATCGTCTTGCAGGAACATCCGGGTTCGACGATTGTCACGGACTCCATCACCTCCGACGGTTTGACCCAGTTTATCGAAGGGGAATTGAAGGGAGTGCACCACCGCTTCAAACGGGGTTACAAAAATGTGATCAACGAAGCGATAAAATTGAACGAAAGCGGACAGGAATCCGGGCTGGCGATCGAAACCTCCGGCCACGGCGCCATGAAGGAAAACTACTTCTTGGACGACGGCGCCTATTTGGTGAGTAAGTTATTGATCGAGTTGGCGAAAACCCACCGAGAGGGCAAATCTTTGACCGATTTGATCGCCAATTTGCGGGAACCGGAGGAGAGTCGGGAAATTCGCATCAAGATTTTGGCGGACGACTTCAAATCCTACGGCAATCAAATCATCGACGACCTGAAACAGTTCGTTTCCCAACAGGAAGATTGGGAAATCGTCCCCAAGAATTACGAGGGGGTGCGGGTGGCGTGCAAGTCGCCGGCGGAGGACGGGTGGTTTTTGCTGCGGCTGTCGCTGCACGACCCCGTTTTGCCGCTGAATATCGAATCGAATGTCGAAGGCGGTGTGGCGGAGATTTCCGGGCGGCTGTTCGAGTTTTTTGAGGCGATCGCTCATTTGGATATCTCGGAGTTTTCGGCGGGGAAATGAGGGGAGTCGGGAATCGGGAATCGGGAACTTTTCACTGTTCACTTTTCACTGCCGACGACAGGAGTGGGAAATCGCGGGTATGCTGTCTGACAGAGCGTCACGTAAAATCTCCGATACGTTTGGAAGCTCTGTCTCTTTAGAGCAGGGAGGAAAAACGAACGGCGGCTTTAGTCG
>NZ_JAJENU010000259.1:0-24702 GCF_035615495.1 Lyngbya sp. CCY1209 | reverse complement strand
CAATTTTCCGAGCCCCCAGAATTGGGGGTTTGGGGGCCAGACAATTTTCCGAGCCCCCAGAATTGGGGGTTTGGGGGGCCGACAATTTTCATCGTCGGACTGCAGGCATCACCGATTTCGCATTTCGATATCAAAAGCCCTCGAATTTTCGGGCTGTACGCCATTCTGGACGACATGAAGGCATAACATTAAGCCCAGCACCGTGAAGAGGTAGCCCAACCCCAAAGACATCGCGACTTGATGGACGGAATGAGAAGATTTGTAAAACATAACATGAATTTATTTAAACACTTGCCCCGATTTTAGGCCGTCCCACCATCCCCAGCTTCCCCCGAACGGGTTAAGGTAAGTAGGCGATCGCCGTTCAACTTCCTCGCCCAAAATATTTGAAATAATTTAGGAAAATTAACAATTTGAAAAAATCAAAAAAACTGCCCCTTTTGCAGGTATAATTAAAACAGTCTACCGGGAGGCTGTCACCATGAACGATCGCCCAATCATCGGGATCAAGTTGCTGGCATTCGCGTCAGTTCTCCTACTGGCTTCCGGGGGATCGGAAGTGGCGAAAGCGGAGCCGATGGTTCCCGGTTCGGACTGTGGATGTCACCCCGGCGATCGCTTCGATCCCAAACCCAAAATGCCGCGGGGAACCTACCAAGGACAGTGTATCAACTCCTGCCAGCAGCGATCGGTTCGCCGCCTCTCCCCCGCCGAAGCCGCCGAATATGGCATCCCTCCCCAAGCGATCGCCGTGGCGAACGTCAGCCACCGCGATCGGTTTTGGGTGGCTCAAATTCCCGCCGACGGGGTAGAAACCGTCATCTACCAACTCGAACATCCGATTTTTGCCGCCCACGCCCAGCTTCGGTTTCGCTTTTCTCCCGGTTCGGAAGTCATTTTAATTCCCCAAGTTCCCAATTCTGGGGAGTCTCCCACCCAAATTTCCGACTTGGTTTTGTCGGTGGAAGCCGTCCCAGTTGTGGGGGGTAATTTCGATTTAGTTGCCGGATTTTTTGACAACTTCGCGATCGCCTACCGCTTGGTTTCTTTGGAAGCGAGAGCCCAACGCATGATCCAAGTTGACGGCCACCGCGTCGAACAGATCCAGCTCAATTTGACACCCGCTCAAAATCACCAATTACTCCTGAATGCGATCGCCGAAAGTGAGCGAGCCGGACTCAGTCGGATGTACCATTCTTTTGATCGCAACTGTACCAGCGAAGTCTTCCGACTCTTAGATCGAACCACCGGCTACAACCCGCCCGCCAACTCGGATATCGAGGAAATTTTCATCAACGCCCCCACCGGAGATCAGATCTCGATGTTGATCGCAAATGGCACGTTAGATCCAGAAGAAATCGCCCAATTTTTAGCCGATACTTTAGATGAAACCCAGTGGCAATTTTTGCAAGACCACATCCCCACCATTTCCCACAACGCCCTGAAACGCCGCGGCCTTCTGGGGCCGACGATCGCCGATCTCAATCAGGAGTTGAACGCCGGACAACGGCTGTGGTAGTGAAGGACAGATAAAACCCACCGATGCGACCCAAATCTCTATCTTTATCCTCAATTTTAATCGCCGGAATTTTCCTTTTTTATCCGGCTATTTCCTCGCGATCGCAAGAAATCGGCGCGGTTCCCGCCATTCAATCGCCCGAATTCGAGGCGATCTGCAGGTCGGGGCCGACCGCAGACTGTGAAACCATCGGAAAAGCCGCCCACCTCACCACGGATTTAATTTACGAATTATTTGACGGCGAAATCACCCATAATCGAGCCAAATATCAATCCATAATCGGCGCGATCGCCCAACTGTACGGAACCGAACCGAACGCCGTTCAAGTCGTCAACAAACGCCTGAAACTGTCGGATTTTTTCATCGTCGAAGCAGATCAGGTGTTCGGAGGCTATGCCGTTTTCATCCGTCCCCAAAATAGCGAATCCCAAGGCCGACAAAAAGCGAAATTTTTCATCGCATTTAAAGGGGTTTACCCGAAGTTGGAAGATCCCAACGATATCGCCGCCGCCCTGTCCGCCTTACCCGAACATCTCTACCGCGATGCCGGCGTGTTAATTCACCGGGGATTTCGGGATTATGCGGCTTCAGTTTTCCAGGACGAAACCTCCCAAACGGCGATCGCGGACATTTTGCGACTCCAAGCCGACCCCCAAACGGACGTAGAAGTGTTGGTGACGGGGCACAGCTTGGGGGGATGTGCCATCCTCTACGCCGCCCTGTTAGTAGATGCGGGAGTTTCTCCTCAAAATATACAGGCGATCGTCTTCGGTTCTGGACCCGTCGCCACATCAGATTTTATCACCCAATATCCCGATCTAATTCCCAACATTACCCGCGTCGAAACCGGAGGAGATATGTTGATCTATGAAGACGGTTCCCCAATGAAACCCATCTACGATACCTTGGGTTACGTTCCCTTCGGAAAATTGATTCACGCCCCAGCCAGCGATCGCCTCAACCAACTGAAACAACAGTTACTCATCCTGGAACAACGGCGACAAACTTCCCCCTCGGAAAACCTCACCTCCGATGCCCTCAATTTAGCCCGAGAAATCCTCCAAGAACGAGTCGCCATCCACACCCACAGCTATCGCTATTACTACCAACGATATCGCTCGGGTCAGGGCGATCGCCCCCTGTGGTAAAAAAATCTGATGATACCGAAAAAAGCCAAAAATTTGCCGTTTCAAAGCCCCCAGAATTGGGGGTTTGGGGGCAAGAAAGCCCCCAGAATTGGGGGTTTGGGGGCGAGAAAGCCCCCAGAATTGGGGGTTTGGGGGCAAGAAAGCCCCCAGAATTGGGGGTTTGGGGGCAAGAAAGCCCCCAGAATTGGGGGTTTGGGGGCGAGACAATTATTTACCATCGCCATCAAACCCCTCCAAAAAAGGGAAGCCGGGGGGGTTTCCTCAACTTTAAATCAAATCACATCTTTGCGCTTTTGAACCACCACTAAAAAGGCGAACATCGCGCCGATAAAGCCCAGATTAATCCCCCAATATTTGCCAACATTCACGTCAAACATAGAGCCGTAATCCCGGTTAAACCGCTCGATCGTACCTTCCGCCTCGCCCAAAGCCCCCTCATAATTTCCCCGCCAATCTCCATACTGATCCTGCCACTCGTCGATCGCCGTTTTGTACTCGTCCACCCGCTCCTGATAAGCCTCCATATCCGCTTGATACTGGTCCATCTCCTCCTCATACTCCTCCTGGGCTTCATAGGACTGGGTATCCGGTCGGGTCGGCTGTTCCGGCGGGTCCCCCGGATCTTCCGGTTTGGGCGGTTGATCTTCATCTACGGCCGGATTGTACTTCGACAAAATGCCGGGGAAATTACATTCCTTAAACAAGCTCGGGCCGAAGCAGGAGCAATCCTGTTTTTGTTCCTCCGTCAGGGCATCCCGTTCCGCTTCGGACAACTGCCAGCAGGCATCCGCCGCCACATCTTGTCCCGCCCCCGTAATCGTGACCAGAGCTTCAAACGGCCATTTTGTCAGCGTCAAATTGTTGATCATTTTCCCCGGCAAACCGAAGGTATTGATAGGCAACATCCCCCCGCCGAACGTGATTTGAGGGACCAAAAATATAATGGTCAAAAGCGGGGCGATATTTTGGTTCGGCGAAATCGCCGACACCAACAATCCCATCACCATCCCCGACATCGTTGCCAACAGCAAGGTGACGTACATCGCCCCGTAAACGGAAATGTCTCCGGGAATATTGATGGCAAACAACTTGAAGATCAGGAAGATCGCCGCCTGATATAACGCGAAGATCAACGCGATCCAAACCTTCGACAAAATATAGGGCAAAATCTGCAAGCCGATGGTGCGTTCCCGGCGATAAATATCCGCCTCTTTGACGATTTCCCGCATCGTGGCGATGCTGCCCACCATCACCGCCACCAAAGCGGTGACGAATAACATGGTAATCACCTGGCCGAAGTCACCCTCCGTGGTGTCGAACATCTCGGAATTCCAGGTCAATAAATCCAGTATCCCCAGAATCGGCGCGATCGCCAACATCAAAATCAAACTGGCGCGATCGCGCATGAAAATCGCCCAATTCCGCTTAGAGAGAATTAAAAACTGACGCCAACCCGACACCCGCTTCAACTGGGCAGCGGGAGCCTGTTTGGACGGGCGGGTGCGACTCGTTTCCGACTGTTGAACGTCCAACGACTGCTGTCGTTGCGCCACGAATCTTTGGTACTGGGAAGAATTGAGATAATCCTGCTGCCATTCCTCGGGCGATCGCTCCCGTTCCACCTTGTGATAAATTTCATTAAAACGCTGCACCCCGAAATAATCCAGCGCCTCCTGGGGCGGGCCGAAATAGGCCACCCGGCCCCCAGCCCCCAAAAACACCACCATATTACACAGCATCACGTTGTCCGTGGCGTGGGTGATCAACAGCACCGTCCGGCCCTGGTCCGCCAGGTTCCGCAGCAGGTTCATGATATCCGCTTCCGTCCCCGGATCGAGTCCCGACGTCGCCTCATCCAAAAAGAACAAACTCGGCTTCGTCAGCAACTCCACCCCGATAGACACCCGCTTCAGTTGCCCGCCACTCAGGGCTTTGACGGCGACATCCCGGCGGTGGGACAGGCCGAGTTCCTGCAGGACTTCATCCACCCGCTTCCGGCGTTCCGCCACCGTCGTATCCGCAGGCATCCGCAACTGAGCCGCGTAGTCGAGGGCCTGGGCGACCGTCAACTCCATGTGGACGATATCCTTTTGGGGGACGTAGCCAATTTCCGTGCGGTAGGCGTTGTAATTTTTGTACAGATCCTCCCCGTTCACCAACACCCGGCCCCCCGTCGCCGGACGGAAGCCGTTGAGGGCGTCGAGGAGGGTCGATTTTCCCCCGCCGCTCACCCCCGCCACCACCACAAATTCCCGGGCTTGGACGGACAGGGAGATATCGTTGAGCAGGTTGACCTCTTTGGACACCTGTTTGTTGAGGTGCAGGGCATCGAGGCGGAGGTTGCCCTCTTCGTTGACTTGGACGAGGGTTTCATCGACGTTGAACGTGAAGCGACAGGGCCCGATGCGAATGGTGTCCCCCACCATCAAAGTGCGATCGCCGGTGACGGGTTTGCCGTTGACAAAAGTGCCGTTAGTCGAATTCAAGTCCGTCAGGATAAACGAACCATTTTGGCGGGCGATCTGGGCGTGGTGGCGGGAGACGGAGGGGTGGTTGACCACCGTATCATTGCTCTCATCCCGGCCGATAGTGAGGAGATCTCGCCCCCGCAAGTCGAGAACACAACTGAGCAATGTCCCTTGTTTTTCTGGAAGTTGGGAGACGACCTCCGTGGCGTCTTCCTCGGCGGAAGCGGAGACTTGGGTGGGGGCCGTCGCCAGAGAAGTGAGGCCAAATTTTAATTGGGTATTTCCGATCTGGATGATGTCACAGTCCACCAAAGGATGGGGAGAATGGGGGGAAATTTTGACAGCGTTCACCTCGGTGCCGAGGGTGCTGCCGAGATCGACGATCAGGTAGCGATCGCCCTCCGCTTGAATTTGGGCGTGATGTCGGGAAACGCTCGGATCGTCGATCACGATCATATTGTCAGGCGATCGCCCGATCGATGTCGGCTCGCCGTCGAGGGGAAATTCTCGAACCGATGTACTCCCTCGAATTTCGAGCCTTGCACTGGGTTTTAAAATACTCATTGGACTTCACCCGTGGAGCTGAAAATAGTAAAAATCGGGAAGCGAGACAAGTCCGCTTCACCCCGGTATTTTGACCACAAAAGAACCGAAACTATTGACCTGGGTACTGACATTACCAATCATAATTCCGAATCTTTCCCTCGCCTCTTAAACTTAATCATTTTTAAAATTTGCTGTCGGTTCGACCCCCGACCGAGAGATTGAACCCTCAAAAAAGACGAGCTGGACACCACCACCGATCGCACTTCCTTCCGACCTGCCCGAATGATAAGATCGAAAAATTCACATCCCAACTTCTACCTGCTTCCCCATGAGCCACCCTGCTACAGGTACCGAGATCTGGTCAGAACTTCTCCAACAACTGCTCGAACATCAGTCCCTCTCCACCACCCAAGCCTCGATGTTGATGGAAGGATGGTTGAGTGAGTCCATACCCCCGGTCCTCTCGGGGGCCATTTTGATCGCCCTGCAAACCAAAGGCATCTCCGGGGAAGAACTGGCGGGCATGGCCTCCGTATTGCAAGCCCAGTCCCTCTCCGAAAGCCTCCCGTCCCCCCCGGAAACGTCCGCCCAATTTCAATATCCCACCATCGACACCTGCGGAACCGGGGGAGATGGGGCCTCCACCTTCAACATTTCCACCGCCGTCGCCTTCGTCGCCGCCGCCGCCGGGGTTCCAGTCGCCAAGCACGGCAACCGCTCCGCCTCCAGCAAAGTGGGTTCGGCCGACGTTTTGGAGGGGTTGGGCGTGAATTTGACCGCCCACCCGGAACAGGTGAGCGCCGCCCTCGATGCGGTGGGCATCACCTTCCTATTCGCCCCGGGCTGGCATCCGGCGATGAAAGCCGTGGCCCCGATGCGGCGAACCCTGAAGGTACGGACGGTGTTCAACCTGCTCGGGCCCCTGGTGAATCCCCTGCGTCCGAAAGCCCAAGTCATCGGCGTATTTGACCCCACCGTTTTGGACGCGATCGCAGCCGCTCTGGGACACCTGGGCATGGAGACGGCGATCGTCGTACACGGCCGGGAAGGCCTGGACGAGGCGGGTTTGGGCGATGCCACCGATTTGGCGATCCTCTCGGGAGGGCAAGTGAAGCGATCGCTCCTCCATCCCGAAGAATGCGGCATCGAACCCGCCCCCCTCGCCGCCCTCAAAGGCGGAGAACTCTCCGAAAATATGGAAATTCTGACCCGAGTCCTGCAAGGCCAAGGCACCCCCGCCCAACGGGATGCCGTCGCCCTCAACGCCTCCCTCGCCCTCCAGGTCGCCGGGGCCGTCCCCCTTCTCGCCCACCAAAAAGGCTTCGCCCTCGCCCGCGACATCCTCGACAGCGGAGCCGCCTGGTCAAAATTGCAGGAATTGGTGCAATTCTTAAAAGGATAAATGGGCGGATGGGGATTTTAGATTTTAGATTTTAGATTCCTCTCGGGGAGGAGTGAGAAATGAAGAGTCAAAAGTCAAAAAACGATTCCCTACTCCCTACTCCCTACTCCCTACTCCCTACTCCCTACCCTCGGGTACGGAACTCGACGACATCCTCCTTGATCGTGACATCGTACTCGCCGAAAAAGTCCTGTCCCAACAGTCCCACATCCAAAGCGGGGGCGATCGCGACGGCGATATTGTTAGCCGTCGCCCCCCCGACTTCGATCGAATCCACCAAACCGACCTCGAATTCCACCCCCCTTTGGCTGGGGGTGTCAGCCAAGCCCCGCCCCGTCGGAATCACACCCAACACTTCGGCCATGATCGGGGTGATCACCGTGCCGCTGGCCCCCGTATCGACCATCATCTCGAAGGGTTGACGGCCGTTGAAAACGACCTGAATCACGGGAATTCCCGCCTGGCGGCGCAGAATCTGGGCTTGAAACACCCCCGTCTCCCCCGGCAGAGCCGCCGTACCGGGTAGGGGAGTTTCCATTTCCGGAAAGTTGCAGATCTCATCGAGATTGATCACCCGGCCCGATTCCGTCTGGGCGAAACAGCCGGGATGCTCCTGGGCGATCGCGCCGGAGATCCCCAACAGGGACAAACTCAGGGCGATAGGGACACTCAGCACCCGGAGCGGTAAATGAGATTGAGCGTTCATGGCGGGGTTTGGCATGAGAGTGATGGCCGCGATCGCTCTTTGACCCCCACCTGTTTCGAGGTGCGGGTTTGGGCATCGCTATTCTGATTCAATTTTAGCCGATGCCTGCCCAGTGCCGCCCGCCTCCGTTTGCCGTCAAAAAACAGCCCGGACGCTCATCGTTTTGGGGGTCGGCAAACTTTTCCGTTGGGAAGGACGGCCCCGGCCAGCCGTACACCTTTGAATTGAATTCCAGTCAAGTTCGCCGAGCGCAGATTCGCGTCTCGCAGGTCGGCGTCCGTCAAATTGGCGCCCGTCAAATTGGCGCCCGTCAAATTGGCTTCCCGAAAATCGACCCGCTCCAAATTGGCCTGCTGTAGGTCGGCGGCGATCAAACAGGCTTTTTTGAAATTCGCGGCCTTCAAGTTGGCGGAATTGAGTTGGGCTTCCATCAACAGCGCACCCGCAAAGGTCGCCCCGCTCAAATAAGCGCCAGCGAAGTTGATACCCGTCAGCAACTTTTGGCTCAAGTCCACCCCCGCCAAGTCCGCCCCGCTGAAATTCACCTGAGTCAGACAGGTCCCCTTGAGACAGATCCCCCGCAAATAGGTTTTGCTCAAGTTCCCACGGCTGAGGTTGGCGCCCGTCAGGTTCGCCTGGTGAAGGTCCGCCTCCACCAGGGTGGCCGAATTCAGGTAGGCGCCCGTCAGGTTGGCACCGCGCAAATTGGCTCGATTCAGATTGGCGCCCCGCAGGTCGGCTTCCATCAGGTTGGCGCCGGTATTGGTTTTCGCCAGGTTGACCCGACTCAGATTCGCTTCAGCCAGCTTGGCATCGGTGAGGAGCGCCCGAGCCATGTTGCACTCGGAAAGGTTGGCCCGACTCAGGTTGATATTCCGGAGGTCAGCCTCACTCAAATCGGCCCGCCGCAGGTTCGCGTCGCTGAGGTCGGCTCCACTCAGGTTGGTGCCGCTCAAGTTCGCGCCTTCCAAGTTCGCCCGGGTGAGATTAGCCCAACCCCGGTGGGTGCCGGCCAGGTCGGCGTTGCCGAAATCGATGCCGACCCGTCGTATCCTCTCGCCGAGTTGCAGGACTCCCCACTCTACAGCCGAGATGGAATTTCCCCCGTTGGCATCGGCGTCCAGGAGATTTCTGGACAGGTGGACACCTCTGAAGTTTCTGTCCCCAGAAATATATTGGTCTAGTCGTTCTGCGGCATTCAGTTCTCTGGCATCCATAGCTTGAACCGTGTTGTCAATTGGGCAAGTTTACGGGAGTCACATCGCACCAAAGATGTCGCTTGCCCGCCGGTTGTCGCGGGACGATTTGGGGTCGGGATTGACACCATCATTTGATGCGTATCTCTCGCCGTCGAGAGCGGATCGGACTGTCCCCCCGAATTCCGTACCGTACCGATGGGCATCGAATGTTGCAGACAGTTGGGACTCCCAATTCTGAGGTGCTGAGATGTCAGAATGATGACGGCTAATTGAGGGGCTCGCGATCGCCCGAATCGGTTGGAATTGAGTTAGAACTGTTCTAAGTCCGATAACAGCTATTGGTTGAGATTCCATACAAAAATTTAGGTCAAGTGTAGCACCCCTACGGGCGATCGCCATACTCCACAAGATGGAATTCCAAAATTTAAGGAAATTTTCAATTTTTCTATCAAAATCGATCGCTCCTCCTTCCGCCTCTCTGTTGATTTAATAAAAATTTAATAATTATGTTGTGTCCGCGATCACATAATCGCCGTGATCGGAAAATGATCCGTCCGTCGGGAAGGCCACGGGGCAAAAATTGTCATGCGACGACAACAGGAGCCGCGAGTCGATCGCCGCTCTCGTCCGTTGTCTGGCAAAATGATGGAGTATTTTCACAAAGCAATAGCAATTGGGTTTCATGTCGCTTATCTCTGCTCAACCGGCTCTGCTCGTTCTCGTCGATGGCACCGCCTATCGCGGTTGGTCCTTCGGCGCCCCCGGTACGGTCGTCGGCGAAGTGGTGTTCAACACCGGAATGACGGGCTACCAGGAAGTGCTCACCGATCCCAGCTACTGCGGCCAGATCGTGACGTTCACCTATCCCGAATTGGGGAACACCGGGGTCAACCCAGAAGACGAAGAATCCTCCCGGCCCCAGGTACTCGGCGCGATCGCCCGCAACATCTGCACCCGCCCGAGTAACTGGCGATCGACACAATCCCTCTCGGACTATCTCAAACAACACCACATCCCCGGCATCTACGGCATCGACACCCGCGCCCTGACCCGCAAACTCCGCACCGTTGGGGCCATGAACGGCGGCATCTCCACCGAAATCCTCGATCCGGGCGAGTTGTTGTCCCGAGTCCAGCAGGCGCCGAGTATGGACGGACTCAACTTGGTTAAGGAAGTCACCACCCCCGAAGTCTACGAGTGGTCCGACCCGACGGAAACCGTCTGGGAATTCAGCCCCAGCCTCCAATCCCCAGACGAGAACCAACCCGCCACACCCCGCTACACCGTCGTCGCGATCGATTTCGGCGTCAAGCGCAACATCCTCCGCCGCCTCGCCAGCTACGGCTGTCGCGTCATCGTCGTCCCCGCCGACACCCCCCCCGAAGACATCCTCAAATACGAACCCGACGGCATTTTCCTCTCCAACGGCCCCGGCGACCCGGCAGCCGTGACCGAGGGCATCGCCACCGCCCAACAGTTGGTGCAAAGCAACAAACCCGTCTTCGGCATCTGCATGGGCCACCAAATTCTCGGCCTCTCCCTCGGCGCCAAAACCTTCAAACTCAAGTTCGGCCACCGGGGGTTAAATCAACCCGCCGGCCTGAAGCGCCAGGTGGAAATCACCAGCCAAAACCACGGGTTCGCCATCGACGCCGACTCCCTGTCGGACGGGGTGGAAATTACCCACCTCAACCTCAACGATCGCACCGTGGCCGGATTGAAACACAAGTCCCTGCCCCTGTTTTCCGTCCAATACCACCCGGAAGCCAGCCCCGGCCCCCACGATGCCGACTACCTGTTCGAGCGTTTCATCCAAGAAATGGAAAACAGCAAAAGCAAAGCCGTCAGTTCGGAGTCTTGAGTCCGAGCCAAATGGGGGCGGCTCCCCACCTGCGCCGCCCCCTTGCGCCCTTCCCCCAGAATCCATTTCGCCACGGACTGATTCTAGACAATTGCCGCAAAAAAAACTATACTGGTGAGGCAGTATACGTGCTATCAAGTTAGGAGGGGGCTATTCCTGAGCAACTAAACCTGACCGTTAGCCTCAGAGGGACTCGAGACGTTCAAGAGAATTATCAACTATTTCGTCTGACCGGATTGCTGGACGCCTTCTCAGAAGGTAAATTCCGGAAGGAGATGTCCAAGTGTATCGACAATGGACCCAAACACATCGTGTTGGACTTGTCCCAGATAGACTTTGTAGACAGTTCCGGTTTGGGCGCTCTGGTACAACTCGTCAAAAAAGCCCAGACTAACGGGGGAACTTTACAAATTGTTTCTAATCCTCGCGTAACCCAAACCGTGAAACTGGTTCGCTTGGAAAAATTTCTATCTCTGCAGCCTTCAGTTCAAGTGGCCGTGGAGAATGTCAAAGACGGTTAAGCTGGACGGGTTGACTCAGCTTTTTGTCAGCACGCCGACGAGGAGAAGGCTCCCCGTCGGTTCTGCGTGCGCGACGGAGTTCGGGGGGGCCTGGTGCCGATGTCGGATTTGAGGGGATTCTCGGATGCGACCTTGACCCCGGAGCAGGTTCGGCAGTTGTCACCTGCATCCTGGGCCTATTTGGGAGATGCCGTCTACGAATTGTATGTGCGTCGGTTCTACCTGATGCCCCCGAAGCGATCGCAACTGTATCACCGCCAGGTGGTCAACCAAGTCCGGGCCGAAAGTCAGGCCCGCCACCTGGACGCCCTCGCATCCCACCTCACCCCCGCCGAACTCGAAATCGTCAGGCTCGGCCGCAACGCGACGTTCCGCCGCCCGAAACGCATCGACGCGGAAACCTACCAGAAAGCGACGAGCCTGGAGGCCCTGTTGGGCTACCTGTACTTGACCGACCGCCCCCGCCTAGAAGAACTTCTCGGCCACCTCGACCTCGAAATCGATTGAGAGCCTCCCCGTTAAACCCGGGCCGTTTCATTTTCCCCCAAAAAATGGCCGAGGGAGCAGAGGAAGCAGAGGAAGCGACCGGGAGAAGAGGGAGATTTTTCGGAATCAAAAGGTATTTTTAAGGGGCTTTGAGTTGTCCCGACTCCCGAGTCTCGATTCTCGAGGACCGCGCGCCGCGCTATATCGTTGACTGTTGACTGTTGACTGTTGACTGTTGACTGTTGACTATTGACTATTGACTATTGACTATTGACTTATGACACCCCGCCCACCTTCCCGCCGCCCCTCCGAAAACCGGGGCCAATCCGCCCCCTCCCGGCCCCGCCGCCCTGCCGGCGACATCCCCGAGGACGATCTCATCTACGGGCGCCACACCGTCCTGGCGGCCTTGGAAAATCGGCGCTCCCTGAATCGAATCTGGGCGATCTCCCAACTGCGGTCCGACACCCGCTTCCAACCCCTGCTGCAAGAAGCCAAAGCCCGGGGCGCGATCATCGATGGCGCCAGCCACCAACGCCTCGACCAAATCACCCGGGGGGCCAACCACCAGGGCATCGCCGCCCAAGTCACCCCCTACCGATATTGGGATTTGGAAACCCTGATCGCCCGGGCCCAATCCGCCACTTCCCAACCCGTGCTGGTAGCCGTGGACGGCGTGACCGACCCCCACAACCTCGGGGCGATCGTGCGGACAGCAGAAGCGATGGGGACCCAAGGTTTGATCCTGCCCCAGCGGCGGGCCGTGGGGGTGAACGCCACCGTCATGAAAGTGGCCGCAGGCGCCTTGGAAACCTTTCCGGTCGCCCGGGTCGTCAATCTCAACCGGGCACTGACGGAACTGAAATCGGCAGGATTTTGGGTCTACGGCACCGCAGCGGGAGAGTACCCGCCCCTGCACACCGTCAATTTGACCGGTGCCGCCGTGCTGGTGGCGGGGAGCGAAGGGGAGGGACTCAGCCGAGGCATCGCCCAAAACTGCGACCTCCTCGTTTCCATTCCCCTGCGGGGGGCGACCCCGAGCTTGAACGTCTCCGTCGCCACCGGCATGGCCCTGTACGAGCTGTTTCGCCAACGGGGTGCGGATTGAGATTGAGGCGCGATCGCACTATCCCGCAGTCGGGGAACTCTCCAATAAGTTTGCTAAACTCAACTTAAGGTCGGAGAACCGGTTCTCGGGCCAACACTCCCAAATCGACCGATTGGAGTAATTGGTTCCAAGCCGCCGACACCGCCGGATCGTCACCGCGATCGGGCTGTAATTGCGCCAAGATTGACAGGGCATCGTACCAAAGTTCGGCTTTCAAATACAGGTCTACTTGCTCCAACGGCGTTTTTTGATTCAACTGAGTGACCAGAGTCGGCTCCAAATCAGTCCGCCGAATTCTGCCTTCGACGACCACATCTCCGGAGCGGTCTTCCGGATCGCAGACAATCGAAAAATACCACTGGTAATCGCGATCGGTTTTTAGCTCGAAATCCGTCCGATTTGAAGGAATCGTCACACCGATAATCCCCGATTTTTCTCCGATGTGCAGGGTCTCCTCATAAACGATCGCGTCATCAGTGCCGTCGAGCAGTACAAACTCCGCCACCTGTTTCGCCTCCATCGGAGGTAAATAGAAATAAAGCGTCGGAGAACTTTGAGCCGTCAACCCCGTCGCCGTTTCCGGTACGACCGCCATCAAAGGGGTTCGATTGAAGGTACAACTCGGGTTGCCGCTGCGGGTTCCGCCACCCGCCCGCCGACCGGGTATGTCGTCGTCGGCTCGAACAGATTCGGCGCCCGGGAGTGCCAGAAACAGGGTCAGCAACGAGATGACACCGATGGGGGCGGCGGCGGCTTTCCATATGGGGTTGAATAACATAGGCTTAACCGAATTTATCCCTGATTCACTGTCAGATTAATTATATCAAAGCGCTTTGCTCTCCCAAATCAGTAAAATTACGGAACATGAAGATAGAGAAGGCGAACACAATTGATCGGAATTGATGTCCGGTCAATCCGGAGGGAGACCCGGAGGTGCGACCGTTCTAATTTTTGCAAAATCCTTCAATAATAGCCGTGTTTGCTCAAGTTTTAGTCAAGATTAGATCTCTGTTGCCGGATACTTCGGGCAACCGTCATCGGCGAGAAAATGTCGGCAACCTTTCGACGAAGCAAGTCGCCACCGTCTTGCTGGCCAGCCTGTTGAGTACCTCCGCCATCTGGGTGATTCGCTCCTTTAGCATCCTCGAGTCGGTGGAATTGCAGGCCTTTGATCGCATGGTGCGGCTGCACGGCGACGGCGACCCCGACCCCCGGTTGACGGTCGTCGCCATCACGGAAGCCGATATCCGAGCCGAGCAGACCTGGCCGTTGCCCGATCGCACCATCGCCCGGGCTCTAGCTAAACTACAGGGCTATCAACCGAGAGTGATCGGTTTAGACCTGTACCGCGACGTCCCCCAACCCCCCGGACACTTCGAGTTGGTCGAACAGTTGAAAGCCGACAACGCCATCGCCATCGAACAGGTCGGCGTCGTCGGGCCCCCCCCATCGGTCCGGCCCGAAAAAATTGGTTTCAACGACCTGGCGATCGACTTCGACAATGCGGTCCGCCGCAACCTGATGTACGTCGAATACAAGGGAGAAAAACTTTACTCATTCGCGTTGAAAGTCAGCCAAAAATACCTGGAATCCCGGCTCGATCGCCCCGTCCCCATCCTCCTCGGAGCGGACTTTCTCCAACTCGGCAACACCACCTTTCCCACCCTGAAAGACAACGCCGGTGGCTACGAACTGCCCGCCTCGGAAGTCAAAGGGCGACAAATTTTGATCGACTACCGCTCCGAACAGATCGCCCGCATCATCACGCTAACCGAACTGTTGGAAGGGAATTTTGACTCCGAGTGGATTCGGGACAAAGCCATTTTGGTCGGTACGACCGCCCCGAGTTTGAAAGATCTCTATCCCACCCCCTACAGCCCCGCGAAGACGGACGATTACAGGATGCCGGGGGTCTTGATCCACGCCCAGATGGCGAGCCAAATTCTGGATGTCGTCCTGGACGGAAAATCCCTGTTTTGGTTCTGGCCGCAGTGGGCCGAGATCTTGTGGTTGTGGGGTTGGTCGGTTCTAGGGGGAAGTTTGGCGATGCGGTTCGATCGCCCCCTGTCCCTGGCATTGTTGGGGGGGGCGAGTGCGATCGCCCTGTGGGTGATTTGCTTTTTCGCGTTCACGCAAACGGGCTGGATTCCCCTGGTTCCTCCCGCCCTGGGCTTGGCGGCCACCGCCGGCATCGTCCTAGCCTACAAAGTCCTCTACAGCCTGTCCTACGACCCGCTGACGGATTTGCCCAACCGGACCCTGCTCACCCAACAGATCCGGCGCCTGAGCCGCACCGAAACCGCCGAAACCGCCCAAATCGCCCTGTTGTTTTTAGACCTCGATCGCTTCCGAATCATCAACGAGGGATTCGGACATCACATCGGCGATCGCCTGATCCTCTCGACGAGCCGGCGTCTCAAAACCTGCCTGCCCCCCCAAACCTTTTTGGCCCGGGTGGGGGGAGACGAATTCGCGATTCTCATCTCCGGCGTAGAAAATAGCGAGGAGGCGATCGCCGTGGCCCACCGGGTGCAAAAAACCCTCGCCGCCCCCTTCGATCTCGACGGCCAGGAAACCTACACCACCGCCAGCATCGGCATCGCCTGCAGCCCCCGCTCGAAAGAATTGGCGGCCCCAGACCTGCTGCGGGATGCCCACACCGCCATGTATCGAGCCAAAGCGTCCGGTCACGGCCGCTACGAAGTCTTTATCTCCACCATGCACACCCGGGCTCTGCAGCAGTTGGAGTTGGAGTCGGATTTGAGAGAGGCTATCAAAAACCGGGAATTTCAGCTCCATTACCAACCCATCATCGACCTGAGAACGGAGCAGATCGTCGGATTTGAAGCCCTGGTGCGCTGGATCTCCCCCAAACGGGGATTCGTCTCCCCGGGAGAATTTATCCCCCTTTCCGAAGACACCGGGTTAATTATTCCCTTGGGGGAGTGGATTCTGGAAGAGGGGTGCGGCCAGCTCGCCGCATGGCACGAAAAATATCCCCGAATTCCCCCTTTCGTTTTGAGCATCAATCTTTCCACCCGCCAACTCTCCCAGGCTAACTTGGTGGGGTGCGTCGATCGCATCCTCGACCGCAGCGGTGTCAACCGCGAGTCTATCAAATTGGAAATTACCGAAAGTACGATTATGGACGACGTAGATGAGGCGATCGCACTGTTGGAACAATTAAAAACCCTGGGAATCAAACTCAGCATGGACGATTTCGGAACCGGTTACTCCTCCCTGAGTTACCTGCACCGCTTCCCGATGGATACCCTGAAAGTCGATCAATCTTTTATCCGCCGCATGGACGAGAGCCGGGAAAATACCGATATTGTCAAAACCATTATCATGCTCGGACACAATCTGAAGATGGATGTGGTCGCCGAAGGAATCGAAACAGAGCAAAATGTTAAAGTTCTTCGGACCCTGAACTGCGAATACGGACAAGGATACTATTTCTCAAAACCTTTACCCGTCACCGCCGTAGAAGAACTGTTGACTCGCATCCATGATTCCCCATGTCCCTGAGAATCGGTTACGACTGTCGGCTGTGGCGCTTGTGCAGGGCACCGAGGCCCAAAGCTCCCAAACCGAGGAGTCCCATCACCGAGGTCGGTTCCGGTACGGACACCGCTTCACCGCTCGCGGACTCTGCCGAAGGTTGGGCGATCGCATCATCAAGGGTCGAGTAATACTGAGTCGGTTTATTGTCCCCATCGAATTCCATCCACCAGGGACCCCAACTACCAGTTGTCCAACTATTCCACCAACTGCTCATCCAACTCATCAGGGTGTCGGTTCCCCGCTTGCCTTGCGTCGTCCGATTCGGGCCATTGCCGCGACTCAGGTTCGACAAATCCAAATCCCACCCCGTCACGTCCAGCAATTGGCGATCGATGGCGCTGATATCCAGGATTTGACCTTTTTGGAGGGTGGGGTGCATGATTCCCAGGGAATTGTCCTGTTTTTGCCAGTGGCTCGTTTGGTAGCCGTCCCCCCTGGCGCTCACGCCGCCGGCAAAGTTCCCCAGGTTGGTTGCCCCCCCGTCCAGGGAAAAATACTTCCCGGTGCCGCAGGTCCAGTCAAATACGTTGGCCTCTCGGCTGGTTTCGGAGTGGCGGAACAGATCCAGGGTGCTGACATACGTGAGGTCGGTTTCCTGAACGGGCGCCCCCTCGCCGCTCTCAGCCATCATGTACAGCATATTGGCGGTGTCGATACCGCTCACGAAGCCGAGGGAGTGGCCGATTTCGTGGAGGGCGACGCTCATGAAGTCGAGTTTGCCGTTGGCGATCGCGACATTATTATTGTAGACCCGGGAGAAATCCCAAATGTCCGAGTTGCTCAGAACGTTGCTGTTTATGGCGATCTCGGAGTCGAAGGCGACGGTGTTATCGTAACCGGGCATCAGTCCCAGGGCTTTGGCGTTAGCCCTTGTCAGCCAGATGGTGCGGTTGTTGGCGTTGCCGTTGTCGTCGAGGACGGTTCCGCTGCCGTCGGTGCGATCGCGCAACATTCCGAAGGTTTCGGTACTCAATGCGATCGCCTCCCGGTTCAGCCTGAGAACTTGGCTGAGGGTGAGTTGGGAGATATCCGCCAAGCCGAACCGGTCGAGGATCGTCGCGATCCCGGTGTCGTCCGCGTCGAACTGCAAATTTTTGAACGCCCTCAGATCGTCTTCCGAGGTGATATCCCGGAAGGTGTGATTCAGATATTGGTTGTAGCCGACTTCCACCATCTCGGGACGGGCCCCCCCCAACACCGTATCGCTCGCCATCTGGTCGTACTTGACGAAGATGTTGACCTCGACATCATCGTAGAGGATGGAAGACCAAATGTCGCCGGCGCGATCGAAAGCGTCAACAATTTCCGGAGAGGTTCCGAAATCGTGCATGAAGTTGAAAGTTGCGGCCCGCACCGGGGCGGCCAGGGCGATACCCGAAACGACACAAAGCAGATGTAACGGTATCTTTTTCAATTGGATCTTCGGTTTTAGTTGGCTCATTCTGGATAACGTTTGTTACGGTTAATAACTGGTTTTACTTCTTTATTGTAGATAAAAAAAAGGTCGATCCGCACCCCATATAGCGCTACGCGCGGGTGTAGGGTGTAGCCCTTCGACTGCGCTCAGGGCAACGGGTGTAGGGAATAGAAACCGCCTTTACATGGAAGTTTCGAGTCCTGCCCCCCAAACAGAAATGTAAACACACGAGCGATCATTGCTATATATAGCAGTACGCGCTCCTATAGTTACAAAACTTATCAAAGGGAATCGGGAGTAGGGAGATTGATCATTCCCCGCGTGTCACCAGGCCAGCGCACCCCATATCGGGCGAAAATTTAACAATTTAACCCGATTTTTAAAAATGATAAAAATTTCGATATTAGTGACATAAAAAAACCGCAATTTTCCGTAAAAATCCAGAGTTTTTACCGTAACCTTATGGAACAGAAGGATTCTTCATCAAAGCTTCAAAAACGGCGGATGCCGGAGCCGCGAACTGCGATATCAACCCTGACATTCCGGTTTTCGGCATCCGAAGGGGGCGATCGCTTTCCGGACTCTCGAAGTCAGACGGCTATTCTTTTTTGATATACTTCCCTTTAGAATTCAATGCGAATCCCATGCCCGACGAATTCAAGGGAGGACAATCTCGAATGCCGAACTCTACGACTCGCCTGGTGTTCGGGGTGTTATCATCCTGCCTGCTGTCGGCCATCCCCGCCCACGGCCAACCCATCCAAGCCGACAGCACCCTGACTCCCAACAACACCGTCGTCGTCCCCCTCGAACCCGACATCTACGGCATCACCGGGGGAACGGAAGCCGGACCGAACCTCTTCCACAGTTTTCGGGAATTTTCCGTTCCCGAAGTCGGGGGGGCGGTCTTTTTCAACGACAATCCCGCCATTCAAAACGTCATCGGCCGGGTGACGGGTTCCTCAATTTCAGCGATCGAAGGATTCATCGAAGCCGCGGGGGGTTCGCCCAATTTCAATCTATTTCTCCTCAACCCCAACGGGATCGTTTTCGGCCCCAACGCCAGTTTGAATGTCGGGGGCGCCTTCGTCGCCACCACCGCAGATAGCCTGGTTTTCGACAATGGCGGGGAGTTCAGCGCGACGAATCCCCAACCGCCCCTGTTGAGAGTCAACGTCCCCCTCGGACTCCAGTTCGGACAAAATCCCGGCCCGATTTTAGTCCGGGGGGCGGGATTGCCCGGGCCGCCCGACCGGATTCCCCAGGGCAATACGTTCGCCCTGGTGGGGGGAAATGTCACGTTGCAGGGGGCGGCATTGGCGGCGCCGGACGGACGCATTGAGGTGGGGAGCGTCGGCGGCGGGGGGCGCGTGGCTTTGACGCCCCATCCCCAGGGATTTGAGTTCCGGTATGCACCTGGGCAGAATTTACAGGCGATTCGACTCCAGGAGGCTTTGCTCGATGCCAGCGGACCGAATGGGGGGGGAAATATTCAACTGCGGGGAAATACGATCGCGATCGACAATTCCGGAATCTTCGTCGCGCCCTCCCCGATGGCAACTCAACCGGGGGGCGACATCACCCTCCACGCCGATCGCGTTTTGACAATTGAAAATGGCTCGGCCGTCCAAACCATCACCTCGGGTCCGGTCGCGGGGGGAAATATTCGTCTCCGAGGGGAAACGGTGAACGTCCGCAACGGATTGTTGCCTCCGCCGGGAAGTCCCCCCGACACCCCACCCACCCCCACCCAGGTGGCGGCGGAAACGGAAGGAATCGGACGGGGCGGAAATTTGGCAGTTGTAACCGATCTCCTCCAAGTCGATAACTTCGCGCTGATGGGAACGGAAACCCGAGGATCGGGGCAGGGGGGAGATGTCACCATCGAAGCGCGGCGGTTGGGGGTCAACAATTCCCAGATCGGCGCCAACAGTTTGGGCGGCGGCGATACCGGGAATCTCACCGTCAATGTCTCCGAGGCGATCGAATTGCGGGGCAATCTCGGCCGTTTGATTACAGAAACCGGTGCCGGAGGGACTCCCGGCAATATTGTTGTCAATACGGGACAACTCAACATCCAAGGCGGAGCCGGAATCGCCACATCCACTTCCACCTCAACATCTGGACTCCAGGGGAACGTGCGGATCTCGGCAACGGAAATTAATATAGAGGGCGTTTCCCGCGAAGGCACGCCCAGCAGCATCACGACCCGAGTGGAACCGGGAAGTACGGCTAAAGGCGGTGATGTCGCCATCGAAACGGAAGTGTTGCAAATCCGCGATCGCGCCCGAATCAATACCAGCACGGCGGACGGGGGTTCGGGAGCTCCTTCCGGAACCATTTCCATCACCGCCCGCGATCGCATCGACATCCAGGGAAATCTCCAGCCTGATCAAATCAGTACGGGCTTATTGAGTCAAGTCGAACCCGAAGCAACCGGTCGGGGTGGCAACATCGTCCTCAATACCAATCAATTGAACCTACAAGGGGACGGGGCGACCATTTCCAGCGCCACCGGAGGACTCGGAAGCGGGGGCAACATTACCCTCCAAACCGGAGAACTCCGAGTCGGCGGCGGGGCGCAGATCGCCGCAGCAACCCTCGGCGAAGCTCCCGGGGGAACCATCGACGTGATTTCGGAATCGGTTCGACTCGCCGGCATCTCCGCCGACACCCAAAGTCCCAGCGGATTATTCACCTCCACCGGAACCCCCGATCGCCCCGGGGAAGGGACAGCCCGGGCGGGCAACATCCGAGTCCGAACCGGACAACTGCAAATCTCCGACGGCGCCCGTATCTCCGCCTCCAGCCAAAACCTCGGCCGGGGGGGCACCGTCACCGTCAGCGCTTCCGAACAGGTAGAACTGACCGGAACCTCCGCCGACGGCTTTTTCCGCAGCGGTATCTTTGCCGAAGGTCGCAGTTTGGGTTCGGGGGGAAATATCAGTGTCGCCACCCCCAATTTAAACTTGGACCGCGGCGCGACTATCACCGCCGAAACCGCCTCGGACGACGGGGGAAATCTCAACCTCCAGGTGGGAGATACCCTGGAATTGCGCCGCGGCAGTACCATCTCAGCAACGGCGGGGCTGGCCAGCAGCCGGGGAAATGGCGGCAACATCGATATCGTCACCCAGTATCTCTTCGCCCTCCCCCAGGAAAATAGCGATATCACCGCCAACGCCTTTTTCGGCCGGGGGGGCAACATCGATGTCACCGCCGAGGGGATTTTCGGCATCGAATTCCGAGAACAACCCACCCCCCTGAGCGATATGACCGTCAGTTCCGCCTTCGGGGTGGATGGGGTCGTCACCGTCAACAACCCCGACACCGACCCGAATCAGGGTTTGGCGGATCTGCCCGATCGCCCCATCGACCCCACCCGACTCGTCGCCCAAGACTGCCGCCAGGTTCCCGGATTTGCCGACAACCGATTCATCATCACCGGCCGGGGCGGCCTGCCCCCCAACCCGTCCGACGTTTCTAGTTTTCAGACACCATTAGAAGACTTGGGCGAAATTGCATTAGAAGAACGAGATTCCGTCACAACCCGCAACACCGAAGCATCGCCCCCCAAGACTTCTATTGCTCCTCCCGTCGAAGCCCGAGGATGGGTCGTCCATCCCGATGGTAAAGTTATCCTAGTCGCCCACGCCTCCGGTCAACCCGTCTCCATCCCCTGGCTGGCTCCTCAATGTCGAACAATTAACAATTAATCATTGATAATTGATAATTATGAAAGATAATGTTGTGAAGGATAAGTCGTTTTTGTTTGCGTTGCGGATTGTTAGATTGACGCGATATCTGAATATTGTTAATGACAGCAATTTTCAAGTCTGTGAGGTACGCTGGCAAATTCAAAGTCCCCATCCCCCCCTACCCCCCCTTTGTAAGGGGGGAGTTCAAGGGGGATTTAGGGGGATCGTCCGTATCGTATTGGATCGAAAACTGCTATATATCAGATCCGGTTATTTACCCGCCCCCCCTCGATCCCCCCCCAGCCCACCTTTTCAAGGGGGGAGCCGGAATTGGCTTTGACTTCTGGGTATTTACCGGATTCGATATTATTAATTGTTAATTATTAATTGAATTATGAACAGTCGTCCTTCAATTGTTAGCCTTTTAGTTTTGTTGGGTTTGTCGGCTAGTCTCCTCCTGTCGGATGGCATCCGATCGCCCGCCACTGCCAAAATTGCGGGGGCGGAAACGGAGGTGGTCGCCCAAGTGGAGGACGGGGTGCGACAGGAACAGCAGGGGCGCGATCGCTACGAACTAGGGGATTTTGAAGGGGCGATCGCGATCTGGAAATCCGCGGCGACTATCTACGAAACCGAGGGATATCCCATTTCTCGGGCGCGGGTGTTGAGCAACCTTTCTTTGGCTTATCAACAGTTGGGATTGTGGCGGGAGGCGAGGGAGGCGACGCAGGAGAGTTTGAATTGGCTACAAAATTCGGGCAATCAGGGAACATCGGTTCGGGCTCAAGCGTTGAATACCCAGGGGAAATTAAATTTGGCGACGGGAAACGCGGAAGAAGCCCTCGCCAATTGGGAGTTGTCCCAAAAATTTTACGCCCGGAGTCGGAATCGAGACGGCGTATTGCAAGCTCGAATCAATCAGGCGACCGCCTTAGAGCAACTCGGACTGTTTCGCCGCTCCCTGCAAGTGCTCACCGACGTGAATACCGACCTACAGGAACGAGAACTTTCCCCCCTGCAGGCGACGGTCTTAATTCGATTGGGAAATCTCCTCAATACCCTGAGTCGCCCCAATGATGCCCGAGAGGTTTTGGAGCGGGGGTTGGCAGTGGCTTTGGATTTGGAATTAAATTCCGAACAAATATCAGCTTTGCTGGGTTTGGGAAATGTGGCGCGATCGCTCCAAGATGCTTCGACTGCTTTCGATTATTATCAACAAGCCCTCGCTTTGTCTCCCGACCTCAACCAGCAAGTGGCGATCGAATTGGCTCGACTAGACCTTTTGGTGAATGCCGAAGATTGGGAAGCGGTGGCGGAATTGTTGCCCGAAACCCTGGCAAACCTCGATCGCCTCCCTTCGAGTCACCGGAACATTTATTCTCGCCTCAATTTGGGACAAGCCATGTCGGCGTGGAAACGGGCGACGGAACCGAACTCGTCCAGGGAAATGATTCTCGATCTTTATAGTACCGCCGCCCAACAGGCGATCGCACTGGGCGATCGGCGGGCGGAAGCCTACGCCCTGGGTTATTTGGCAAACGTCTACGAGGAAACCCGACAATTGCAACTCGCCGAACGCCTCACCCGAGACGCCCTAATTTTGAGCCAGGGAATCAATGCCCCGGATATCGCCTACCGCTGGCTGTGGCAGTTGGGGCGCATCAAAGGGCTGCAGGGACAGAAACAAGAGGCGATCGCAGCCTATTCCGAAGCCGTCACCCTGTTGAGTTCCCTCAGCGAAGATATCGCCGCTTTGGGCCGAGAATTTCAGTTCTCCTTTCAAAATAGCATCGAACCCGTATATCGGGAATTGGCGAGTTTGTTGCTCGACTCGGCACCGGGAGAGTCCGTCAGCCAGGACAATTTGGCAGCCGCCATCAACGTGATGGAGTCCCTGCAAGTTGCCGAACTGGATAACTTTTTTCAGGCGGCTTGCGTGGTGGCAGAACCCCGAAAGATCGACGAAATCGATTCCCGGGCGGCGGTGATTTATCCGATTATTTTGAGCGATCGCCTGGAAGTCATTCTCCGCACATCCCGCGGCCCCCTCATTCACCGTCGCATTCCCGTCGCCAGTTCCGAAGTCGAAAATGCGATCGACCGACTCTCCAAAGGTTTGGTGATCCGCTCCCGCCGCCAATTTTTCCAACCCGGACGACAACTCTACGATTGGCTGATCCGCCCCTTCGCCGACCCCCTCAATCCGGAAGAAATTAAAACCTTGGTATTGGTTCCAGATGGTCCCCTGCGAAATATTCCGATCGCGACCCTTTATGACGGGGAAAACTACCTGATCGAAACCTACAATATCGCCGTCACACCTGGCTTACAACTCCTTTCTGCCCGCTCCATCCAACAGTTAGATTTACAGATTTTGGCGGCCGGACTCACGGAAGAACGGCAGGGGTTCAGCCCCTTAGATTACGTCGAAGAAGAAATGGAAATTCTCAAAGCGGAAACGTCGAGTAAGATTCTACTTAATCAGGAATTTACCAGCGCATCCCTCAGACAAGAATTTGAATATTCCAGCTATCCCATCGTTCACTTTGCCACCCACGGTCAATTTAGTTCCCAACTCGACGAAACCTTTATTCTGGCCTGGGACAGCCGCATCAGCATTCTCGAATTGGATACCTTATTGACCGAAAAAACCCTCGACGGTCGCAATCCGATCGAACTGCTGGTTCTCAGCGCCTGCCAGACGGCTTCGGGAGACGATCGCGCCGCTTTGGGACTGGCGGGAATGGCCGTCAGGGCGGGCGCCCGCAGCACGGTCGGAACCCTGTGGTCGGTGAACGACCAGGCGACCAGCGAGTTGATGAGTCAATTCTACCGATTTTTGAATCAAAAGAACCTCACCAAAGCGGAAGCTTTGAGGGCGGCTCAACTGGAATTACTGAACAATGAATTCTACGATCATCCCTTTTACTGGAGTCCCTACATTTTAGTCGGTAATTGGCTGTAATATTTGCCCCGTTCAAATCGGAGAAATCCCCCCTTCTCCCCCAATTCTCCCCCCAATTCTCCCCCCAATTCTCCCCCCAATTCTCCCCCCAATT